>JAAYHS010000186.1 GCA_012735315.1 Bacillota bacterium | reverse complement strand
GAGTGTATTCGGTTCCGGAGATATATTCTTGAACTATTAATTCCGGGTTTCGATTGGCCAAAAAATCAAGCTCGCTTTGGGAAGTGATCTTATAGACGCCGGCGGACCCCATGCCGGACCGGGGTTTCACAAATAGCGGAAAGCCGGTGTTACTCGGTTGCTCCCCTATCGGCCAAGTATTGGGAGTATTTATGTCGTGTTTATTAAAAAAACCATAGGTTTCCAATTTATCCGCGCATATTTTAAGCGCATCGGTCGCTGAAAGTAAAATTATTGTCCCTATTTTTTTAAACTCCTCGCGATGTTGATCCAAGATCAAAAACTCCGGTTCATAAAGGGGGATCAATAGTTTTACCGTTTGTTTACGGCAGATCTGCAGCAAGGCTTTGACATAACCGCTTTCACAGACTCGGGGAACCTGGAAGACATCATCCACAAAATGTCCCGCCGGTGCCAGTGAAGGATCGGAGTCCGTACCGAAAACCCGAGCGAAAATGCCGTGATTCAAATAGGAATTCTTAAAAGCTTGCGCCAGTTCGACCCGGCGACCGATGGAGGTGAAAAGAACGGTAAACATAAGTCACCTCTGTTACTATATTATATAGAGTATCTACAGATGGAACGCCAAAAATCAAGCCGGCCGAGGTTTCTTGGTGTCTCCAACAGTTTTTAAAGACATGAATTAGAACGTTCCTTCATTCGATAGATACTCCATGTTTAATAAATTGCGATAAAGGTCTTGATAACGGGCTGCCATTTTTTCAAATGTAAAAAGACTGGTATATTTTGAAAATGCATTTTCGATAATGTCATTCTTTTGACTTTCGGGAATATCAATTACATTTTCAATTACATCTATCAGAGAATTTACATTATTATCTTCAAAAAGAAAACCATTCTTCCGATCAACGATTAATTCCCGGAAAACATCGATATTGCTGGCGACAACAGGCGTCTTTTCTCTAAATGATTCGACAATGGCCAGTCCGAACCCTTCGCTCCGCGATGGCAAGACAAATAGGTCCATGTATTTGATATAATTGCTTGCATTACTTATGTATCCATAAAACCTAATATCTTGACTTAGCTTATATTCATCAACTTGTTGTCGTAGCGCCGGAATAAGGTCTCCTTCTCCTATAAAGGCGCAATATACTCTATGCTTTTTAGTTAATACCTCCATCGCTTCGATTAGAAGTTCCTGATTCTTGTTTTCAGAAATCGTGCCGATACATCCGATTATATAATAACCGGCTTTTTTTCGTTCTTGGAGTTCTTTTACTAATAATGAGTCGTTGCAGGCATCTTCTTTCTCATTAATCCCATTATAAATAACCACTAATTTAGCCGGGTTAACCCCTTTTTGAGCCAATAACAGTTCGTCACTTTTTGATACCGCAACAACCTTATCAAGCCCATTCATGATAGTTAGATCCATCTTTTCGTGTTGAGTGTTTTTTCTGATTCCCCAGCCATGCATGGTTTGAATTATTGGAATATAGCGGTCGGTCCCGGCCCGTCCGATAATACCGGTAAGCGCCGGAACAGCGGCATGAGCATGGATGATATCAATTTTGTTTTTCAGAATTACTTTTCGAACTTCCTCAGCAAATACTAAATTTAAACCAAGATCCCGTTTGAATGATGAATCGACTTCAATAAGTGGAATGCCGTTAGCGCTTAATGAAATTAAATATTCATCATAACTGCAGTATCCCGGCTCCGATGTTTTTGAAGCCAAAACAAAGACATTATGCCCGCTATGTCTTTGTTTTAAAGCGAGAGCGGTAATGATCCTACCTGCTCCACCCTGGAGATAAGTGGTGAGATGCAAGATATTCATGATATTCTCCATTACAATATTCCTAGAATATGATCGGTTTAACAATGACTCATCATTTGGTCGATTAACTCCCAGACCCGCGTGGATGAGTCCGCGTCTTGATAATAATGTACAATTCGTTTCAACCGATTCCGTTCCGATGCGTAATACTCCCGATCCGCCAAGGATTTTTGGATCTCGCGCGTCAAGGAGTCCATGCTGAAACATTTCGGACCGGGGGTCCAATCGTCGTATGGTTCCAGCAATAATCCCCTGGATGCTCGATATACCTCCAGATCAACCGGTGTAAAGATGATTGGCCGCTCCAGCAATAAATAGTCAAAATATACCGAAGAATAGTCGGTGATTAAAAGGTCGGCGACGCTTAACAGTTCGTAAAAGTCCAAGTTATTTTGGTGTAAAGCTTCTTCCCGGATAATCCGGATGTTTTCCGTCTGAAACCGGAGGGCATTATTACTTCGTCCGCTTTCTTCAAAGGGATGGGATTTTATTATCAAGGCTAAATTATTTTCAGCCAAAAATTTATTAAAAATCTCATTGTCAAACCCAGCCACATCAAACAGACGCTTATTATTACATTCCCCGTTATACTCACCGGAGATACTCCGGCGGAAGGTAGGAACGAAAAAAATCACTTTTTTCCCGGCCAAACCGACACCGGTCAATTCTTCCAACCTGCTCCTGCCTTCCGTTCCGAATAACAGATCATTACGTGGCATGCCGGTAATTCGATATTTGGATATATCCAACCCATAACAGGCGTTCATTAATGTAGTATAAAAGGTGGAATAAGAAGCGACCACTGCTAGGGACTGCCAGTTCAAATGGTTCCACTCAGCGTTTTGTTGTTGATACCGGCTCATATAGGATAAACCTTTTAAGGGACAACCGTGCCACAGTTGAATGTTAAGCTGATCCCGGTCATAAGCCATATCATGGGTTGAAACCACCATTTTACTGGTGATCAGGTCGTAATAATAACCGCGATCTGTATCTGACTTGGCTAGAAAACGGATATCATATTTCTCCCGAATATACTCGGGCATTAACTTATAGAGCGCCAGGGTATTGGAACCCGAATTGTTCTCCACCAAAAGGCTGATCCGATCCGCCCTCTGTTCAAAACTATCATAACTGCGGTAATCATAATCTTGGACCGAAAAGCCGCCTTGTGTAGCAGCGGCAAATACCGAAAAAGCCTTGACGCCCATGGCGATCAATTGTTTAATAATCGCCAAAGCGTAACCGCTGGCGATGATCACCCGCGCCTTCCTTCCGGTCAACTCGTCCGGGTTGATAACCGGCAACCCGCAAAATTCTCGGCCTTGTTTTGATTGGTCGTTATCGCAAAAACCGATAATCTCCCGAGAATCTCGTAACTCATGATAAGCCAATTCCCCTAATTTTGACGCTCCAAAGATGATTACCGGTTCTCCGCCGTTCATAAATGCTTCAGTCCTCCTTAAAGAGACTAACCGCTACTTCCCAGTCGGCTTGGAAGTCCACTTCAATACACCGGCAATCCGAGATATCCACAGCTTTAAATTGTTTCCCCTGTTCAATTAGGAATTCAATCCCGCGTTCAAAATAATCTTTATCTTCACATTTTCTTAAACACTCTTTAAACGCGTTAATATCTTGAACCGATATTTTGTTAATTCCTACTGCTTCACCTTGCGGATTCGCAACCTGTTTGCTGATTTCCACCAAATAACCGTTTTGATCAGTACGATACTTGACTTCTTCTTCGCCGCAATGGGCTGAATTTACGGCGACCACATTCCCCGGACATTGGATAACCCGGTTAATAATGACATCATCAAAGATAACATCGCCGTTGAGCCAAATTACATCATCCTCCAAGTCTTCCAAAGCATGCAACAGACTTTTGGAGGTATTGGTGATATAAAATAACGGGTTGTAACTGTAAAATACATTGGGAAAGTATTCCATGACAAACTCTTTTTTGAATCCTACCACAATAATAATCTCTTTGATTCCTTGTTCACGAAGGATCCGGATCTGCCGTCCCAAAATTGACTCTCCGGTCGGCAATTGGGATAAGGATTTAGGGAAAGGTTTACCGAGTCGGGAACCGACGCCCGCGGCTAAAATGACTGCTCTCATTTGATTGTTCTCCTGTTCCTTTTATATAACTAATCGGCTTAATCCGGTCAATCTCTTAGACTAGATTTCTTACCTATTAACGTTTAATGCTTTTCTTTTTAGCGGGATTTACGTGATGGAGGTGTGCTGGATTAATGAGACAAACCGAAGGGAAAAGAAGTAGCTAAAATTGACCGTCCAAAAATCCACCGGTTTGGCATGTTTTTTGATTTGGGGGAGATCGGTGAACATTGACCGAATCCTTTCGATAAAGAATAGCTGCATTAAAAATGTTTAAAAATCTCTTCCTCGTTGCTCCTTAAGCCTACAATTCTCCGTTTATTTCTTAAAATAAGGCTCCTCAACTTTTCTTCATCACTAAATAAATCTTTTAATTCTTGATAACTTGTAACCGCTATACCATTTTTATTTTTTTGGATTTGGTCATAAATATTACCGCTTAATGTTGTGGTTACTACAAAGGCGCCTGCTGCAAAACTCTCAAAATAGGTGTATGAATAAGTCTCTGGCCACAAAGATAGCAATAATGAAACATCGATACCATATTCAACCAGCTTTTTAGTCATGGCCTGTTCTCCATCGGTTATAAAGGAGACATCGACATATTCCACTCCTTCAATTATCTCATCGCTGGCACCAAAACAATAAAACTTATATTTATCGCGAAAATCGCCAACTAGCCGTTTAAATATATCCCACCCTTTATGGATGTCTTTATATCCTACATAGGCAACTTTAATCACTGGATTTATCTTTATGTTTTCTTTATTCACTATTCTATATTTTTGGTGAAGAATTACCTGAATTTTTTTAGGACCGGGGTTGAAAGAGCGTTGTATGATCTCTTTTGTGCTATTTGATGGAACAATAATTTTGACATTTTTTCTTTGAAAGAGTTTCTTATGGTACTCGAAGATCTTTTTTCTTTTCTCGCCACTTTCACAAGTTGCGCATTTACGCCAGCCATCTTCATAACTACGGCAAAAGACTTTATCATTATACATTAGCTTTATATGACTACATATGCTGGAAAAATCATGAATGTAATATAAAACAGGAATGCTTCTATTAACATGTTCCAGTATTAAATCCAAAGCATCCAGATCCATCGTAGCTAAACTGTGTATGATTACAGTTTTAACTCTTTCTATAATATGAAATAATTCGGTCGCTCTGTACGACCCTACCATAGACCCATCTTTCACAACAAAGAAATACAACCCCTGAAAGCCTTTAAGATTGAAATGTCTCCAAAATAAGTGTATATTTATATATCCATTTTTATTAAATAAGACCATTTGTTCCCTTACGAATTTATTAAGACCATTTACTACTAAAGAAAAATCATTCCTTGAAATGCTTATTACAATATCTTTATTTTCTTCTTCTTTTTCTAGAATTTTGTTGTTTTCCTTTAACGTGTAACCAAACAAAAGAAGCTGTTCACCGTTTATTGTGCAAAAGTCTCCATATTTATTAATTGTTTCGCATATTTCTTCATGGAAAATGGAAAATATTACTATCAACACATCGTCCAGTTCTTCTTTTTGTAATACTGACGGCGAAAATATAGTATAGCCCTCTAATACCTGCCCGGTCCTGCTTTCATTGCTATCGATCAAATATTCCAAATCGATGTTCAACTCTTTGTATAATTTTTTAAAACATCCACCTGTTCCCCACCCGATAATTTTTTTATAGTTTTTATTCAGATATTCATTAATAGTCATAATCTCAACTCACTTCGCTATAAATTATTGTATATATCTAAAAATACGTTCCATACTCTCTGTGATGAATTAAAGTCATCATATAAATGAACTTGTTTTTTAATGTTCTCCCGTTCGTCTGAATACCAATCAGGGTTATTAATAAACCGGTCTATCATTTCAGTTAACTCAATCGCAGTTTTTACCCTTGGACCAGGCATCATAACCTCGACATTCTCGAACAGAAAACCTCTCCTCTCTTTATAAAGGTCTATATCTTTCGTCCAAAAAATAATTGGTTTATTCAAAAGCAAATAGTCAAAATAGACTGAAGAATAATCTGTAATTAAAATATCACTACCTCCTAAAATCTCATAAAAATCAATGTTTAACCGCGTCAAGTTTTCATCTGTAAGAAAAAAAATATTTGTGTAATTATTTAACTCCAGTAAATCTTCTTCCACTGGATGTTTTTTGATTATAAAATAACCATCTATTTCTCTCATATATTCGTCAATTAACTTTAACTCGGAAATCTGTGAAAAAATCTCAATACCCTCTCTTTTTTCTTTACCTTTCCTACTCCTAAAAGTAGGTACATAAAAGATTATTCTTTTGTTCTCTATCTTCCTATTAAGAAGCAAAGAGATATAATCATTAGCTTTAGCATTAGCTAATAAATCATTTCTTGGCATACCGGTAACAATAAATTTTCTAATGTCTATTTTATATACACTTGACATAATATAATTATAAAAATTGGAATAAGAAATAATATAATCTATGCCGCTATCAGCTCTTGTTATATTGTCTATACAATTCTTTTCCAGAAATCCTAATGTCTTCAGCGGAAACCCATGCCATGTTTCTATATTAAGCATGCTTCTATAGTTTCGCGACTCCATGTGTGTTGTAAATACGACTTCAAATTCACGCAACCTTTGTTTATATTCCTCTAAACCAACAAGGGAGACTGTAAAATTATCTTTAATTTGGGGCAAAACATTCTTATATAAAGCCAGGCAATTACATCCGGAATTTCTTCTCGTTAATAATGCAATATTTTTATTGCCTTTCTTTTTTTGTTTTGTTATTTTATTTAATATAAACAATTCTTTTTCTCTATCTTCTTTGGTGTAAAAATTATCATAGTAAGCAATAATCTTATCCCTTTTAATTCCTCTTGCAAGTAAGCTTTCAATAATTTCTTTTGTAAACATACTACAAATTATAATATAATCATAATCAAGCTCCAGTATTTTCGCTGGATTGATAATAGTTATATTGTTTAAGCTTTTACCCCACATTGCTTGATTGTTATCCGCAAATGCAATGATATTAATAGATTCTTCAATATCATTTAAAAAATTCTTTGCCGAATCACCGGTACCAAAGATAATAATTTTCATTTTTACTCCTTTTTTCTGATATGAACTAATTATCCAAATATCCAGTCATATTACTATTTATTTTTATATTAATGAACTTACTTCATAATAACCGCACTACCATGATAATCACTCAATGGAAAGAAGTTAATTCTTCTTTCATTACAAAATTTACGAACTGCTTCCTTTACTCCTTTATATAAACTATGGTTATAATCATGAACCATTATATATCCACCTTCTGATAATTTATCGTAAAAAAAATTCAAACCCTCATATGTTGGTTTATATAAATCAGCATCGATACTTACAAATGCAAATACCTCATTATCGAGTCCATCTGTTGTATCTGGGAAATATCCCTTTTTTATAATACAATTTTCCTTATATTTCATTTGGTCTAGAACAATATTAATATTTGTATCACTTAAATGACCTACTTTAGTTTTACAAAACCCATGTTTATCATCATACTCTACATCTTTATCGGCAAAACCTTCGAAAGTATCAAATAGATATATTTTTCGATCATAAAATAACTCATTAATAATTTTAGCAAATCCCCCTTGATATACTCCTAATTCGGCAACGGCGCCCTCAATTTGACGTTCGTAGACTTCTCGCGATATAAGTTCTAAAGAAGAAATCCTTACATAATCTATACCTTTAATTAAGTAATCTTGATAATCATAAAACCTCACATTCCTTTCCTTATCCAACACATTCATGTTGCATATGGCATAGTTTTTAATATAACTTTTCAAGTACTCATTCTTAATAATAGATTTTATTGCAAAATTATAAATAAAAATCTCTTGCACTAATTGACTGGATGTTTTAACTTTAAGAATATTAATTATTCGTTTTTCATTTACCCCTAAATTAATTAATTGATTGCAAATATCATTATAAAACTGGCTTGCAATTATAATATATTCATAGTCATATTTATGAACATTTAAAGGAGTATCTATTTTTTTTCCAATTAAATATGTTCCTTGTTTAGACTCATTATTATCTAAAATTGCTACTATTTCTACTTTATCCAAATCAATAACTTCCAAAACTTTTTCAAATCCAGATCCGGTACCAAAAATAATTATTTTAGTTTTACTTTTCATTGTCATTTCTATCTCCTTTTAACCAACCTTCATTTTCCAATCAAAAAGTATATTTTGAGTCTTGTTTAACATCCAAGCCATCTTCAATCTAGAATCCAAATTTCTTAAAGCTTTCATCTTTATTCGATATGGTTTAAAGGGTGATTTCCTACTGGAATTGCTACCTTTTGCGCTATCGAACAAAATGCTCCAATTCTATCAAGTAAAGGTTTTATTGCTAAGAAAAAAACTGCTGATACCACGGAAAATCAGTTCAACTAACATCTTGGAACGCTTGAATAAAGAAATCCGCCGTCGTTCTAAAGTTGTTGGGATCTTTCCTTCAATGGAATCTTATATACGACTGATTACTTGTTATCTAATTGAGTATGCAGAGGATTGGGAAACCTATAGATGCTATATTAAAAAAGACATTATTCAGCAAATCATAGCCAGGAGGAAAGCAGCTTAGCTTAGACGGTCCCGATGGAAAATTGCGAACTATACTTGACACAATCTTTTTCAATATTACTATCGTTAATTTGAACTAAAAAGTATTGTATAGTAATCCTAAATCAGTGAACTAAAACTCTGAAAAGCAAGGAAAAGCGCCATCAAATCTTGAATACTCAAGATATAAAATAATCACCTGCGAGGTTCAAGAAATGTTTGATGGGATACGAATTACTAATG
>JAAYHS010000185.1 GCA_012735315.1 Bacillota bacterium | reverse complement strand
GCCAGCCCCGGTTTAGCGGGGGTTGATAGAACTTCATAGCCGTGTGGGTTTACCCCGCGGCTATTGGCACCCGTGATAAACTGGGGCGGATCGTGACCAAGACCGAGACGGTGAATGGGGAAACCCATACTTACAGTTATGTTTATGATCCGAATACCGATGAGTTAACCGATGTTTATAGGGATGGCGCATTAGTGTCCCATTACGATTATGACGCCAATGGGAACCGGGTGAGGTATACCGGAGTAGACGGGACTTTTAACGGGACTTATGATGATCAGGACCGGTTGTTGAGTTATGGGGGGAATACCTATCAGTATACGGCGAATGGGGAATTGAAGAGTAAGAGTGATGCCGAAGGCACTATGGTTTATGATTATGATGTGCTGGGTAATTTGCGGGCGGTGACGTTGCCGGATGGGACGAAGATAGAGTATGTGATTGACGGGTTGAATCGGAGGATTGGGAAGAAGGTTAATGGGGTATTAGTTCAAGGTTTCCTCTATCAAGATGCGTTAAATCCACTCGCTGAGCTTGATGCCAACGGCAATGTAGTGTCCCGGTTTGTCTATGGGACCCGGGCTAATGTGCCGGATTATATGATTAAGGGCGGAGTAAAGTATTGGATTATCTCCGACCATCTTGGCAGCGTCCGGCTAGTGGTTAATACTTCCACCGGTGACATCGTCCAGAAGATGGAGTATGATGAGTTTGGGAAGGTAACGTTGGATACGAATCCTGGCATCCAGCCCTTTGGGTTTGCAGGAGGATTGTACGACAAGGATACAGGGTTGGTGCGTTTCGGGGCTAGAGACTATGATGGGGAGTTGGGACGGTGGACGGCAAAAGACCTGATTGGGTTTGATGGGGGAGATACAAATCTATATGGTTATTGTATAAATGATCCTATTAATTATGTTGATTATTATGGTTTAACTACATCAAATTGTAACAAAGATGAATGTGATGATATTCCGCAAGCACCGCCTGGTGTAGATGTTGTTAAAAATATTAAAGAAACACAGAAACATTTTTGGTGGGACCCAAAATTTCCAATATGGTTCTATAATCAAGTAAGAAATAGAGGTCCATGGGATTATAAACAATTAGGAAGTCAATATGAAGACTTTGGTAATTTTCATTATGGAGTGGTCGGAAAAGCTGGATATTTTCCTGATCAGGTATTATTTAGAATGGCTGGATGGGCACAAACTCGTTCTGGAAACTATCAAAAGGAGAATGGAAGCCCATGGGGTAAAGCACCTTATGGTGATGATCCACGAGATCAAGCAATGATACAAAAAGGCATATGGTGGTATAAAAATTGCTATAAAAAGCGAGGGCAATGATGACTAAAAAAACAGTCTTAATCCTAGTGATTTGTACTATTATAGTTATTCTTGGCTATTTTATTTATCTATTATATATATTTGGAAAGACTTCGGAAAGAGAGATATTAAGAATCCCCTCCCCAGATAATAGGCTTGAAGCAGTTTTAACCGAAATTAGTGGTGGAGCTACGACATCTTTTGTATATAATCTATATATTGTACCTGCTAAAACGAAGATATCAAAAAAAACACATGAACTATTTAGAGCAGATCATGTTGATGAAATTAAGGTTTTTTGGAGTGAAGTTAAGCTATTGAAAATTCAATATAAAGAAGCTCGAATTTTTCATTTTAAAAATTTTTGGCAATCAAAAGAAATTGAGAATTATAGTTACGTGGTTGAACTTAGACTTGAACCAACTCAATCTTCATTCTCTTTGAGCGAAAGGGATCGATGGGTAAAATAATAATAATAAAATTTTAAGCTCATTTTTTGAAAAATTTAGAGTTAGTAAATAATAAATAAACTTGTTACTAAAACTGAAATTGTTGAATTTGCCAGTTTTATTAAGAATTTAGTGTTATTAACTCTTTCACATTAGCGTAAAGAGAGTTCAACTTTATAAGGAAGAGATCGAAAGCTATTATAAATTATGCCAGTCCATTGCGAACAATGTTTTGAGTGTGAAATATAATATTTTAGTAATGCATCATTAGTCATAAATATGCTTTTATCTTTGGTGATTTTCTAAAGTTGCTGGTGACAGTTCTTAGTGATATTCGTAGTATAGATGATTTTGCAGATCTCCAGCGATATGAAGAACTCGCCGATATCTCCAGCGTCATTACAAAGCTAAAGCAGTTTTATAACAAAAGCTCGGATAAAACATATTTCCCCTCTCACGTCCTGCAAAACGGACAGTACGTTGCGGGAGAGGGGAGCCGCACTCGATTTCGAACGGCACACAAGAGTTGCGGAGGGGTGAGGCGAAAAGCGAGGAATCCAAATGAAACAAAATATAATATTAACATTCATAATATTTACCCTATTATTATCGATATCCACTCTTACTTTCGCCAATGCGCCCGAACTGTTCATTCCGGTTACCTCTTACGACTTCGGAAGAATAACCGAAGGCCAATCGGTTGAGCATGTCTTTATAATTAAAAACACCGGTAAAGCGCCTTTAGAGATTTTATCAGTAACCCCCGATTGCGACTGCGCCAAGGTACGGTTCTCAAAATCAACGATTGAAGCGGGACAGCAGAGTGAAATCAAGCTTGTTTTTAATTCCAAAGGCTATTGGGGCGGTTTTACCAAGCTGATTATTATCGAAACCAATGATCCGGTCGCGCCGGTGAAAATGATTAAATATCAGGGAACGGTTATCCGGGAAAACTAAAATGAAACGATTGTTAACGCTCTTTTTATTGTTTATCATGTTTAGCGGAGCTTCACTCGCTTCAGTCGCCGTGGGAAAGGCGCGGTTATTCTTTTTTTATTCCGAGGATTGCAAATCATGTCAGCTTATTAAACATGAAATCCTTCCACCGTTAATCCAAAAATATGGTCAAAATTTAGAGATAAGATATCTCGAAATCAGTTCGCCGCCCAATTTTGAATTGCTGTTAAAACTGGAGCGCGAGTCCGGCAAGAGAATCAATAAAACGCCGCCGTTGATAATGATCGGAAATGACGTTCTTGAAGGAGCGGCTGCGATCCGGGAACGTTTGGATCAAACCATCCTAAAATATTACCTTCAGGGAGGCGTGGATTTTCCGGATGCAAGCCTATCGGAGATACCCGGGACGAATTTGAATGTTAAAGAAGAATTTCATAAGCTCAGTCTGGTTGCCTTGGTTTTAGGAGCATTGGTTGATGGGATCAATCCTTGCGCTTTTAGCACGCTGGTTTTCCTAATTTCATACCTTTCATTCATCGGCCGCCGAGGAAAACAACTGATACTTTCGGGACTTCTTTTCAGCCTCGGTGTATTTATCGCTTATTTTCTAGCCGGTATCGGCCTGGTTGAAATCTTAAACCGGCTTCAAATGTTTGCATTGGCCGGGAAAATATTCAGATGGCTAATTATAGGAGTTGCGATCTTATTCGGATTATTGAATTTAGGCGATTGGATGATGCTGAAAAAAGGCCGCTCCGATCGAGTAAAGTTGGGGTTGGGAATAAATATGAAGCAAAAGATCCATTCCCTGATTAGGGCTGAAAAACCGGTGTTAAATTATTTAAGCGGATGTCTATTAGGCGGCGTTGTCGGATTGTTGGAACTTCCCTGTACCGGCCAGGTATATTTGCCGATTATCTTCATGATCCGGGAAGTGAGTGCGGTCCGGCTGAGAGCGATCGGTTATTTGCTGTTGTATAATTTTATTTTTGTCATGCCCTTGGTTATGGTTTTTGTCGGAGTCTACCTGGGTTTAACCAATGAAGTTGTGACCGGGTTGGTCCGGCGGCATTTACTAAAAGTAAAACTGCTTACCGCTTTCTTCTTTTTCAGCTTGGCAATGATCGTTTTTCTACTGTAATCATTCACTAAAATAGCTCTTGTAGGATAAGCTTCACTAACCCTTTTTTCAATCCCGTCTATCAAAAACCCCTGTTTTAGACGGGATTTTTTTACGGATTGGCACTCGTTTCTACAAAATTTCAGGTAACAATAATAAATATCTTCCGTATATTTCACTCCAGAAATCCCCATACTGTTCTACGGATAAACCCTTAA
This sequence comes from Bacillota bacterium, assembly GCA_012735315.1. Classification (GTDB taxonomy): domain Bacteria; phylum Bacillota; class UBA4882; order UBA8346; family UBA8346; genus JAAYHS01. Next base: position 17,879 of record JAAYHS010000185.1, on the reverse strand, counting down.
GAAACGGTCCGGGGAGGGAGTTTTGGTGATCCGGAATTTTTTCATGAAAATATTGTTTTCAGCCATATTTATCTTGCTTTTTTCAACCAAATTTGTGGATGTAACAGTCGGCGAAAGATTATATGAATATCCGTTGGAAACTGCTTGGAAGGCGACGGGAATCCCGTTGCAGGAAATAGATATCGAAGCCTGGATGAAATTAAACGATCGCCGGCTTACACTTTATGAATTGCGAGAGATCGCGGGGCGGATCCAAAAAAAATTAAACCTCCGGCTCAAGACCGGGATGATTACCGGGGAACAAGATGATTTTTGCTATTTGGCGTTTGAAGGAACGCAGCCAAACGGAACAAGTGTCACCATTACCATCCAGTCATCCAGGTTTGGGGAGATATCCGAGACCCAACTCGGAGTAAATACGATTCATATCGAAGAAGTAAATAATCTGCGCGAATATATCCGGGATTTCCGGGAAAAACTTGCCGGTCTCGGCGAGGACCTAGACTTTAACGTCGCTTTTATCGGCGAACACAAGGGGAAGATCCCGGCGGTATTGGTGCGGGAGTTATCCGGCCGGGCTTTTCGAAAACTCAAAGCCGAATTGGTCAATTCGGCTTTTGAGGAAGACAATAGCATTCAAAGGGGTTTGAGCGGCTTAATAAAGGAAAAGGTGGAAATTGACGCCTGCGTTGCCAATGTCGAATTTAGCACCAGATACGATCGGGCCCGCAATATTACCCAAATTATCTTGGCGGCGCCCAGAGCGATTGGCGGAGTGTAACTATGGTCAGTAATTGATTTCCTTCACCCGCCATCCGGTGATGCCGGTGATAAGCGGAATGCCGAGAGGCTCGTATTCCAGGACCAAGGGGTTGTTCAGATTATTCCAGACCACCAGTCCCAGGTTGAGTTTTAAGGCGTGGACCACCTCGGTCTTCCCGTTAATAGTTAAAGGGAAAACTATCTTTTCCTTGACTTGAAGGGTTCGGGGAATCCAGTTGGCTGCGCCGGCGCCGCATACCCGGAAGCCGCCGGCGGTTCCGTCTTTCCTTAATTCCTTCAATACTTCACGCGCGATCCAAGGCGCGGTAGCTTTCGTCGCCTTGGATTCGCCGTTTTTATACCAAGGGTCGAAATCACGGCTATATTTTAAATCCGTTAAGATCCTGGTTCCGGATAATTCCTGCTCTCCTTCATGAGGCCGGGTCCAAGTGTAGGTAAGCGATTCGGGGTAGGAACTTTTTACCACGTTTAAAGACCATAACCGTTCCGGTTTCACGATATGTTCGATAATAAACATGAAAGTAATCTTCATTCCGGGCCGGATAGGGTGAAAATCCTCGCCGGATTCGGCGGAGATTACCGGAGCGATTGCGCTGACGAATATCAATAATATGACCGTAATTAGGCTGCGTTTCATCTGAGATACCCTCCCCAATATACTATTCTCATCTCGTGTTTTCCAGAACTATCTTGATCCTTGATCTGTTTTCGCTGTCCGGTAAATAACAATGAATAAGATCCCCAAAGGTTTCGGGACGAGATAACGGGTTGATTTGTAAAACATTCTTTTTTGATATCGATGAAACAGATTCGACAGGAAACGCCTGAATCCCTGTTGGGTACTCGGCGCTCTTTTATTGTCCTACAATGACCGCTGTGGTATAATGATTATAGTTTTGCCATTTTTTCTCTTGATTTTTGAATTAGTGCCGGATTTCGGCGCAAAACGGAGTGAAATCCATGCTTTTGGTTTTCGATATCGGCAATACTCAAACCGTGGTCGGGGTTTTTTCAGGAGAACGGTTGATTGCCAATTGGCGATTGGCGACGGAACGCCGCAAAACCGTTGATGAATATGGAATGTTAATTAAAAACCTTTTTCAGGACGGCAATCTGGCGGTTGCTCAAGTAAAAGCGGCGGTGATTTCCAGTGTCGTGCCGCCGGTTACCGGGCTGTTTGAAGAGATGGCCGTGAAGTATTTCGCGGTTAAACCATTGGTAATCGGGCCGGGAATCAAAACCGGTCTCGCTTTTAAGTACGAAAACCCCAAAGAGGTAGGCGCCGATCGGGTGGTTAACGCCGTGGCCGCCATCAAACTTTTCGGACCGCCCTTAATAGTGGTCGACTTCGGCACCGCCACTACCTTTTGCGCGATAGCCCCCACCGGCGAATACCACGGCGGCGCCATCGCCCCCGGGTTGGGGATTTCCAGCGAAGCTTTGTTTCAAAGGACCGCCAAGCTACCCCGGGTGGAAATCGAGAAACCGAAATCGATTATTGGCAAAAACACCATTCACGCGATGCAGGCGGGTTTATTTTACGGGTATCTCGGGTTGGTGGAAGGAATTATCACCCGCATGAAAACGGAGATGAATTGTAATCCTCGGGTTGTCGCCACCGGAGGTTTGGCGGGGTTAATGGCGGAGAATACTAAAATGATTGATCAAGTTGAACCGCATTTAACATTACACGGCCTTCGCTTTATTTACGAATTGAATAATTAAAATATTTAATAAAATCAAAGGAAATCATGGGCGGGAATGATCTTAAAGAACGGGCCATCCTCATCGGAATCGATGGGTTTCTATACAATGACGTTGATTTTAAGTTTCTGTGGAGCGAATTTGACGAGTTGGTCAAAGCCGCCGGCGCGGAACCGGTGGCCCGGGTGGTTCAAATCAGAGCCAATCCCGATCCGGCTCTTTTTTTGGGTTCCGGGAAAGCCGAGGAACTAAAAATGTTGGTCCGGGAAACACGGGCGGACTTAATAATTTCGCTACAAGATCTATCTCCGGTCCAAGTGAGGAATTTAGAGGACTTGACCGGGGTTCGGATATTGGATCGGACCGGCTTGATCCTCGATATTTTTGCGCAACGCGCCAAAACCAAGGAAGGAAAAATTCAAGTCGAATTAGCCCAGTTAAATTACTTGCTGCCGAGGCTCAGCGGCGGACTGGGCAAGGAGTTGTCGCGGCTGGGCGGGGGGATCGGGACCAGGGGGCCGGGTGAAACCAAGCTGGAGGTTGACCGACGCCGGATCAGGCGCCGGATTGCCGATCTGCGAAGGGGAATTAAGGCGATTGAGCTACATCGAAGCGTCCAGCGGCGCCGACGTCAAAAATTCGGAATTCCCACGGTGTCCTTGGTAGGATATACGAACGCCGGTAAATCCACTTTATTTAACCGGCTGACCAATGCCGGCGTATCGGCGGCAAGGCGATTATTCGACACCTTGGACCCGGTTTCGCGGCGGATTTTAATCGCGGAACATCAGGAAATAATCCTCATGGACACGGTAGGGTTTATCCGGGATCTTCCCCACCAATTGGTGGCGGCTTTTAAAGCGACGTTGGAAGAAACGGCCCGGGCCACGCTGTTGATTCAGGTTTTGGACGGCGCCAATCCGGAAATAATGGAGCAGTATCTGGCGGTGCGCGAGGTTTTAAAGGAATTGGACCTCTTAGACGCCGAGATTATCACTGTTTTAAATAAAGCCGACTTGATCGAACCCGGTCCGGTTTTAGACCGGATCTGTAAGGAGTGGGACGCAATTCCCATATCGGCGCTGACCAGCGCGGGGATTGACGATTTATTGAATGAACTCCGGAACCGGCTGACGAAAAACGTCCGGAGTTGCAGGTTGATGATACCTTTTACCGATGCGGGATTGCTTGATATATTACACCGTAAAGCGCGGGTTTTGGAAGAGGATTTTACCGAAACCGGGATTAAACTGCTGGTGGAGATGGAACAGCCCTTATTAAATCAATTTCAAAAGTTTTTAGTTAAATAATAAATGAAATATTTAATCAGCTTACAAGAAGGTATGGAATGTTAAGAATCGGTTCGCTGGAACTGTCAAATCCGGTAATCCTGGCGCCGATGGCCGGGGTGACTGATCCTCCGTTTCGGAAGATAGTCGGCCGTTACCGTCCCGGATTGATTTGCGGTGAAATGGTCAGCGCCATGGCCTTGCATTATAACAGTAAAAAGACCAGAGAGTTAATTGGAATCGACCCGACAGTAAGGCCGGTCAGCATTCAGATATTCGGTTCCGAACCGGAAGTGATGGCTGAGGCGGCTCGAACGATTGAAGAAGCGGGCGCGGATCTGATCGATATCAACATGGGCTGTCCGGTTCCGAAAGTCGTAAAAAACGGCGAGGGCGCCGCATTGCTCAAGAACCTTCCTTTGGCTCGGGATATTATCAAAGCCGTGGTTGAGGCGGTCAGTATTCCGGTGACACTCAAATGTAGATTGGGTTGGGATCGGGATCATATAGTCGCTCCGGAATTAGCGGAACTGGCTGAATCCTTGGGGGTGGCGGCGGTTGCGGTCCATGCCCGGACCAGGGAACAATATTATCATGGCCGGGCCGATTGGGATCAAATTAAAGCGGTTAAACAAAGGGTTGCCATTCCGGTGATCGGCAACGGCGATATTGATTCGCCTCAAGCGGCGACCGCGATTATGGAGCAAACCCATTGCGACGGAGTGATGATTGGACAAGCGGCCATGGGCCGTCCCTGGCTTTTCGGTCAGGTAAGGGCTTATCTCGAAAAAGGGATTTTAATCCCCGAACCTTCCCTTAAAGAGCAGTTTGGAATAATCCGGGAACATTTAGCGTTGCAAGTCGCCTACTCCGGCGAAGAACGGGGCGTTAAGGAAATGCGCAAACATCTGGGTTGGTACTTTAAAGGTCTTCCCGGCGCATCCCGGGTCCGGGATCAAGTCAATCACGTGAGTCGAGCGGCTGATTTAGAATTAATATTAAAAGAATACGAAGCAAGTCTGGAAAGTAAAGCGTTGTGAGCCATAATTAAATATTTAATCCGTACTTATAAGCGGGGGAATAAGTTGAAACGAATCGTCAGTGTTAGTTTGGGGAGTTCGAAAAGAGACCATCGCGTGGAATTGGAATTTTTCGGCGAGAAAGTAACGGTTGAAAGGATCGGGACCGACGGAGATCTCGCCAAAGCAATCCGAATGATTAAAGAACTTGACGGTCAGGTTGACGCTTTCGGCATGGGAGGGATCGATCTTTATCTTTTTGCCGGTAAAAAACGTTATGTAGTTCGGGATGCCGCCAAATTGGCCCGGGCCGCTCGAAAATCGCCGATCGTCGACGGAAGCGGACTGAAAAACACGCTGGAACGCAGAGTGGTACAGTTTTTGGATGAGCGGTTAAACATCGATCTTAAAGGGAAAAAAGTATTGATGGCCTCAGGGGTCGACCGGTTCGGCATGGCGCAGGCGTTTAGCTTGGCCGGAGCGGATCTGGTCTTTGCCGATTTGATTTTTGCTTTGGGAATACCGGTTCCCATTAAAACTTTAAGCGGATTGGAAAGGCTGGCTCGGACCTTTTTGCCGGTAATCACGAGGATGCCCTTTAAATTGCTTTATCCGACCGGTTCCAAACAAGAACATGATACGCCCAAATACGCCAAATATTATGAAACTGCGGAAATCATCGCCGGCGACTTTTTATATCTCAAGAAATACATGCCGCCGTCAATAACAGGCAAGATCATCGTTACCAATACGGTTACAGCGGCGGATTTAGAGGAATTAAAGCTGAGGGGGGTCGCGCTGCTCGTTACTTCGACTCCCGAATTCTCCGGACGCTCCTTCGGCACTAATGTTATTGAAGCGTTAATGGTCGCGTTTTCGGGGAAAAAGCCCGGGGATTTGTCTGAAAACGATTATCTGCAACTATTGGATCAATTAAAATTTGAACCTCGGGTGGTAAGACTGAGATAAAAGGCGAAAGTTGAAAGTCAAGAGTTAAAAACACCGGTCCTATTTGCGCAGTCGATTATAAAAAGGTATAAGTAAAAACCGTTCCTCATATTTAATTGATTAGAGGGGCGGTTTAATGAGCTACTTTGGTTTTTTGTCTCCGCTACTAATCGAATCAAATTCGTCCTGGGGGCGGGTGTTACGAATTATGCCGGAGCGGTGGCGTTTTTATAAGGGACCGCTTCGGATCGGAAAGATAACGGCTACTCTTTTCCAACATCAGATTCAGGGTTGGGGTTGGAAACTCCCCTGCAAACCGGTTGTCATTTGGGATGAAGAAGACCGTTTTAACTTATGGAGAAAGTTGCTTAATGATCTGGAAGCAAGGGAAATCAAAGTAATCGGGCTGGAGGTGGGTTCGTCTTTTCATCCCCCGTTAAAGTTATTATCCAAACCGTCTTTTCCAGGTATCAGCGACGGCAAGGCGTTGGAATTGTTGTTTTTTATTAATCGGTTTCGGCGGTTGTTACAAAACTACGATATCTCTCCGGGTCGGGCCAAAGCGATGATAGTTTGGGAAGAAGGTAATTTAGGTCTTTCCTGCGCGCGATTAATCGCCCGGGAAGTCCGTTTTTTAACATTAGTTTCCCCAAATCACCGCTTTTTGGAGCGCGCCGCCGATATCATCATGGCTGAAACCGGCGTCGTCCCCCGGATTTATTCGGAGCTGCCTTCGGATTATAAAGGGGCGAAGGTGATCATCAAATGCGGACGATTGACCAAATACCGGCTTACCAGGGGAAACTACAGGGGTATCTGTTGTCAACTCTTCCCCGAACGGCCGAACATTAATAACATCAATTTAGGCCTGCCGGTTGAGGTAACCGCTAAAACCGGTACAATTCCGCTTTATCCGGCATTAGGGGAAGTAATGATCCGTTCTTGTTTTGAAGTGAACCTTGGGGTCTGGTATGGTCCGGAACTTCCTTTGGAAAGGGTATTTAAACTTGCGATTCTATGCAAGGAATTAGGATTGGAAATTAGGTTATAGTTATGTAATAGCTTGACACCATGGGCGCTTTCGATTATAATATTAGATAACTTTGATAGCACTGGGCCTATTGTTCCGGTGCTTATAGTTTATTTCGGTTAAACTTTTTTAATATTAAGCCGATACTATATCCAAGCGTCAACACTCATAAGTCCGTAAGTCCGTGAAACCCGAATGCGTGTCTTCTCGGGCTTTTTCGCTGACATCTACTTGCCAACGATAGATTTAGAATAAACTGAATGAGGTGGACATATATTAACTTAACATAGAACCAAGCTCAATGAAAGGAGCGGTAAAATGGGCAACGAGAAAGAAGTAATTTTAACGGTGGACGGGTTAAACAAGCTTGAGAAAAAGCTGGAGTACTTAAAGACTGTTCGCCGCCGGGAAGTTGCGGAAAGAATCAGACAAGCATTGGAATTGGGAGATATCAGCGAAAATTCCGAATATGAAGACGCCAAAAACGAGCAGGGTTTTATTGAGGGTCAAATTTTAGAGATTGAAAAAATGCTGCGTAACGCCAAGGTAATCGATGAACAAGATGTAGATCCCGATACGGTCAGTGTTGGTTCAAAGGTGACTTTGGTCGATGTTAATAATAAAACCGAATGTGAGTATATGATCGTGGGTTCGGCCGAGGCGGATCCGTCACAAGCCCGGATATCCAACGAATCTCCGGTCGGTCGCAGTTTGATGGGTAAAAAGGTTGGGAGTATTGTAAATGTTGAAGTTCCAATGGGAACAATTCAATATAAAATTAAAGCAATAAATAAATAGAGTGGTTAATGCCACTCTCGTTTTTTGAGAATATTTCTAAAAAATTTGGATTTGTTTTCATAATTTTTCAATCTAAGAAACCTGGAGGCGGACTTTTTGGAACCGGAAGTTCAGAGAACCAATGAGCAAGTTGAATTTAGAATCGCAAAACTAAAAAAGTTAAAGGAACAAGGGATTAACCCTTATGGCGAGAGGTATGAACGGACTAACATAATCCGGGAAATAACCGATCAATTCGAAAAACTGGAGAATCAAACGGTGCGTTTGGCCGGCCGGTTGGTTGCCAAACGCGACCAAGGAAAAGCCTGTTTTGCGAATATCTCCGATCAGAGCGGCAATGTTCAGCTCTATGCCAAGATTGACGTGCTGGGAGAGGCTAAATACGAAGGATTCCTGGATTTGGATTTGGGTGATATTATCGGAGTTAGCGGGACGGTATTTAAAACCCGCCGCGGCCAAATAACGGTCCAAGTCGAGGATTATCAATTATTATCCAAGGCGTTGCGGCCGCTGCCAGAGAAGTGGCACGGGTTAAAGGACACCGATCTCCGCTACCGGCAACGCTATTTGGACTTGATTTCCAATCCTGAAGTAAGAGAAGTATTTCTAAAAAGGACTAAAATTATCAGCACTATCCGGCGTATTTTGGATGAGCAAAGCTTTGTCGAGGTTGAAACTCCGGTTTTAAGCGTAATCGCCGGAGGCGGACATGCCCGGCCGTTTACGACCCATCATAATGCCCTCGATCTTGATCTGACCATGCGAATCGCACTGGAACTTTATCATAAACGATTAATTGTCGGCGGCTTTGACCGAGTCTATGAAATTGGGCATTGTTTTCGGAACGAGGGAATCTCCACCAAACATAATCCGGAATTTACAATGATGGAGCTTTATCAAGCCTATGCCGATTATGAAGTGATGATGGAATTGGCCGAGAAACTAATCACCGAGACCGCGATGGCCGTCTGCGGCGGTTTAAAACTGGAATACCAAGGGACTCCGATTGATCTTACCCCTCCTTGGCCCAGGATTTCAATGATTGAGGCGATCAAGCAATATACCGGGATTGATTGGCGCCGGATTAAAAGCGACGCCGATGCGGTTGCGGCCGCTCAAAGCTTGGGTTTGAAGCTTGACCCCAAATCCACCAAGGGCATGGTCTTGGATGAAATCAGCTCCGAGTTCGTCGAACCGAAGCTGATCCAGCCCACTTTCCTGATTGACCATCCGATTGAAATTTCGCCTTTGGCTAAAAGGAAAGACGATGATCCGGAACTCGCTTACCGGTTTGAAGTCTTTATCTATGGCCGGGAGATCGGAAACGCTTTTTCCGAATTGAACGATCCCCTCGATCAGCGGGAACGTTTCTTGGAGCAAGCCAAAGAGAAAGCCAAGGGCAACGAAGAAGCCATGGTTTGGGATGAGGATTTCCTGGTCGCATTGGAACACGGAATGCCTCCCACCGGGGGCATGGGTATCGGTATCGACCGGTTGGTAATGCTGCTTACCGATTCACCGTCGATCCGGGATGTGATTTTATTCCCGCTGATGCGGCCGGTTGAAAATAAATAGCATTAAAGGACGAGCAGCCTCGTCCTTTTTAATTTCCATCCGCCGAGACGCAAAGGCACGGAGGTTTTTATCACTCTCCGTGTCTTTAGTGCCTCCGTGGCAAAATAAATATTTTAATGGTTCTGTTTTTGATGGTGGTGATCGTTGATATGCTTGGCGCAGTATTCGTAATCATCGCCGCACTCCTTGCAATAGCTAAAATCCATCCGGGGGTCGTCCTTTTCGGTAATGCCGCAGACCGCGCATTTATGAATCGGCGGTGTGTTGGCGATTTCATCAAAGAATTTTTTACGGTTGTAATACACTTGTCTTTTTAGTTTTAAAGCCTCGATAGTATCTTTTCCGAAAAAGAGGAAGTAATTGCCGATTGCGATTAACGCCGCGATTTTGGCGCTTAGAGAGGTTGAGAAAAGAATGTTGTACCCGAAAAAGAACCAGTTGAGCCAGGCCAGGTACTTGATTTTTACCGGGAGGATAAAGAAGATTAAGATCTCAAAATTCGGATAAATACGGGCAAAAGCGAAAAAAAGCGAGAGATTCAAATAGAGGGCAGTGGCGCCGCCTCCGGTGATAAAAGCCCCAGTGGTGGTTCCAATCATTCCGGTTAGATAGTAGATATTAAACTTAAAGGCGCCCCACTCATTTTCCAAGCCGGTTCCTACCAGGTAGTAAAAGTAAAGGGTGAAAATAACCCATAGCGGGCTGAAGGTCGGCGGAATAAAAATGTAAGTAACCAGTCTCCATAATTCACCTTTTAAAACCAACCGAGGAACCAAGATTAAAGCGTGAAGGATAGGCGGGTAAAAATAAAATAAGAGCAATACCAGGACGTTGAAAATAATGATATAATGCATTAGTCTTTTTACTGCCAAATGACCGAATTTTCGCTCGATTTTGCTTAACCAATTCATCGGCTAGCGCTCCTTTAAGATTATGGAGAAATATTTATGGCAAAAGTAATAAAAAATATTATTATAATATTATTAATAAAGTCCTAAAAGTCGAAACAAGCTCTGATAAATTGCTTGGGTGATCGTGCCGATCGGCAGTAGCTCCCGATTGGTCCAACTTCCAAGGAGGATTAAAGCCAGTAAGGCAATTCCGCCAAACCGCAGCAGATACTCTTTGAAACTTTGAAAACGTTCCGGCAACAGCCCCAGTAGAATATGGGAACCGTCGAGCGGCGGCAAGGGAATCAGGTTAAATACGAATAAGACCAGATTAATCCAGACGAAATAGACCAAAATCTTCAAAATATACCCGCCGTAATCGGGGATTTTAAATAACTCATCGGCGAATAAAAACAGCCCTTTGATGATCACTGCGAACAGGATGGCGGTGATTAGGTTCGATAAAGGTCCGGCGATTGAAACCAACAAATCGTCCCGTTTTGGGTTGCGAAAGGCTTGCGGGTTCACTTGGACCGGTTTGGCCCATCCGAATCCGGCGTAGATCAACAGTAAAAAACCGATTAAATCGATGTGGACCAGAGGGTTTAGGGTTAAGCGGCCTTGTTTGGCGGGGGTGTCGTCGCCAAAAAGGGTTGCGGTATAAGCGTGCCAAAATTCATGAATTGAAAAACCGAATAAAATCGCGGGCAGCATTAAAAGGGTTTCACTTAAATCAAATTGGCGCAATGTTGCTCCTCCTTGTCGGGGTTTGAACGAAATTCATTTAATTTTCTCATACTTCGCCTTTAAATAATTATTTCCTTCCATTTGCTTTAGACGATAATATTTGAATTACGGCCCCAAATGACGCAATTTTTTTAAGCGATAGTCTAATTTTTTTAATAAACTTGACGATAAATAGAGGGAAAGGTTGTTTAGCAGCCGGATCTCACTAGTTTTAAAGGGGGATTGCGATGATTACCGAAAAAAGAACAGCGACGAGGGTCGACTCGCATATTGTTGTGGAAATGAATTTTCCGGGCGAGTTCCCAAGATATTGCGGATATATTGAAAATCTCAGCGAAAAGGGCATGGGAGTCATTTCACTGGAGTCTTTCCAAATCGGAACTAAGTTAACGATCACTTTCGTGCTGCCGGGGACTCTTGACCGGGTAACGACGGTAGCCAGCATCGTCCGAACCGGTCCCGGCATGGGGATGTTAAATTACCACGCCTTTGCCTTTGAAAATCTCAGTGAGCTCGACCGTCAGAAGATTATTCAGTATGTTCGGGAAAACGCGGCCTAAAAATCGGCGATCTAGGAATATTTGCCGCCGGTAATGTTTATAATAATTATTGAGGCGAGCAACCTTAATTATTCGATAAACCTTAACCTTAAACCTTAATGAAGATATAGTCCCGCACAAAAAAGAACCCGCTAGTAGGGGTTCTTTTTTATCTAGAAATAACTTAATATTTCCGCAACGCCACGCAGGCGTTGGTGGACCCGAAACCAAAGGAATTGCTGAGGCCCACTTTGATTTCGGCTTTACGAGGCCGGTTCGGCACATAGTCCAAATCGCATTCGGGATCGGGGTTTTCCAGATTGATCGTGGGCGGCGCTATTTGATGATGGATGGCTAGGGCCGTATATGCCGTCTCTACGGCGCCGGCCGCTCCCAAAAGATGGCCGGTCATCGACTTGGTGGAACTGACCATAATCTTGCGGGCGTGATCTCCGAAGGCTAATTTGATTGCCTTGGTCTCCATAACGTCATTAACCGGGGTGGAAGTGCCGTGAGCATTAATATAATCAACGTCCTCGGGCTTAATCCCGGCGGAAGCCATGGTTAGTTCCAGGCAACGGGCCGCTCCCGAACCGTCCGGCGTCGGCGCCGTAATATGATGAGCGTCGCTATTCATGCCGAATCCGATTATTTCTGCGTAAATTCGAGCGCCGCGTTTTTGGGCGTGTTCCAAATCCTCCAGGATCAAGATTCCCGCTCCTTCACCCATGACGAAACCGTCCCGGGCGGCGTCAAAGGGGCGGCTGGCCTTTTCCGGCTCGTCGTTTCTGGTAGAGAGGGCTTTCATATTGCTGAAACCGGCTACCGCTACCGGGGTAATGGTTGATTCGGCGCCTCCGGTAATGATTGCGTCGGCTTCGCCGCGTTTAATGATATGAAAAGCTTCGCCGATGGCGTGGGTGCCGGTGGCGCAGGCTGAAACCGGCGAAAAATTCGGTCCTCGAGCCCCGGTCCGGATCGAAATTTGTCCGGGAGCGAGGTTAATTACACAGCCCGGAATAAAGAAAGCCGAAACCCGGTTAGGGCCTTGCTCCCGGCAAACCCCTTCATTATTACTGAGGGTATCGAGGCCGCCCATGCCTGAACCGACGATGACTCCGACGCGTTCCGCGTTTTCGGGGGTGATCGTTAAACCCGAATCAGCCAATGCTTCGTTGGCGGCGGCGATGGCGTATTGAATGAAGCGGTCCATTTTTTTGACTTCTTTCTTTTCGATGAAGCGAGTGGCGTCGAAATCTTTGACTTCTCCCGCGAAGCGGACGTCAAACCGGCCGGTGTCGAAACGGGTGATGGGACCGATCCCCGATTTCCCGGCCAGGATGGCTTCCCAGTTGGCGTCTTTGGTTAACCCGACCGGAGTCACCAATCCGATTCCGGTAATTACGACACGTCTATTCAAGATATCACCTGCTTTATTAGATTTGTTTATTGATAATCGAGATCACTCTGCGAAACACTCTAATTTCTTCCGGGGATAATTCCGCTTTTAATTTTCGATCAAGTTCTTCCACCAATGATTTAATGGTATCTCTGGCCTGAAGTCCTTCAGGGGTAAGAAAAATTAAGATCCCGCGCCGGTCGTTGGGGTTTGGTTTTCGGACAATTAACCCTTTGCGTTCCAACCGGTCTAAAAGACCGGTCATGCTGGAGTTTTCCAGGTTGAGCCTATTCGCTAAAAAACCCGGCGTCCGCCCGACATCGGGTGCAACCTCCAACAGCAACAAGGCCTTGGGCACGGTCAAGTCGTATTTGGCAAGGCGTTGATTATAGTATCGGCTTAATTTTTGCCAGGTATTTTTTAGGAGCAGACAAAATAATGGAGGATCGGAGACGCCGATTTTTAGACACTCCTTTCAACTATTAATTCGCATACGAAATATTCGGATACGAATTAATATAGCATGCTCTTTTTTCGAAGTCAATGGAATTTTAAAGTATTTTTTAATGATTGCGGCTATGTAATCAGTTTTACCGCTACCCACGGAACATTTGATAAAAATATTGAAGAATACCGGAATTTTATCGATAGAATTACTTTTTTCGAACCTAAACTGAGGATTGCCTATTTTAGAAAAGTGGAAGAGAATGAATGATTTTCAAGCAAGCGATAAAAGAAAAAGCCGGGATGCCCCGGCTTTTAACGACTATTCAAGAACCTGGTTTTCTTCGGTAAAGTTTTTGATATTGCTCATCGGTAAGAATGTTTTTAATTTCAGCCCGCATTGATTGGAATTTAGCGGCCATTCGGATCTTTAAGGCCGTGATTTCCGCTTTTTTGGCGTTAATGGCGTTTTGATCAAATTGGTCGGCTTTCCATAATTGTTTTAGTTCCGAATTCTTCTTCTGGAGCTCGAAACGGAGCGATTGGGTTTCGGCCTGGTGTTTTTGGCGAATATTCAAGAGTTTTGTTTGTTGTTCGGGGGTTAGCCCGAGGTCGCGGCGATGGTCTTTCCCTGCCCTGAAATTCGGCTTCCGCACTTTGGGTCGTTGAACTTTGTTTCCAGAATTAAATTTTTGAAGCTGTTCTTCAGTTAAAATCGCTTTAATTTTACCTTGAAGGGCGCGAATTTTTTCAACCATCCTTACTTCCAAGGAAGTAATCTCACTGTTTTTGGCATTGATCGCATTTTGATCCGGCGGCGTGGCGGTCCATAACCGTCGTAGCTCCATCTTTTTCTTTTCCAAATCAAAGCGGAGCGACTGAGTATCTTTTTGAAATTCCTGTTTAATGGCTAAAAGCTGCTGTTGTTGTTCGTAAGTCAAATTTAGATTTTTGCCGAAATACATACCGCGACAATCATTTTTTCCTGGGCCCCACCCTTGGGCAAGGACGCCGCAGGAAAGGGAGGCAATTAACAAAACTGTCACCACAATAAGGGCTAAGGTTTTTTTCATTTTTCAACACTCCTTTCATAATTTTCGGATTATGCGGTAGGATTCGCTAGAGTTGATTATATGCCGTTTCAACTCTTAGCTATTTATTAGTATAAAAACATTTTGTGTCCATTTTGTGACTGAAAAAGGAACATTTCGTGGAAATCGGCCGACCCGACGATTATTGGATATTTAGAGCGCCGTCCCCATTGGCCGCTTCGTCAAGTTCAAACCAGAATTCAACCCCGCCCTCGACATTGGCGCAGCCGTAGGAATTGCCGTGGGCTTCCTGGATTGCCCGGACGATCGATAACCCCAGGCCGGTCCCGCCGTATTCTCTGGTTCTGGCTTTATCAATCTTATAAAAGCTGATCCAAATTCGCTCCAGGTCTTCTTCGGGAATATGCTTTCCGGTATTAAAAACCGAGGTCCTTATTTTACCGTTTAAGCTTGCGGTTCTGATTTTAATTAAATTGGGTTTTTCCAAATGATTGAGAGCGTTGCTCAGATAGTTATTGATGATTTGTTCGCTAAGGTCGTGATCGGCGTTGACGAATAAGTCCGGATCGATCTTCGTTTCCACGCGAACCTCCTTTTCTTTAAAGAGAAGCTCATTTTTCTTGAGCGCTTTTTGGAGCAAAGCGGAAATATTGAAATTCACCCGTTCGACGGGGACGTTTCCCGATTCGATGCGGGCCAAATCGAGAAGCTGTTTAACCAGACGGTTCATTTTCGCCGCTTCATCCGCGATTACCTCGCAATAGAAATTGCGGCTTTGCTCATCCTCGATTATATTCATCTTCAAGCCTTCGGCATATCCTTGGATTAAGGCGATCGGGGTTTTTAACTCATGGGAGACGTTGGAGATGAACTCTTTTCGCATTTCATCGATTTTCCGTTCCCGTTCGATATCTTGTTGCAACTTTTCGTTGGCGGCGCGTAATTCCGAAATGGAAGTTTCCAATTGTTCCGAGAGAGAGTTGATGCTCTGGCCCAAGTCGTCTAATTCATCGCCGGTGCCGCCGGAATACTTCCGGCTGAAATCAAGCCCGGCCATTTTTTGGGCGATCTCTTTTAAATCCAAAATCGGTTTGATGAATTTACCCGAGAGCATAAATACTAAAAAACTTCCGACTAATATCGTAAAAAAGCCGGTAAACATGAAAAAACGGTTGGCAATCGCCACACTGTCCTTAATGACCGCGTTAGGCGTGGTTAACATGAGATAATGACCGTTATCCAGCCGGGCGGCCAAATTGATGAACTCCGTATTCAAGCGGGAGTCTTTGTAAACGCCGATCCAAATGCCTTTATCTTTAATCAGCCGGTCGATTCGGGATTTGAAAGCGAGCAAAATATTTCTTCGAGGGAGCCGGTTTGAAGCGTTGTAGCGCGGAACTTCGCTTCCAAACATCGAATCATAAATAGGCTTAAAATCCCGGTCCCGAACCACGATCCGGATTCCTTTAATATTTTCAAGCTTCTCCAGTTCCAGCTCAAGATCGGCGGCTGCTTCATTAAATAAGTCGTTAATAGTATGATAAGTCTTTACTAAATTATTTTTTTTGTCGTATAAATAATACTTTTCCAAAAGCCTGTCGTTAAGCAGCCACGATAAAAAGACAAAAAACACGATTAAGCCGGTCATTATGACAAAAAGTCTCATACGGATTGTGTATTTCATTCCGACACCTCAAACTTGTATCCTAAACTGCGAATCGTATGAATATAGCGGCCTTTGTCCCCCATTTTCAACCGTAACTTCTTAATATGGGTATCCACGGTTCTGGCGTCGCCGAAATAGTCGTAATCCCAAACCGAATTCAAAATTTGCTCCCTGGAGAGGGCGATCCCTTCGTTGGCCGTTAAATACAGCAAAAGGTCAAATTCCTTGGGGCTGAGCTCGATTTTTTCCCCGTTGATTCGCACGACCCGTCCGCTTTCATCAATTTCCATTCCGGGATAGGTTTTTATTTTTTTGGCGTTGTTGCCCGTGCGACGCAGCAAGGCCCGGACTCGGGCGACCAGGATCGTTGGGCTGAAGGGTTTGGAGATGTATTCATCGGCTCCAAGGCTAAAGCCGAAAACTTCGTCACTTTCCTCGCCCCGCGCGGTCAGCATGATGATCGGTATCCGGGACGCCTTTCGGATCTCCCGGCAGACGGTCCAACCATCATAGCCGGGCATCATCACATCCAATATCACCAAGGTGATATCGGAATGGCTGTTAAAAAGTTCGAGGGCTTTTTTACCGTCTTCCGCTTCGATTACGGCGTAGCCTTCTTTTTTTAAAAAATCGGAAACCAGTTTTCGCATCCGCGCTTCATCGTCGGCAATCAGGATTTTGACTCCGGACATTCGACCACCCGCCTTATCAAGTCCTTTTGTTCGGGGATTACCAACATTTTAAAATATTTTTGTGTCCAACCGGTGAACTTTTTAGGAAATCAATTAAACGACGGCCTCTAAAAAACCTCCCTAAATTGTTCTATTATTTTATGGCAGAAGACAAACCGGTAAAATAAAGCGCTATCTGACGTTGGAACTTAAAGGAGCGGTTAAAGTTGAGGTAGTGACCATGATTCCACTTAATCTTTCATATACATTTGATGAGTAAATGAGAGAGGTTTATTTGATGCTGGTGCTGATTTTGAGGAGAAGAATAATGTTTATGGTCGGTGGGAGTATTCTGATTCTATTGTTTTGGTCATGGTCCGCCGCTTATCTTCCGGTATATAAAAACCGGCAGTTGTGGGAGAAGACGGGGGATATCGTTTGGGAAGGCTCCACCACTTCGAAACAAATAGCCATCACTTTTGACGATGGACCCAGCGCCACTTTTACGGAGCCGATTTTGGAATTGTTAAAAGAATATAACGCCCGGGCGACATTTTTCGTGATCGGGAAACGGGTGGAATTGTTCCCGGAGATAGTGCGAAGGCAATACCGGGAGGGTCACGAAATCGGGAACCACACCTATGAACATCGGGAAGTTAACCGTTTATCGGAGCAAGAACTCATGGCGGAACTGCGCCGGGCGCACCAGGCCATCAAGCGGGTGATCAAAGACGATGTCCGGGTCTTTAGACCTACCAGCGGTTATTATGACGAAAAGATCGTCAAGGCAGCCAAGGAGTTGAATTATTCGGTCATCATCTGGACTTGGGGTCAGGATACCAGGGACTGGACTTATATTAGAGGATGGAAAATCGCTCAAAAGGTCGTCAAAACCGTGAAACCCGGCGATATAATTCTCTTTCACGACCAAGGCGGGGATCGTACCAATACGATCGAGGCATTGCGGATAATTTTACCGGCGCTTGCCAAACGGGGGTACCGGTTTGTCACTGTTTCGGAGCTGTTAAAGTCGGGGGAGAAACCGGTTGGGGAGGGGTCGGCGATGTAGGAGGCAGGTAATAAAAGGCAAGTGGTGAATAATGGAGATAATGGATGATTTGATTCGGGTTAGGTTTTTGGTTGGGGCTGGTTTGTTGAGTTTTTGTTTTGGATTGGTTATTGGTTTTTGCCGGATTCCTTGAGTGCGGCGTGATGGTCTGCGTATTGCGGCGTTGCTTGGTCGTTGCGGTCCTCGACGTACAATGAGTACGCCTCCGGTCCTCACTCCCGGCGCGCCTTGCACTACTTGCCCCTGACGCCGCAAG
>JAAYHS010000184.1 GCA_012735315.1 Bacillota bacterium | reverse complement strand
TTCGATGCCACGCCCCATTCATATACCCTGGGGTCCGTTGTTTATCAACCCCAAGACAGTGGATCCGTCGGCGAGCGGGGGCTGTTGTCTCTCCGCGAAGCTTTGGCTTGTTCCAGTAATGTGATTGCGGTTAAATTACTCTATCAATTAGGATTTGAACCCGTTCTCGGCATGGCCAAAAATCTGGGAATCGAATCTACCTTACCGCAACAGCTTTCCTTGGCGTTAGGATCCGGGGAAGTCTCCCCTTTGGAACTTACCAAGGCTTATATTCCGCTAGCCAACGGTGGTCTTCAAATCCAACCGACCACGATCCGGCGAATCTTTGATCATAAAGGCCGGCTTTTATACCAGGCCCCCGGGGAATATCCCCGGGTGCTCGACGCGGGAGTGGCCTATCTGGTGACTCAAGCCTTAACGGGGGTATTTGAAGAAGGAGGAACCGCCTCCAATATCCGGGACCTAATCAACCGTCCCGCCGCCGGCAAAACGGGAACAACCGAAGATAATCGCGATGCCTGGTTTATCGGTTATACGCCCGATTTGTTGGTTTCAGTGTTTGTCGGCTGCGATCGCAATGAACGTTCGCTCCCCGGTTCGGGCAACCGGATCGCCGCTCCCATCTGGGCTGATTTCGTTAGAAAAGCCCTCAGGGATCAACCCAGGCTCGACTTCAGTATCCCTAATAATGTGGTTAAAGTATTGATCTGTAAAGAAACCGGGGCTAAAGCGACTACTTTTTGCGAGCAACTTTCAGAGTACTTTTTAACGGGAACCGAGCCGAAAGAATATTGCGCCAAACACCGTTATGTTAAACTGGAAATCTGTAAAAAAACGGGCCTACTCCCAAGCCCATATTGCCGTATTGAAGAAAAGACCTTTTTATTAGGCGAGGAACCGGTGAATGTCTGTGACGTTTGCCGTGGGAAAAGGCCTTTCCTCAGGTGGTTGCGGAAAATCTTTCGCCGCTATGAATGACCTCATACTTTAATTTACCTTTTCGCCGGCTTCCGCCAGAACGCGCCTGCTAAGCTCAATCCATTTGGGGAGTTCTTCTTTCTTGTGGATCGATAATAAGTAAAACAGATCCAGATCGGGAAATTGATCGCTTTTAAGGCTTTTTCGGTTGATTAGCGCATTGGCGACATGGACCGCGGTTAATATCGAAAAACTATTTTCCATTGATTTGGCGGGATTGTGATGAAAGGCAATAGCCTGAACCACCGGTTCCGGTAACTCCCAAAGATCCAACAGAAACGCTCCGATTTCCGCATGAGAGGCTCTTAAAATTTCATATTCCGCTTGGTAATGATTGCAACCCCTAAATTTAGAATGGGCCAACACTTGGTTGTAACGTTCCGGATCTTGAAGTAAGACTAACTTGCCGATATCATGTAAAAGACCCGCGATTAAAGCATTATCTTCCATGTTTCTCCCATTGGTCTCCGCCAAAACGATCTCCCTGGCCAGTTTGCCGACTAATACACTATGCTTGGAAAGGTTTTGGATCGAAAACCCCTTGATCCGTGGGTCCAATTTGAAAGAAGAAAAAATGTGGACATGAAGGACCAACCCCTTCAAAATGTCAATCCCTAATAATACCGCGGCTTGATGAGGACTGACAATCTTTTGGGGCAGGCCAAAAAAGGCGGAGTTCACTAATTGAAGGATTTTGGCCGTCATTGTAACATCTTGCGCTATCAGGTCGGCTACTCTTTTCACGGAAACACACGGTGATT
>JAAYHS010000183.1 GCA_012735315.1 Bacillota bacterium | reverse complement strand
GGATTTTGCTGAAAAGTTTTTCTAAGTATTTTAACCGTTCTTTAAAATCACCGGTTATCGAAAGGATGGCGTTGCCGGGTTGATATGTTAAGCGATGCCATTTAAACACATCACTGCCGGTGATGTTGTCAATCGCCGCCGAATCCAAACCGTTATTGTATGGATGATTTTCGCCATAAAACTCGCGGGTAAAATCAAAGTAGGATTTGGCAATCGCGGGGATCGCCTTCAAGTCGGTGCTGATTATGTTTTGGAGGTCGGAGGCAAAATCATAATCGTAGAGGGGGTAAACCAATAAATCTCTAATAACTTTCAAAACCGATTTCAAACGTTGGGAAGAAACTCTGATTTTAAGCAACGTATAATCGGGATAAGTTTCGACGTCGGTATCGACCCAACCGGAATTTACCCGATAATAATGGAGCAGCCCGCCGACAAACTGGTTTACGATTATGGCCGCGCCTTTCCGGGGATCCATTCCGCTGCCCGATTTAAGCAATAAAGTGACCTCAATGAGTTTAGAATCGGTTTTTTGGGCAAACACGGTCATCCCATTGATCGAGAGCCTTTCAATTCGAGGAATTTCCGCATCCGCCCGGACCGGTTCAAATCCGAAAACGGCAAGCATCAAACAGCCTATTAAAACTAATTTTTTGATCACTTTACTTCACCTCCGGTTGGACGTTTTTCACCAAAATCCAGGTTTGAGGAGGTTTAGTGAAATACCGATCGATAACCCGCTCCAAGTCTTTAGGCGACAGTTCCCTTAGCGCCGGTAAATCGTCAACCGTAATATTATCGGGATTAATCAATCGCTGCAGTTCATACTCGCCCGACTCCACCGCCGTGTTGAAGCTGGATTCTTGTTCCAGTTCTATCAACTCAATGAAATTCTTCAACAGCTTCTTAAAATCGCTTTTTCGGAATTGCCGGATAAAACTTTGCATCCGCGTCTGTTCTTCGCTTAAATTCGCTTCGCTGAACTCTTGGTCCCGTTCCACATAATAAATGCCGAAAAATTCTTTGTTTCCCAATGTTCTGGAGATTACATTGTAAAATTTATAGCGGTTGTTATAATAATCAATCCGGTAATTTGAGCCATAGTAATAGGAAAGCAGCTTAAGGACCATCCGCTCGCTTTCCGTCAACCCCTCCATTTCATAACCCATTAACAACTGGTAATAATAGGGATAAATATTGCGAGTTTCGACAATTTCTCCGACAGGCAGACTGAACTCATTTAAATCGTCTTTGAGAACCGGGCGTTTCCCAAAACCGTTGGCAATTTGCTCCAACCGCTCGATTACCGTTTCTGGATCGAAGTCCCCGACCACTATATAAGTGGCGTTCTCGGGTTGGTAATGATCCTGATGAAATTCGCGCAAATCGTGAACGGAAATCGCGGCTATCGTTTCCTTGGTGTAATTGATCTCCGGAAAAAAATATTGAAAAACCGGATAATAAGGCATCCGTTCCGCGTAATCCATATCCAGTTCATGAACTACGATCTTCCGTTCCAGCTCTACCGTGGTTTCCGAGAGGTCGGTTTGCCAGATCGAACCGTTAAAAACTTCAAAGGCGTCTTCAAAATGTTCCTTGGGAACCACATAATTATAAACGGTGGCGTCAAAGGAAGTGAATCCGTTGAAATACCCTCCTTGACGGGTGGTAACCGCGGCGATTTTGTTAAAGTCATAACCCTTCCCGCCCCGAAACACCAAATGCTCCATCAAATGAGCGATACCTTTGGTTTTCTCCCGGTTCATCCCAATCGGAAATAAGGCGTACATCGAGACCACCGGTTCATCCTTCATTATTTTATATTTAAGAGTAAGCCCGTTTTTAAGGGTCACTTGAGTAAATTCGAGTTCCTCATTGGCCGCCGCTTGGGTGGTAACCGAAGCCAGCAACAGGATGATTGACAGTCCCCAAATTAAAACCCTTCGCCTTTCAGCCACCGCTCTTCCCTCCTATCTCCAGCGTTTCAGGGTATACTCCCCAATCGGCCTTTAGTGTTAATTTCCCGCTCTTGATTTTAATCCCGTCCTTGCGAAGGTACGCTTCTTCCTTACTAAACAGGCCGTCGTCATTTTCATCGATGAACAAAAGATCGTCCGGATCATTATATTTCCCGTTATTATTGCGGTCGGTGACTGCAACCAGCTTTACCGCTCCGTCTTCGTATATTTCCGCTAAAAACCAAGTACGAACGATAACCATCAAATACGGTTTTTCTTCAATCAAAGCGCCGGGCCGGTTTAAAAAACCATAAACCGAAATCTCAAGCTCGCGGGTTTCGGCCGGATTGGATTGATAAGCGACTCGAAGCCGGATCGGTTTCGGGCCAATCACCCAATAGGTCTCCAACCCATACCATTCATTCAGCAATTCGATCCAGGGCTCGTCTTTAAAGCTGCCGTCGCCGTCGGTATCGATATAAAGGCGCTTCTCTTCGGCGCGGACATCAACGATGATTCCGAAGTGTTTCGGGATATCTCCCAGTTTGATCACGCCCGTATAGGGGCGTTTCATCCCCAGTTCCGGAAGATCGCGGAAGCGATCTTGATTCCCCAGCTCCAGCTCGACCTTTTGTAAGGACTCCCGGTAATCTTCGGGGTTTTTAAAAGCATAGGGAAGATGATTGGTAATCGCTTTAAATTGATATTTGCCGGGCTTGATTTCGCCTAGTTTCGGAGTCGCGGCCAGAGCGATCCCGTTTATCAGCAACACTCCCGCCAACAGCAAGGCAAAACCGCGCTTAATCCTTAGCAGCATCAAGGTCACATCCTCATTTTAAAAATGTACCGCAGCGAATGAGATTAACCCGGATTATTAAAGTTATTCACCACGGAACGGAAAAATCCCGTCAACACAAATCCATTATCAGGGGGAATTTCAGTCCGGGGTTGACAAAAGGTTTTTGAAAATCCGAAACCGGCACCCGGTTTAACCGTTTTTGTTCTCAGCGTCTTTGGGAAGGGCGATCCCCACCGCTTCGCTGATAATGCGCTGGATTTCCATTAATAATTGGCTAAACCTAAATTCAGCCGTTAAATAATTCCGAACATAAGGATTGACCCCGATGATTCCCGCCAGTTTTTGCAATTCTTCTTCGGCCGCTTTTAGATCTTGAGCGCCGTCGATTTTTTTCTTTTCGAACTCCCATTGTTTCTTGCGAAAATCATCCAGCATAATGCGGGCCGCTTCATGTTCCTCCAAAATCTGTTTCGCTTTTTGGTATTCCAGAAATTCTTCGCATTCCGCCAATGATTTTGCTAATTGTTTGGCTAATTCCAATTGCTTGTTCATAGCCTCGACTCCCTTTTTATATTTTTTATCGGAACTTTACTCCGGTTCCGGTTAAAGTCCGTCATCAAGAAGAATTGGTAATACTTCGTCATTTTAGTCATTATTTGTTCAAATTCCAAGAAAACGACTCAAGGCGTCCTTTCGGAACTTATATTCAATTGGAATTCGTGTTTTAACTAAAAAATCCTGCCGCTTTTCCCTTTTTATCCAAGCCAGGCCTGCTGAACCGCGGTATAAACGGTCCTTAATCGACAAATAATGAAACCGGGTGATCAAAGTGCTCGTCCTCCCGGTCCGAACCGCGATTCTTTATCTGTTGGTTGTCGTGATCATTAGGCTGATGGGTAAACACCAGATCGGCCAGCTTCAACCCTTTGAACTTGTGATTACGATCATGATCTCCGAACTGGCGGCGGTTCCGATGCAAGATACGGACATCCCTTTGCTCCACGGCATCATCCCGATTTTAACCCTGCTCCTGATCCAAATCAGTCTCTCCCTGCTCACCCTGAAAAATGAAACGGCCCGCCGGATTATCTGCGGCGGACCAAGTATCTTGATTGAAAACGGCAAAATCAATCAAGCCGAACTTACCAGGTTAAGGTATAACCTGAACGACCTGTTGGAGCAATTACGCCTTAAAGATATGCCGAATATCGCCGATGTCGAATACGCAATCTTGGAAACCAGCGGCAAGTTGTCGATTATTCCTAAATCCCAGAAACGGCCGGTAAACCCGGAGGATTTGAAGTTGGAAACTCCCTACGAGGGACTGCCGGTGACTTTGATAGTTGACGGAGTATTAAAAGATAAAAATCTGTCCAGGTTGAACCTCACTCAAGACTGGCTCCGCGACGAACTGAACAAATACGGTCTTGTTTCCTGGGACCAAGTTCTTCTGGCAAGTCTCGACACTACCGGCCGTTTATTTCTCCAACCAAAATCGTAGCGGGTTAGCAAACAATGAAAGCTTGGCTTTTATCCCTTTGCGGTCTTAGCGCTTTTTTAATCGCCGGATACTTAGTCCAGTCTTCCCTGAACCAAACCGCGAATCGCCTTGACCGGCAGCTGGCCGAAGTCGAAGAAAAATTGGCCGCCGGAGATTGGGACCAAGTGTCGTCCGGACTAAAAAAAGTTCAAAATACTTGGGATCAAACCAAAACTTTTTGGGCCGTAGTGACCAACCACAAGGAAATGGACTTAATCGAAGAGGCCTTGATTAAAACGATCAAGGCCTCCTCCTGTAAGAGCTACGCCGACGCCGCGATCAACCTCGGCGCGCTCCGCCAATTCATTAAACACATCCCGGAAAGGGAACGGTTTTCGATGGTTAACATCTTTTAATGATCCTTCTCATCACTAACCGCCTAATTCATGTACTCCGGTGAACTATTAACCTTGGGTAAACTTTTTGCGATCCGCCCAAAGGCCGATGGCCGGATTGCTGATGTAGAAGATCTCCTCGCCGTCCTCCAGTTTATTAAAGCCATCCTTCAACTTTGCCGGGTCATATTTCCGGTAGGCTTCACTCAAAGGCAGGTACTTGAAGTTAACCCCTTCAACCTCTTCTTTGGTCAGCTTCTCTACCGCATAAGTAATCGAGAAGCGGTCGTCGGAGGAACCGTGAATCAGATGGGCGGCGGCCGACATATTCTCCTGAAGGTCCCGGTTGGCCTTATAAGCTTCAAGCACTTTTATTCTGCCGACATAACCGTATTTCCGAATTAGTTTGTCGATCCCCTCGTCTTCGCCGAACTTTCTCACTCCCGGGGCCAAAATGATCAGTTCGCCGTCATCGGCAATGGCCATTCTGGTCCGATAGACCGCTTTATTCCCCAGCCAGGTGCTTTTGAATTCCCGTTCATCAAGGTAGACTACGACTTTCTTCAGGGGCTGGTCCAAAAAGGTCAGGTTCTTCTCCTGGCTCAGTTTGACGGCTTCCTCGTATATCTTCCAGCTCCTGCCGCAGAACAACCCTTCCAGGGTTACTTTCCCGTCAGTGACGGTGGTAACCGTCAAGACATACATCAACGGAACATCCATTAAAAAATGGTCCTCGGCATAATTGAACACCCGGCGCACCGGGGTATCGGCCCGGCCCATCATCCGCTCCATGCCGTAAACCGCCCCTAAAAAGTGGGATTTATTAATCGTATCCCTACCGCCGCATCCGACGAAAATGTTTTTATTGTAGTTGGCCATTCCAATCACTTCATGCGGAACCACCTGGCCGATGGAGATGATCAAATCATAGCTTTTATCGAGCAATCGCTTATTGACCTCGGCGTTGACCGGGAAATCCAAGAGACCCTCGGAAACTTCCCGAACATACTCGCCGGGGACTTCGCCGATCTTAACCACCTCGTTCCGCCAGTTATGAACCACAATATTGCTCAACGGGACCTTTTCCCCGAAAAACTCGCGGCATTCCGCTTCGCTCATCGGATCATGGGTTCCCAAGGCGGGCATAATGTCTACTTGACAGGTATCCTTCAACATCTCGTAATACATGGCCGTAATTTTACCGGCGCCCGAGTGCATCCGGGTAAAGTCCGGCGGCAGGAGCAACACCTTTTTTAATCCCGCTTTCCGGTCCCGGATTGACTCTTCGAGGAGCTTCAACAGTTCCGCATCGGTGATTCCGGACTTGCCGGCCGCTTTTTGAATGATTTCCACCATGGTTCGATTCTCCTTTAACTATGTAATTAAGAACGGCAGCGCCGCGTCCTCAAACCTCACGGCTCGCGCCTAGACCATCGCCTCTACCGCTCTTAGCCAAGCGTGCTTCGGATCATCGTGCGGAGTCAAAGTCCGTCCGCTATTCCCGGCCATAACCCACAAATAATAAATTTGGTATCCCGGCGCGGCGGCCACGGGATGATAACCCTGCTCGATGGCGATGGTGTCCCCATTGCGGACAATATATGATTCGTTGAGAGAAAAATCGTCGTTGTACATGACTTGAATTCCGAAGCCTTGAGGCGGATTCACTTTAAAATGGTATACTTCCTCCATGTTCACCTCTTCGGGAGGATCATCCCGGTCGTGTTTATGCGAAGGGTAGCTGGACCATTGGCCGGGTAAACCATAGGTTTCACCCAAGACGATCCGGTCGACCTTCCCTTCATACCGGTAAGTAATGATGTCGTTGACATCCCTTTGCCAATTGAGTTTCCCGCGGTGGACGCGGATTACTTCATCCGGCG
>JAAYHS010000182.1 GCA_012735315.1 Bacillota bacterium | reverse complement strand
GGTCCGGTCGGCGTAGTACCTGGTGTCGCGCCCGGAGTGGTACTTGGCTCTCCTGGATTGGAAAAATCAATCTTATTAACTCCAGCCCCTTGAGTTACGATTAACTCCACATCTTCCACCGGATCTAAAGTATACATATACGGCGGGTCGTAAGTGCATGTTGATACTGGTGGTCCTATTACACCTGGGCTATAGGTGCAGTTGGTAAAGATATTGCCTCTAGCATCCCAATAACCAATGGTATCGCTGTCCAAGGAGCAAATCGGGTTTTTAACATTTATAAAGACATTATTCTCGACACGCAATTGGGCATCGAGCCGGGAGTTTACTGCACTGGTGAAAATATCCTTATAAAAGTTATTATAGATATGCCCTTGACCGCCGCGGTACAACGGTAACCGGGAGTTAATGTTTATAAAGGCGTTATGATGATAAGTAACTCTACGATCATAGGTGTCTTTTTCCGAAGAACCGTTTAGGCTCGCTTTCCAACTGTCATGCAGGTAATTCCATGAATATGTAATGAAGGCGCTATCACCCTTAGCGTCCAATAAAGCGTCGTAGTAATCTTTATTAACGCCCTGGTATTCATTAAATAATTCACAGTGATCAACCCAAATGTTGCTGGCGGGACCCTCAATGCTGATACAATCTTTATCCCCGGTTAGAACGTGATGGATTTTTAGATTGCGAATAATGATATTATTAGCGCGGGTGATCTTTATCCCGATTCCGTCAAACTCGCCATTGGCGCCAACACCGATGATGCTAATGTTGTTAACGTCTTTTACGTTGATTTTGCTATCAGACGAGTTAGCCGGCGTGATTGTGCCGTTAACATAGATGATTCTGGGTCCGCCCTGTTTTATGGCATTTTGTAATTCCGTACCGGTGCTTACGGTAACCGTAGGTCCACCTTGACCACCGGTGGTTCCGCCGTTCAGTGTAGCGAAACCTACCAGGCCGGGATCCAAGCTTCCCGGAAGAGGAGTTGTAGAACCTCCAGGATCACTAGTTCTGGAACCACCCCCACCACAACCAATAACAATAATAACTGTTAAACAAATGACTGCCAGTAAGAAAAAACCCTTAATTTTTCTCATGCTATTATTTATCCTCCTACCAAAAAAATCAATATAGTGTTTTCCCCCGCTCAAACAAGCAAATCTATACTGAATTTCACCGGATTTCAGTCTTGTAGCCGGAGGTCTTCTGCCTCCATCAAAAGAGAGACGTCGAACTCTAACATCCGGCCTCTTTCCAAACCGACAAACATAAAAGGCGTCGGGACATAACTCTTGCTCTTGTCTCGCGCCTTATCTTGATGCTTGAACGTTCCCATTTATATTTTGTATTTATAACTTTATCTATTTTTAAACTTATTGTAGTTAAATTTTATCATCTTTCAGACATCTAATCAATAATTTTTTTTACAAGAAATCACTTTTTATCTGAAATTGCCGCAATAACCTCTTTACAGGAAACTTAAAAAAATGTACGTACAAATATTTATTTTATATTTTTTTAAATAAACATGTCCAAAAAAGTCCACTAATAAAAAACCCCGAATTGACTCGGGGGAATGAATAGCAAATTCTTTGAGTGTCAAACGGATAATCGTTTTTTAAACTCCCATCTCTTCGCCTCTCTGTAACTAAAATAAAGAGGGAACCGTGATGGGCGGAACCGGCGCGAATCTTCTACTTGGCCCTCGGATGGGCTTGATCGTAAACTTCCCGGATCCGGTCCTTGGTTAACTGAGTATAAATCTGAGTGGTGGAAATATCGGCATGCCCCAACATCTCCTGGACCGATCGGAGGTCGGCACCGTTTTCCAAAAGATGGGTGGCGAAAGAATGTCTTAAGGTATGCGGGGTAATATCGACGTCCAGATTTAAGTTCTCGGCATAGCGTTTGATAATTTTCCAAAAACCTTGCCTGGTGAGTCCCTTGCCGTGATGGTTCAAAAAAAGCACGGTTTCAAAGGGGGATGACGCCAAAAACTTGCGGGCGTGCTCGATATATAACTTTAGATACTTGGTGGAAATCGTGCCGAGGGGCACAATCCGCTCCTTGGAGCCTTTGCCGATACATCTTACATAACCCTTCTCCAAATTAACGTCGTTCAATTTTAAAGAAATCAATTCCGAAACGCGTAAACCGGTGGCGTATAAAACCTCGAGCATCGCTCGGTCCCGAATTCCGATGGGGTGTTTCAGATCCGGCTGTTCCAACAAGCGCTCCACATCTTCAACCGAGAGCACCTTGGGCAGTCTTTTCTCTTGTTTGGGAGCGTCAAGATTGATGGTGGGGTTGCGTTCAATGATGTCTTCGCGGAATAAATACAAATAAAAGGATTTAATCGCCGCCAGGCTTCGCGACAAAGTAGCGGTGGCTTTGCCCCTGGACTGTAAATACAATAAGTATCCGATTACATTAGCCTGGTTGGTCTGTTCAATGGTGAGATTCTTCTTCTCTTTTAAATAAGTCAAATATTGTTGGATATCTCTACCATATGATTCCAAAGTATTTTGGGCCAAACCTCGTTCACTGGAAAGGTAATTAAGATAATCCTGCAGATAATCGTGCAACACCGTCAACTCCTTTAGTACACTTAAAACAGTTTTAGCAACCGCCTTAAGTAATTAAAATGTAAACCGCGAAACTAATATAACATAAAACCAAATTAAAACATAACATGATTTCGACAATAACCGTGCTAATCCTTCTTTTAAGTACACAGGAAAGATTTCCAATTTGAACGCCTAATTGGATTTTGGATAGACGCCGCCTGTGTTTGACGAATTTTACCCTCCGCCGCAAAAAGTTAACTAAATTTTTATGAAGCCACGGAAGACAGCCGGCGGCCTAAATAACCCTGGTTAACCAAGAAGTTAACAACGGGGTAAGATAACCTTGAATAAAACCGGCGCAAACCATCGCCAGTAATACCGCGATGGTTAAGACCGCGCATTTAATCAATTCCGCTCCGATTATTACTTGTTTTTTAGTAAAACGGATTTTGGTCAACACCGCCGCAAAATCGATGATCGCGATTACCATTAAGAATAACGCCGGGATAATCAATAAATTATGGGGCATCACCCCGGTCAAAACCAGCACTAAACCTTTAAATCCCATGGTTCGCAATAAAAAACTGATACTGTAGCCGAGCACAAAACCGCGGGTAAAGATCAACAACAAAGCCAAGGGAACCCCAATCACGCTAATCCCCATAAAAAACAAAAAAAAGACCGTTTTGATGTTGGCGACGATTGTTTGACGGGTATATACGCTGTTGGGAATTAAAACATCTCCATGAAGGCCCTGATTAAGATAACTTAACAAATGCTCCCGCTGGGCCGGTTCCAAAATACCCGCCGCCAAAACCCCAAAAACGGAACCCATTAAAAACAAGATTAAAACCAACGCCACCAAAAAAATTCGTTCCCGAAAGTAATCCTGAACCATCAGCCGCAACTTCAAAAAAAAGAGCACTTTGTTCCCTCCCCTTGTCCATGTTAGATAATTATGGTCAAGTAGGAAAATTTATGCCACTATCTTCGTGCTCGTAATCAACGAAACTGTGCTCGTAACGGTCTTTTCTAAAAAATAAGAACCCCCGGCTAGCAAAACCGCCTACCGCC
>JAAYHS010000181.1 GCA_012735315.1 Bacillota bacterium | reverse complement strand
ATTTGATTTATGATGGTGAAACCGGTGTAGTCCGAGCGTTTGGGGATGTCAAAATCTCTACCGGTGATTATAGCTATCAAACACAATCACTTTATTATGATCTGAACCGGCAAACCGGGAATTTGGCGGAATTTAAGGGGAGATTGAAAGGTGATTCCCGGGATTATTATTTTTTCGGTCGGGAGGGCGCCTTATCGCTGGAAGAAGGAGTAATATCCAAGGCGGCCATGACCCGTTGCCCTAAACCCGACCCCGATTATCTCTTGACGACCAAACAAATAGATTATGACAGCGAACGGGTTTATTTGCGTAATGTAGTGTTGAAGGTTAAAGGAATTCCGGTTTTTTACTTTCCCAGACTCAGTTTTAAGCGCGATGACGCTGATTTGCCCGACATTCGACTTGACTATAACCATGACGACGGCCTTAAAGTCGAAATTGACGCTCCCGGACCGGTTAAAAACAACTGGAGTCGGCATTATCGAGTCAAGGTTTCGACCAGGGGAACCAATGAATTGGGTTATGGGTTAAAATACCGCTTGACCGATCAAATAAGTAATACCGCTTACCTCTACTATAATTTTGATGGTTATTGGAGATTGGAGGACTATCTGGGCTATCAGGCCCGCAGATTCGATTTGAGCATTGGCGGGTATAAAGAATTTTCGGATACTGAAAAGACCGAGTTGGGTATTAGTCTGACCGGTAAACATTGGGGAACGCCTGTTGGGAGTTGGCGGGCGCAGTTATTGGCCCGTGACGTTTCCGCTCTGAATTCTTTAAAACAGGAATACGGCGGAATTTATTGGGGATACCGGCTCGATTATAAACCGTTTTCATGGCTGGACTTAAGTTATTTAAGGCTGAATTCCGAGGCCGAAAATGAAGCCTTCGGCGACTTTTTCGAAGATTATAAGCTGGGCGACAACTATTTTTATAATGTCAAAATCCCGTTAACTCCGGTTTATTCTTTCGTGGTTGACGGGACTTATAATGCCGATAACGATGTAAATTGGATCCGCCGCTTTTACGGAATCAACTATGAGACTTGCTGTTTTCGGATCACAATGGGGTGGGATGATTTGGAGCGGTCGTGGGAATTTGCGACGAGGATTAAGTTTTAAAACCATTGGGTTTTTATAAAGGAAAAAATCAATCGGCGGTGTATAATAAGTTAAACCTTTCCCATGGGAAAGGTTTTCATTTTTATGGTTACAATAAGTTATATTGCGCCGCCCTGACCGGGCGTTGCGCCGCCGATATGTTGGGGCGAAAATGTTATCTAGCGATTATGAAAATGGCTTTGATTCGGGAGTAGAATTTGGAAAACCGGCTTAACGAGCTAAACGGCTCTCAGTGGCTATATTGGACGAACAGCATTTATGAAACTTTTTTCCCGCCGGACCGGACCCATTTCTTGAGGAAAAAGCACGGGGCAATCAAACCGCCGCAATTAATGGCGGAAATTATTTCCTTTTTCACTAAAAGCGGCGAACTGATTTTGGATCCTTTTGCCGGGGTCGGCGGCACATTGCTCGGAGCGGAACTGGCCGGAAGACGGGCCTTGGGAATTGAGCTGAACCCCGAGTGGGTCGAAATCTATCAAAAGATAGCCGCGGGATACCGGGAATTTAAAGGAGAACTGATTCCCGCCGTTGAAGCGGGGGAAAATGCACGCCGTTTTGCTTCGAAAATGATTTGCGGCGACTGCTTGGCCATTTTAAAAGGATTTGCTCCTCAAACTTTCGCCGCGATTATCACCGACCCTCCTTACGGGTGCAAACACGGTTCCACCGGTTTTAAAAGAGAAACTAATTTTAATATGAATTCCGAGGATGAACGGGATTTTGGGAATTGTGAGGATTATGACGCTTTTTTAGTGAAAATCGAGGCCTTTGGGAGGGAAGCCTACCGGTTGTTGATGCCTGATCGTTATTTGGTTTTATTGGTTGGCGATCGTTATTATCATGGCGAATATTTGCCCCTCGGTTATTTGGTCGCCGAAACTTTACGGAAGACCGGTTTTAAATGGAAGGGAACCAGAATTTGGTGGAATAAGGCCACTCAGCGCCGGTTGAAACCTTATGCGATCAATACTTGTTTTATCCCGAACATTACCCACCAGAATATTTTGATTATGCGGAAAGAATAGCGCGGTTTACCGGTTTTTCGATGTTAATTTAGCCTGGGAGACTACTTGGCAAATAAATATGACTGTGATATAATAATTTAGCAGCACGAGGGACCGCTTGTTGAATCTTGAAAGGGGTGGGAAGATGGTTTTAAACCTTTCAAGGGAAGAAGTTCTCAAGGTCTGTAGCGCGTGCGACAGTTTTATCAAAGAATCGGAATGCTGCCGGTCCCCGGAAGGCGAGATCAAGAATTTAAAGGAAATGCGCCGTTGTAAGAAGTGGGACCAAGCATACGGCAGTCCTTGTTTGTTTCGGTGATTGAGGTTTAAACATCTTTAAATTTAAAGGGCCCGTGGCTCAGCTGGGAGAGCGCTGCGTTCGCATCGCAGAGGTCGAGGGTTCGAATCCCTTCGGGTCCACCAAAATTAAAATAAACAGCTCGCGGCTTTAGTAATTAGTAGTTTTTTTGTGAAGAGTGAAGGATAAAGCTTAAAAAGTAAAAAATAAAAAACGGAAGTAGAAAACATTCTATTTCCGTGTTTGTTTTTATTACTAGTTAAAATAAATAACCCGTTGCACCGACGAACTCCCTACCAATATTGGCTCATCTACCCGAAGTTGCCCAAACAATAAATAATCTACTATAGTATTAAAAAAGAGCCATCTTTTTTAGCGCTTCAAAATTAGGATCAGACCGATCGATTTCCCAGTTTGCTAGAGTGAAACGATGGTATCCTAGTTGCTTAGCTAATTCTTCCTGTGTTAGGTCTTGTTTGCTTCGTAATTCTCTTAATCGCGTACCAAAAGATATTTTTACACACTCCAATTCAACAAACTTTCGACAAAAACCGTTAAAATCCGTTACATATGTTAAGGTACAAATTGAAAAATTTTCTTAAGTAGTTGGTATAAAAAGGGATATCTTCCTCATTGTTATTCAGACACTGCTTCCTGTTTATTCGCTGATTGTCTTTTTGATTTTAGGAACTCGATGAATAGTTTTACGTGTTTTTTTCTTCATCCGTGAGGTCGTCCATTATACCGGGTTTAGCATTAAAATTTTTACCTGTTATTAAATAGTCCAGTGATACATCAAAAAAATTTGCTATTTTTCCAAGCATTTTGGAATCTGGTTCTGACCGATCTATTTCCCAATTGTTGATAGTGCCGCGAGGGCAACTCAAAAACTTAGCTAGTTCCTCTTGTGTAAGCCCCATTTTATTGCGTAGGTATTTAATTCGTTCGCCTAGAGTCATTTTACGCCTTCCACCTTATAAGATACCTCATTTAGTATACTTTTTTAATAAATACTGTTAATTAATTTAAAAACTGATTGTTGAGATTACGCATTAAAATATATATAAATAGTAATAGAATACGGCCGTATTTCAGTCACTTCTTGTTGTTTGTATACTATTTTAAGCATTTAAGATACAAAGAGTGTTTCTTTTGGTTTTTGGTCGTTTTTAGCTATCTTAAATCGGTTTTCTTTTTAATTTCGTAATTTCAAATTCATGTTGGCCGTACATGTCTGCCAAAGCTTGAAATGCTTCTTTTTGGTCGCCGGAAAGCTTGGCAAGTTCAATTTCGAGATTATCAAGCTTGGCATGGTGTATTTCACTGGCATGCCGCAGAGCGATTAAAATTTTACCGTGTTCCGATAAACGGGATTCAAGAAGAACCATCTTTTCTTCAAACTTATCTTTTAATGCTTTAATGTCATCTTTAAACTCATTTTTTAATGATTTAATTTCACCGGCTATGGATTCTAATAACTCTCGTTCAGTCATTGCTATCACTCTTTCTCGATAAATAAGGGCACTAAACATCACTACTAAGTATTATTTAGCTATTAGTAAAGATTTTCCTGCTTGATAATTGAAATACTTCTTAATGAAATTAACCGCCTGTAAATACTAATGGAATTGCTTCGCGAAATTTTGGCATTGCGTGTTTTACTTTTAATATGATAAAATATACAGGGTAAATTTTTGCGTTGTTTTCGGACGGGATTCATCATCTTAATATTTTATTATGGAGGGTTTAACATGAAGTTGATTAAAACCATCGTCCAAGGCAAGTTAAGCGAGACCATTAAAACCGGCGGTTGCGGCGAGTGCAAAAACTCCTGCCAATCGGCATGTAAAACCTCCTGCACGGTTGGGAACCAAGTCTGCCAAAAGTAAGTTCGCGACAGGCGGATTAATTCATTTTAGAGCCAAATACCAAAGGCCATCGGAATGTGGCCTTTTTGCATTTAAATATAAGAGACGGTTATTGATAACGGCTTAGCCGTTGAAAGCCTACTTAATTGAGAGGGTATATCCGGGGATGAACGATTATTTAAGGATGCTTGAAAAAGCCAAGGCTTGGGTCCGTGAAGTCGGTCAAATTCAATTGGAAGGGTTGACGCAAACCCTGACCGTTGAAACCAAGTCCAGCCGGTTTGATCCGGTTACGAACATCGATACCCAATCCGAAGCAGTTTTAATCGCCAGGATTAAAGAGGAATACCCCGGGCATGCCGTTCTTTCGGAAGAAGCGGGCGTTTTAGGCGGAACCTCCGATTATTTATGGATCATTGATCCTTTGGACGGTACGGTGAACTACGCCCACGGTTATCCGATTTTTTCGATATCATTGGCGCTTCAATATTGCGGAGAGATTGTCTTCGGCCTGGTGTACGCTCCGGCTTTAAAGGAACTTTTCGAAGGAGTAAAGGGCGGGGGCGCTTATTTAAACGGGACCAGGTTGCGGGTAGCGGAGACTCAAGAGTTAAGCAAGGCGGTTTTGGCAACGGGTTTTCCCTATGACAAAGCCGCCGATCCCGACAATAATCTGAATTACTTCAATCATCTGGTCCCGCAAATCAGCGGCATTCGACGGAGCGGGAGCGCTGCTTTTGATTTGTGCAATGTAGCCGCGGGGCGCTTGGACGGTTATTGGGAATTGAAGGTTAATCGTTGGGATATCGCCGCCGGCGCTTTGTTTGTCAAAGAAGCCGGCGGGGAAGTGATTTATCTCCCGAGTAAAAAAGGGATCAGTTTGATCGCCGGGAATGAAAGGATCTGTAATTTAATCCACCAGGAACTGGTTCGTATGAATCCTTCCTTATCAAGCGGATAAATCCGTTTGATGAACCGGCAGGCAGATAATGAATTTCGTCCCAACCCCCACTTGACTGTCGATTTTAATTTCTCCCCGATGCCTTTCGACGATTTTATGGCAAATGGCCAACCCTACGCCGGAACCCTCATATTCTCCCATTCCATGAAGTCTTTCAAAAAGTCCGAATATTTTTTGATAGTTGCTGGGATCAATGCCGATTCCGTTGTCTTCAAAAGTAAGCTCGCATTGTTGTTCCGGGGTGATCCGTCCGTAAACCCGGATTCGAGGCGGGATATTCGGACGGTGGAATTTAAGGCTGTTGCCGATGAGATTTTGAAATAATTGGCGCATTTGGACCGGTTCGGCTTCGATGGACGGCAGTTCTCCGATTTCAATGTCGGCGTTGGTGTTGCGGATTTTGACCTCCAAATCGGAGACGACTTCCTTTCCAACCTCATTGAGGTCTACCATCGTGAAAGGCCGGGCTTTGGTGGTAACCCTTGAAAAGGTAAGCAGATCAATGATTAGCCTTTGCATGCGGCCGGCCGCGTTAATCATCCGTTCCAAATAATCTCGTTCTTTTTCGTTGAGTTTCGCTTTGGCGGTCTTGGCCAAACTTTCGCCAAAGAGGGTTATTTTGCGCAACGGCTCTTGGAGATCATGGGAAGCGACATAGGCGAACCGTTCCAATTCCGAGTTGGAGCGGGCCAGTTCTTGAGCTTTCCAAGCAAGCGCGGCTTCGGTTTTCTTTTGCTTTTCAAAAAAGATGACTCCCCAAAGAGCGCTGCTGAGTTGGGTTCGTAACATTGCGTAGACGACGGCTTCTTTTGGTCCGGTTTCAAAGATGGCGAACCCCAGTTGATGTTCGCGGAAAAAGATGGGTTCCACGATTTGGTTCCATACTTGTTGATCAGTAAAGTATCCTTCGGGGATCAATTCCCGCGAGCGAAATTTGACGCCGCCGTTTTTTAAATCAATCGGAATTCGTTCATTTAGGTTGCAGGCCAAGATTAATCTTGACCACTCATAAGAGTTTTCGCGCTGATCATATAAAGAAAGGTAATAGGAGGGGATTCCCAATTTGGGTATTTCTTGCGCCAAAACGTCGGTAAGTTCGTTGAAACTACTGATGGCGGTTAGCGAATGCCCGATCTCAATCAACCGTTCGGTGAATACTTCCATTTTGTGGCGGCGCTTGGATTCGATTTTGGCTTCCATTTCAAGCAGGTAATTTTTGGCTTGATCCAGGATATCCATGATTTTTTGATACTGATAACGATTAAGCCCCCATTCATCGCGAGGATGGAATACCGTTAAAAACTGGTGCCACTTCGCAATATTCAAATATTCGATTTCCTTCCGTTCAAAAATCTTTTGAAAAGCGGCAAGGAAGGAAGCGGATGAAGCGTCCCCCAAATCGGTTATTAGATTATCGAGGAGTTGTTCGTTCCAATTCTGAT
>JAAYHS010000180.1 GCA_012735315.1 Bacillota bacterium | reverse complement strand
AATCAATTCGTCAATCAATTCGTCAATCAAAGGGTTAAAACCCTTTGCTGTCAAAACCAAGCCGGATAAATCCGGCTGAATAATGGCGTGATCGAATGATTTTAGCCCCATTCATGGGGCTTGGTTGTGACAGCCGTGGTATTTATGCCGCGGATTGGGGGGAGCCGGATAAATCCGGCTAAATATGACGTGAGCTCGAATAGAGTGCGGTTAAATATTCTGATCTTACTTAAAAACTAAAAAGGGGGCGTGTTCGCCCCCCTTTTTAGTTTCACTATTACTTAACCTCAGGAATTTCCGGAAGTGTGGCAAAACCCTTCTGCAAGTCTTCATCGCTGGGAATATAATCGGTCATGGTCCCGTTTAAATAAGCGTCATAAGCGGTCATATCAAAGTAGCCGGTACCGGTCAGGCCGAACAGAATCGTCTTAGCTTCACCGGATTCCTTGCATTTTAAGGCTTCATCGATGGCGGTCCGGATGGCATGAGCCGACTCCGGCGCCGGCAGGATGGTCTCCTGTTTGGCGAATAAAATCGCCGCCTCAAAGACCTTGGTCTGTTCCACCGCCACCGCTTCCATATAACCGTCATGATAAAGTTTGGACAGGAGCGGCGACATTCCGTGATAACGTAATCCTCCGGCATGATTGGGAGAAGGCATAAAATTACTTCCCAAGGTGTACATCTTGGCCAAAGGGGTTACTTTTCCGGTATCGCAAAAATCATAAGCATAACGGCCCCGGGTCAAAGAAGGACAGGAAGCGGGTTCGACTGCGATAATCCTCGGCGAAGCCTTGCCTGTCAATTTATCCCTCATGAAGGGGGCGATCAATCCCCCCAAATTCGAACCTCCGCCGGCGCAACCAATGACGATGTCCGGATATTCATCCAGCATTTCCAGGGCTTTCTTTGATTCCAGGCCAATAATGGATTGGTGCAATAAAACCTGGTTCAACACGGACCCCAGGACATAACGGCAGCCTTCAGTGGAGACCGCTTTTTCGATGGCTTCGGAAATGGCGCAGCCAAGACTGCCGCCGGTCTCCGGGTCCTTTTCGAGAATGGCGCGCCCGGCGTTAGTGGTCTTACTGGGACTTGGGATAATCTCCGCGCCGAAGGTTTGAATGACTGATCTCCGAAAAGGCTTTTGTTGGTATGAACATTTAACCATATAGACGGTTAAGCCCAACTTGAAAAAAGAACAGGCTTCCGCTAAGGCCGTACCCCATTGGCCGGCGCCGGTTTCCGTGGTCAGACTGGTCAGCCCCTGTTTCTTGGCATAATAGGCCTGGGCCGCCGCTGAGTTTAGCTTATGGCTGCCGGAGGTATTGTTCCCTTCAAACTTGTAATAAATCCTGGCCGGGGTATCCAGAACTTTCTCAAGGTTGTAGGCGCGAATCAAAGGTGAAGGACGGTACATTTTATAAAACTCTTGTACCTCAGGAGGAATCTCAAAATACCTGGTGCTGCTATCCATCTCCTGCTCGGCAAGGTCCTTACAAAAAACCGGTTCCAAATCCGCTGCCGTTACCGGTTGTAAGGTGGCCGGGTTTAACATCGGGTCCGGCTGCTCTTTCATATCCGAACGGATATTATACCATTCTTTCGGCATCTGCTCCTCAGTAAGATAAACTCGGTGCGGGACTTTCTTCGACATAATCATTCTCCTCTCTACTCAACTGGTTTTTGAAAAGAAACGCTTAATTTGGAAATTAAAAAAAGCCCCTGTCCCAATGTTTACTGGGACAGAAGCAATTTCAGACTTCTGCGGTACCACCCGGTTTGGCTTAATTAAGCCCTCTCGTCTCAGAGCCATCATCTCTGCTCCCCGGTTAACGGAAGGGAATTCCGTCAGGCATTACTCAGCGGAGATCCGCCTTTCCTCCTGCCCTCGCAAGTCCATTCGGTATCGGGTTAATGCTGCAATCCCACCATCTGCAGCTCTCTAATGATTAACTACCGGCGCCTACTATTCTTACTCAACGGTTTCGATTTAATGACAATAACTATTTTACGATAACAATAATACCACAATTTGTAATCGATATTTATTCCAGTATATCCGGTCCGGAAGAGGATGTCAACTATAATCTTAAAATGGTTGTCGCCAACTTTATTACCGAGACCATTCAAAGGTTTTTTTACAATGGAAGTTACCTGGTTATTTAAAATTATCAAACTAAGATGATTATTTTATCACCCACTTTTACTGTTTAAGCCAATATTTTTTAATTCATAAAACTTTAACGGTTCTTCCGGTGATTCTTGTAATACCAACTGATCAGTAACGGAGTTATAATTATACATATGTTGCTTAATAACATTTTCTCGTATCTGGCGCTATTGCTGTTAATATTAAGGGTTGTCGCGCGCCGTTTAAGGATGTGAGTAAAAACTAAAGCTTAATCTTTTTGAAAGTTGTTTCGTACGAGAGAGATCTGTCGCCTTTTTTAGGAAAATGAATTATAAAATTCACTCAAATATAAACAATAAAAATCCCCTTCGAACTTGACGTTAATCAGGACTTGTAAACTTTATTAGTCTATGGTAAAATATGGTGTGTAGTCAACAATGAAAGAAGGGATCCCCAATGATTAACAATGACTATCAAAAACCGCCAATCAATGAAAATAATTTGATCGATTTTATCGCCGTAAAAAATAAGAAGGATACCGCCGAGATAGTACGTTACGTCGCTCAACAAATTTGCCATGACTGTATCGCCGAATGTCACAAAATCAACCTGAATCCGTGATTTAATATTTACCCAAGCCTCAAAGAGGTATTTTCTCCGAAAAAACGACCAGATTTCAAACTAAGTTTGACCATATCCAAGATATTGAGAGCTAATTTATGGCAAATTAATAAAAATGAAGTCACTGAAATAAGCCTT
>JAAYHS010000179.1 GCA_012735315.1 Bacillota bacterium | reverse complement strand
TTCTCCATGTTGGCGATTGATGATTCTTGAGGTTTTTTACTGTTACTTAATTAGTTGTTCGTATTTCTGACTCACTACTTGTTGGACTTTTTTCAAGCCTTCGTCAACGCTAATCTTGCCGGTAACCATTTCCGAATAGACATTGCCGAATTCGAGGATGGCGGTCCAGAAAACCTCACCGTTGTTAAGCGACGGCATTTGTTTGGCCAAAGTTGTCTGGAGTTCGCCCAATTTCTGTCCGCCGAAACGCGGGTCGGGTTGTTTATAAACCGGATTATCCCACACCGTAGTTACCGGAGACAACATGCCGCTGGTTTTGAAACGGGAAATGGCCGCCGCTTCGTCCAATTGGCCGTATTCGATGATTTGGTATAAGAAATCGGCGTTCTTTTCGTTCTCTTTGGTTTTGGGGATAGCCATGAAGGTCCCGCCCCAGCTGGCTGTTTGAGGTCCGCCGGGTTTGTAGTAAGGAAGGGCCCTTACCTTAAACTGATACTTGCCGTCTTTAGCGGCTTGATCGACCTGCGGCACCCACCAGTCAGGCGAACAATAGGAGGCCAAAGTTCCATTCGCCAATAAAGTCGGGAACGCGCCCCAATCCCAAGCGCACATTACTCCGGAGTGGTACCAATCCAGCCATTTGGTGATATATTCTTTGAGGGCCGGATTATTGGTGAAGATCGGTTTGCCGTTCTTATCGAGGATTTGGGCGCCGGTTTGTTGGAAGATCATTAACATGGTGTCGTTTAAACCGCCGTTTTGGGTTGGAAGCGCATAATGAACCGGCTTGCCGTCTTTTTTCTCAGCGGTGAGTTTTTTGGCGGCTTCAAAGAATTCATCCCAAGTTTTAATAGCGGCTACATCGACGCCGACGGCTTTCCAAAGAGTATCGTTATAGACCAAAACTACCGGATGGACGTCATGGGGTATGCCGTAAACATGGCCGCCGAATTTTACGAAGGCTACCCGACCGGCCGGCACATATTTAAAGTTTTTGGATTTAGCCACATATTTGTCAAGCGGAAGCACAAAACACTTTTTTGGATTGGCATATAAAATCTGATTTTGTTCGATACGCCATTCGATGATATCCGGCACATCCTTGTTGCTCATCATGGCCGCTTGCAAAGTCTGAACAAAAGCATTCTCGGCCACCAGTTTTATATTGAATTTAATCTTGAATTTCTGTTCGATATCGGCTTTGCGGTCATTCCATTCCGCGGCGTTATTTGGCGCGAAAGTCCACATAGTGACCTCTTTGGGAGCAGCCAAGCCGATTACCGAAAACATACCGACCAACAAGGCAACCGCTATAACAGCGCTGATCAGCTTTCTTTTGCCTAACATTTAAAAACCTCCTCCAATTATTATTGATAATTTGGTGGTTCAAATCTTTCTCCCGCTTTCTTACAATAATCTTCGCCAAGTTAAGATTATTGTTATGGCCCGGTTCCACCCTTACCGGAGTTTAGCGCGCGAGTTCGGACAGGCTAATTCCTTTGGATCGCCTCTGATCATCCCCTTTGACAAAGATATTGGGTAATACACAAATTTTATTTTTAGGATGCGCCGCTTGTCGTCCGAGTCCGAAGTTGCGCCGTTGTTGAAATTAAAGGTCCGCAACTGATATGGAACGACAAGCGGAAAACCATGTCCTCAACGTTCGAATGTAAATTGCGCCGAATTGTTTTTATCTTTTGTTAACTTTTTATTTGTTATATTTTAATTATCCCATTATTAACCGGAATGCCGAGGCGGATATTTTATCGGCGTTTTTCAAGGGAATACCGGGGCAAATTTAATTTATGACGAGATTTTTTCATTAGTTTATCGTACAAGTTCATCGTAACATTTCGTTAACATTTCCAATGATCACGCCAATAAAGTGAAACGACCACAGGATGATATTTTCTGGACGTTTTGAAGCCGTAAGCGGTTATTTCTGAAAAAAGAGAGGATATTTTCTCGACGGGATCAATTAAATAACCATTTTTCAACCCGGTTGAAAAGCGGTTTACGTGCTTGTTTAAAAAAAAGAAAAGCAATAAAGCCGGATACGGCTTTTAATCTCTTTGTAACAAACTGCAGGAGAATGAGTGTCAAACAAGAATAAATATTTCCAAGAATAAATATTTTAGATATTTCACGATTGGAGATTGAGAATTAAGGTTAGTCGAGCCAAACTCCTTTAAAAAGGGGAGGTGGAAAGAATGAATAAAAAAATGGCCCTCGGGGAAATGATCAAATTCTTTGTCGGAGTTCTTTTAAAATTCATCAAGACCAAAGCTTGGTTCGGATATTGCTTAATGATGTTACTGATTTTTATCTTTGGTTTCTGCCAACTTTCGGTTACAAAGGGACAGACTTTAAAAAAACTGAATGTGTGGACCCACCACCGTCATATGGCCAATATCACAAAAGATTTGATCGACCAATACAATAATAGCGAAGGAAGGAAGAAAGGGGTCAAACTTTCTTTACGAGTGGTCGGGGATGATGCGTGGACTATTTTTCAAGATGCTCAAAAACAGGGTAAAGGACCGGATCTATATAGCAGCGGTTTTTATACCGGTTACCCGGATCCTTTTGAAGAGGGAGCTCAGATTTGGTTCGACGATTTCCCTGACTTCGAGGAATGGAAGAAGCAGTGGCCCGACTGGTATTGGATCGAAGGGGTTACCACCTATAAAGGTCGTGTTTACGCCATTCCGGCGCAGGTTTATAATTCCCGGTTGGTTTATAACCGCGATCTTTTTCGGGCCGCCGGTTTGGACCCGGACCAACCGCCCCGTTCCTATTCTGAATTACGGAGAGCCGCCCGCAAAATTACCGAGTGGGGGAAAGGCAGGGTCTTTGGTTTTGCGTATTGCGGAGCAGGTTCCTGGCAATTGGAATGGATGCCGAGCCAATGGGCCGAGGCCAACGGAGAACCCGCCTATTGGGATTGGAAACGGGGCCGGTGGGCGATGCGCGGTTATGAAAAGGTTTTTAAGTTATTACTGGACCTGGAGCGAGACGGCTCCATGTTCCCCGGGACTGTCTATTTAACAAATGACGCCTTGAGATCTCAATTTGCCGAAGGCAAGATCGGCATGTTTATGGGCGAGTTTTGGGATGTGG
>JAAYHS010000178.1 GCA_012735315.1 Bacillota bacterium | reverse complement strand
GGAACTTTGGCCGGAATGTTGCATCCGGAAGTCTTCACCGATTATCAAAGGAAGCGAAGCACACCATGAATTTTATGACTCGGCGCAACTATTATCGTAAGGTATTTTTAGCGGGTCTGGTCCTTTTGGGCCTGATAATCGTCACTGCGACCGGTTTGGGAGTCGCCGCCATATCCTGGAAACAATGCCTGCTGATTATCCTAAATAAACTTCCGGTTCTCGATAACCTGTTCCCGGTGGAAAACATCGATTACGCTTCGCAGATTATCGTTTTAAATTTGCGGTTGCCGCGGATCGTTTTGGCGGCGATGGTAGGGGCGGGATTGGCCTTGACCGGCGCCGCTTTTCAGGGAATCTTTAAAAACCCACTGGCGGAACCGTATTTATTGGGAATTTCTTCGGGCGCCGCCTTGGGGGCCGCTTTAACCATGGCTTTCGGGGCTGAAAAGCTCATGTTCGGGTTGGGAATCGTCTCCGTCAATGCTTTTATCGGGGCGATTGTGACCGGTTTAATAGTCTATAACATCGCCCGGATCGGGCCGCGGCTTTCCACCGTTACGCTGTTATTAACGGGGACGGCGGTCAATATTTTATTAACGGCGTTGATCTCTTTGATTATGACTTTTAAACGGGAGCAGTTGGCCAAAATCGTAATGTGGACCATGGGAAGCGTGGCCACGGCCGACTGGCGCAAGGTGATGATCGTGGCGCCGGCGGCGCTGGGCGTGATGGTGGTTTTTAATATCTTTGCCAGGGATTTGAACCTGATCTTGCTGGGCGACGATACCGCCAAAAGCCTGGGAGTTGAAGTGGAAAAGGTCAAAAAAGCTCTCTTATTAACCGCGACTCTGATGGTGTCAATGATTGTATCCGTAAGCGGCGTCATCGGATTTGTCGGTTTGATCGTCCCCCATATGATCCGGTTGATATTCGGTCCCGATCATCGGGCCTTAATTCCCTTCGCGGCATTGGGCGGGGCTATTTTAATGATCATCTGCGACACCATTGCCAGAACCATCGCGCCGCCAAACGAAATCCCGGTGGGGGTGATCACCGCTATCTGCGGAGCGCCTTTCTTTTTGGCGTTAATCCATCAAAACAAAAAGAAGGTGTTTTAAACGGATGAAAAGCCGGAATGCCGTTAAAATAAACGACCTGACCTTTTCTTATGATGAAGAACCGGTGTTGGAGAAGATCAACCTCACCATCGAAACCGGGAAGTTCTACGGCCTTTTGGGGCCCAACGGTTCCGGCAAGACGACTTTATTGAGGGCGATCGCCGGATTGTTGGATGTTAAAACGGGCGCAATTTTGGTCCGTGATAAGGATCTTAAGCGTTTCGGAACGAAGGATTTGGCCAAGGAAATGGCGATTGTTCCCCAAAACACGGAGGTCCGGTTCGATTTTTCCGTGTTTGATCTGGTTTTGATGGGAAGAGCTCCCTACCTTTCCAGGTTTGCCGCGGAGGGGCCCGAAGACCTCCGAATTGCGCGGGAAATGATGGAACTAACCGACATCTGGCGGTTAAGAGATCGCTCCATCAATACTTTGAGCGGCGGTGAAAAACAAAGAACCGTCATTGCCAGAGCGCTGACCCAACAAACCGGGATCATCCTCTTGGACGAGCCCGTCTCCCAGCTTGACATTTATCATCAGATCGAGATTATAAAAAAGCTCAAAGTTTGGAACCGGGAGCGGGGGATTACCGTGGTGGCGGCTCTGCACGATCTGAATCTGGCGGCCGCTTTCTGCGATTATCTGATCTTAATGAATCACGGCAAGATTCATAGTCTGGGAACGCCGGACGAGATCTTGAAACGGGAAACCATAAAAGAAATTTACGGGGTGGAGGTTGAAATCATCAAAACGCCGGAGAGAGGAAAACCTTACGTGGTTCCCAAGCTCTCCCCGTGAGCGATTGTTTTGATCTTTCTCCGTGCCTCTGTGTCAGCGACCTTTAATGTGCCCCGCATACCAGGGTTGGCGACTATCCAATATTCGATACAGGTGCTGTTGTTCGGTCACATAACCGAATAACAGCTGAAAAGGGAAGTTGGGTGCAACTCCCGCGCGGTCCCGCCGCTGTAAAAGAGGAATCCTCGGAAAAGCCACTGGGAAACCGGGAAGGCCCGAGGGTGATGACGCTTGAGCCAGAAGACCTGCCTGTATCGGACCACAATAAACTCTACGGGCGATAGGGGGTGTGGTTAATGATGTTATCAAAATCCATCTTGATGCCTCCTTAACTAATTAGCGATGGTCTTGAATCCGGTTCATAATTAATTACATTTTGAGGAGGCCGATTAAATGAAGCTAACCAAATCAAGCAAGGTTTTGCTGTTTTTTTCGCTCTTTATTTTATCGATAGTTTCAGTCCGGGCCGATGATTTGGA
This sequence comes from Bacillota bacterium, assembly GCA_012735315.1. Lineage (GTDB taxonomy): Bacteria > Bacillota > UBA4882 > UBA8346 > UBA8346 > JAAYHS01. The sequence continues at coordinate 579 of JAAYHS010000178.1, read as the reverse complement.
TATTCCGGAGGAAGAAGTGGTGGTAACCGCCACCCGGACTAGTCAAACCCGATTGGAATCACCGGGGATGACGGAGGTAATTGACGCGGAGAAGGTTCAAGCGTCGGGAGCGACAAATGTAAGTGAATTACTGGCGAAAGAGGGGTTTGTCGTTTCAAGCTATGGCGGAGCGTCGGGAGCCGCCACCTTTAAACTCGACGGTTGTGATGCTACCCAGACACTGGTCCTGGTAAATGGAATTCCGGAAAATAGCGGAACCATGGGTGAGGTTGATTTGAGTTATTTCCCGACCGCCGGTATTTCCAAAATCGAGGTAGCCCATGGACCTTTATCCTCTTTATACGGTTCCGGCGCTTTGGGCGGTGTGGTTAATATCATAACCGATTTAACGGGGGAGCCCTTGAATAGCGTCAGCATGGCTTATGGGACAACCGATCGCAGCAAGGCCGATACCGGTGATACCGCGGTTTCCATCCGCCGTAATAATTATGGGTTAACGTTCGGAGGCGGCAGGGACGACGGTTTCCGGGCTAATTCAAAAAGTGAGAATTATTTCTTGTTGTATCAATATGATTTTAT
>JAAYHS010000177.1 GCA_012735315.1 Bacillota bacterium | reverse complement strand
TTAACGGAAATACCTTTTGGAACGAGTTTCACTGGAACAAATGGCAGTCATACACCCCCTACCTTTTTATAGCGCCGTTTATGATCTTGCTTTGCACTTTTACCGTATACACGATCATTCGGGGGGCTTTTTTGAGCATGACCGACGCCCAATCCATCAATCCCGGGAGTTGGATCGGGCTTGCCAATTTTAAGGAACTTTTACGAACGGATGAATTTCGAAAATCAATGCTTCATACTTTCTGGTTCACTGTCGGCGCTTTAGCCACTCAAGTACCGACTGCTTTCCTGTTGGCGTTCGTATTAAACTCCATTACCAAAGGGCGTGCGGCATTGCAGGCTATCTTCGTAATTCCGTGCGTGGTCAATACGGTAATCACGGCTTTACTATTCCGGATGTTATTCAACAAGGATGTCGGATTGATAAATTGGTTTCTGGGTTTGCTGCATTTACCCAATAATATCGATTGGGTAACCATTGAACCTTATGCGATTCCATTGATGGTCATCGTTTCATACTGGCAATGGACCGGATTTCATATGATCTATTTTTTAGCGCAGCTCCAAGCCATTGATCCTTGCATTTATGAAGTGGCGAAACTGGATGGCGCTTCAACGTTGCGCACCATGTTTCAAATCACCATTCCTTTAATGCGTCATGCCTTTACCTATGTCGTAATTACCGCAACCGTCGGTTGTTTTCAAGTATTCGAATATCCATTCCTAATTTTCCCGAACGCCGGATTTGGTCCCGGCAAAGCAGCCGAAACCATGATGTGTTTTATCTGGTATCACGGCTTTAATCAGCAATTCCGGTTGGGATTCGCCACAGCCGCAGGCTGGATTTTATTTCTAATCGTTTTAACAGTCAGTATCTTCCAATTAAAAACAATCGGTTTCGGCCAGGTCGGCGAGGAATGATTTCACTTTGGCAAATTCCCCGATATTATCTTGAAGAATAAGCTTAAAGCTTAGCATTCCAAAGTGAAAATAAGAACTTAGGAGGAAACAAGCTATGGATCCGCGGTATCAAGAAATAATTAATAAATTGGTAATCGAGACGACTAAAAAACCGGGGCAAAGATTAACAATCTGGGGCTTCATCGGTTATCTTGTTTTGATAAGTGGGGCTTTCCTATGCCTGGCGCCTTTGTTATGGCTGGCTGATTCTTCGTTCCGGCCCCGAATCGAGATTTTTTCAATGCCCCCCGTAATTTTACAAAAACCGATTTGGGAAGCATTTTCTTCCTATACGCTTCAAACTTTCGGCGAAGCCCTAGCGTTGCGGGCTGATCTCAGTTTTTTCAACTCGGTATACGTTACCGTTTTCAGCGTGCTTCTAACATTACTCGTCTGTTCGCTGGCAGCTTACGCCTTTGCTTTTTTAAAGTTTCCGGGAAGGAATTTTCTCTTCTTCTTTAGCATCTCCACGATGATGTTGCCCACCATGACCTTATTGGCGGCTTATTTTAAAGTAATCCAGACGGTCGGATTATACAATAACATCTTGGGAATTATCATACCATATGCCGGTTCGGCGATGGGAATCTTTTTATTGCGCCAGTATTACATCAGGATTCCATATTCCTTATATGAAGCGGCCGTAGTAGACGGCGCCAATAAATTTTATATCTGGTGGAATATTGTAATCCCGCTTTCCAAACCGGCCCTTTCGGCGCTGGCCATTTACCAGTTCCGCTATATCTGGAATGATTTTCTGGTGCCGATGTTGATTTTGAGAGACGAACGCATCTTTACCCTGCCGATAAAATTACAATTAATGGATAGCTTCAACTTTAACAAACCTTACGGCGCCATTATCGCTACCGGCTTTGTTTCCGCCTTGATTCCAATCGTTTTCTTCCTGATTTTCCGGCGTCAATTCATCGAAGGGTTCACCGGAGGTGTTAAGGGTTAATCAATATATGAATATCTTTTTGGTCGGAGGAATTCGGTATGTTTTGGGCAAGCCGCAAGCGCTTAGTGATATTTTTAATAGCATTAATAATGTTGGTCATGGAAAAACCCGTAAAAACTTGGGGCGCGGTTAATTCCGACGCCGGAACACATGTATTTGTAAATCAAGCGGGTTATTTGCCCGAGGCATTAAAAAGGGTGGTCGCCGATAAACCCGCTAAACGATTTATGGTAATCGAAGCGGCAACCGGCAAGGCGGTATTTACCGGAAAACTAATACCGGTTAAAGACCCTACATCTCAAAAGAAAATATGGACGGGCGATTTTACCAAATTTTCAAAACCAGGCAGTTATCGAATTCAAATTAAAAATATCGGCTTTTCTTATCCATTTACAATTGAGCCAACGATCTATTCTCACCTATTTAAGCTGGCGGCGCGATCCTTTTATCTCCAACGGTGCGGAATTGACTTAAACGACCGGGAAACCGGTTTAACGCACCCTAAATGTCATCAACACGATGGGGTAATAGCCCGTAAAGATTCCTGTTATGATGCCGGTCAACAACTCAATTGCACCGGCGGCTGGCATGCCGCCGGCGATTACGGCAAATACACGCCGACAACCGCTGTCGCGGCGGCTTATCTGATGGTTGCTTACGAGCTGTGGCCTGAAAAATTCGATGACGGTCAGTTGCGAATTCCGGAAAGCGGCAACGGT
>JAAYHS010000176.1 GCA_012735315.1 Bacillota bacterium | reverse complement strand
ATTTTATTGTGGCATTGTTTGAATGTTTACCAGGAAAACCTGTTTTATTTACCGGAAGATGAGGCGATTGTAATCTACAAAATTGAAGCCGGAACGCTGCATCTCTACGATATTGTCAGCGCCAATAGAATAGTGTTCGGCAATATTTTAAGCAAAATCGGCGGCGCCGGGGTCCGGAAAGTTATTTTTTATTATACTCCGGACGATAATGAGATTCAATTAAACAAAGAGCATTATGATGATTCAAATGATACTTTATTTATCAAACCGGCGCTCGGCAAATTCGCCCAAGAAGTAGCGCTTCCGATAACCGCGCATACCTAAATATATAAGAAATATTTTGAAAACGATTCTATCGGTCAATGTAATCATTGGAGGCGCCATATGTCGGAATATAATCAGGTCGTTCAAAAATTAGCCCCGTGCGGACTGGATTGTAGTCGCTGCGCGGATTTTGAGAATGGAGCAATCAGGGAATTAGCCGCGAAACTGGCGAGGCTCTTAAAAGGGTATGAGAGATTGGCAAAGATTAAGGCGGAGAAAAATCCCGCTTTTGCGGACTATGAAAAGTTCAAAGACATCTTAAACTCATTTGCCGAGGCAGCCTGCGGCGGCTGTCGAAGCGATAACGTCAAATGCCCGATTATCTGTCATGCGCAGACCTGCCATAAAGAGAAAAAGGTTGATTTTTGTTTTCAATGCGCCGAATATCCATGCGAGAAACAGTTTGAAGGAAAGCTCAGAGAGAGATGGATTAATATGAATGACCGGATGAAGGAAATCGGAGTCATAAACTATTACCTGGAACAGAGCAAATTGCCGAGATATTGAGAATTATTTCGCGGTAAGCGCTATCCATCAAATGTTCGGCTTTGAGGATCTTAATCCGGAAGAGACCGTCATAGCAGGGGAAAAGCGATTATTGTCGAAGGATTCGAATATAAATCAATAAGTTAACAACATTATTATTAAAAATGAAAATCAACATACCAGTTATTTTACTGGAGGTTTGAGGGTGTATACTGAAAAGGATTTTGAAATCGTGAAAGATATTATCGTTGAAAATGTCCCTGAAGCAGTGGGAATAATCCTATTCGGAAGCTATGCCAAAGGAACCGCGCGTGAGGACAGCGACATGGATATTCTGGTGCTGCTTGAAAAGGATTATGAATGGAGGGAGCGGCGAGCGGTATTGAATCGTATTTATCAAAATACCGCCCGTCAAGGCTATTTAATTGATTTTTTATTGAAAACAAAAGCAAACTTTGATCGTGATAAAGAACTGCCGACAATTTCCAAGGCCATTGCAAAGGAGGGTAAGGTATTGTGGGTGAGGAAATAAAAGAGCTCGTCAATAATTGGTTTATTAAAGCGGATAATGACCTAAAGACCGCCGAATTTGGAATGACCGCGGAGGAACCAATTACCGATACGATCTGTTTTCATTGTCAACAAGCAGTAGAAAAATATTTAAAGGCATTTATAGTTTATAAGGGGCAAATACCTGGAAAAACCCATAATATCGCCGTCCTTCTCCGAAAATGCGCCCAGTTGGACAATTCATTTCTGGAGTTAAGCGGGATTGATCACTTGACCGATTATGCGGTAACACTTCGCTATGCGGATGGTTTTTATATCCCGCCGGTTGAGGAAGCCGAAGCGGCGCTTGAGGATGCGCAACGAGTGAAAGAATTTGTGATAAGTAAAATAAAGTAATTTGGTAAATAGTCGCCCACCCCGGCATGCCGGGGCGTGTTAAAAAAGATGAAAATAGGAAAAGCGAACAATCTCCGCCGTGGGTTCATACGGCTGGGTATATAAAATGTTTTAAATCCTATTCGGGAAACGGCTGCTCTTCGCTAATTAGCTTCAAAGCATCGCGGAGCCCGGTAGAACCGGGCTTTGGAATGTTTTTTATACACTAACCTAGCCGTGGGTTTTAACCCGCGGCGAACAATAATCTAGTTGTTTTCTGATAATGAAAACCCCGCTCGGGTTCAAACGGGCGGGGTTTTTGATTCATCACATTACTCCCAGCAGCTTCAGGTGCTTCCCGATATGTTTTTCCAAAGCCGCGTAATAATCGGCTTCGAAATTGTGGAGGGTTTCGTAAATCTGATCCCGGAAAGTCGGGGACCCGTCCGGGTTTTTGGCTTGTAAAATCAAACCGTAAGTGATATGCAGCACTTGACGGGAATCGTCCTGATCCATCAGGCCGGGGAGTTCGGCGTCGCTCATTTTGTTGATATCCGGGACTCTGGCCGGAT
>JAAYHS010000175.1 GCA_012735315.1 Bacillota bacterium | reverse complement strand
GCCGTTATCGGCAAGGCGTTAAACATAACGCAGCTAACGATCAATATAGCGAAGATTAACCTCATTTTGGATTTGGACATTACAAAAGCCCCCTTAAAATGATTATCTCTCATATCACCATAAAAACCCGGCCTCATCGACCGGGTGATCACATCCCTCATGTAATTGTTGCAAACCCTTGACACTTTATGCCATACATTACGGGAACCGATTTCCGTAAAACCAAAGGCCGTTATTGCCAAGTTTTTTTCAACCAATATTCGCCATTACCAAAATCAATCCTGCAAAAAATTCCAAAAATGTCTAAAAAATTTTTATTTTCCCTGAATAAAACGTTTTTTTAATTCTGAGTATTAAACAAAAAAAGAGGCCTAAGCCTCCTATTCGACCATCGACCTCTTTCTTAGATTAAAAACCGCGATCTCCCGATACCCCACTTTTCTAAGCAACCCGGTAACCCGATCAAAATCCGCCCCACATCCTGGGACCGGTGAGCGTCGGAACCCATTGTGACTCTAACTCCCTGGCCGCGGCAGAAACGCAACAGTTCCGATCCGGATATACCCCGACATCGCCCAATTTGGAGCCGCGCACCCCGTAGGAATTCAATTCAATCACCGCTCCCGCTTTCCCCAAACGGATCGCCAAATCTCGATAAAGTTCCGTCATTACTTCCGGTTCCAAACGGGGAAAAGATCGTTTTGACGTGAGTCATCTATTTTTTGGGGGTTGGGACCGCCCATATTCGTGCTCGTGCTCGTAATCGTACTCGTACTCGTCCTTTTAATTTAGTCAAAAACAAAAAAGGCGGGGTTTAATATATACACCTCACGCCTAATACTTTATGAAAAATCATTTGAAGGCCATACCTGAACTACGGTTAAGGGCGCCTGGCGCTGCTTGCACAAATCGCAACCCCGGCAGATCAGGACCCGTTCCCGAAAAACATTCAGGATAGTCTCCACAATTTCGATTTTATTGATCACATGCAGCACAATGCTGCGGGGCGAGATGGTAATTAAAGCGCTCAGCAGTAGGTCTTCATAATCAACATCGTTGTTTAATTCGCTAAGCGCTCCCTGAAGCTGATCTTGATTAATGGGCTGCCGTTCTTCATCCAGCAGGCAAAAACTCTGTTTATCCTTGATCAGCACATGCAATTCATCAATTCTCGGTTCTTGAATTTCCACAAAATACCTGAGCAGTTTTAAAAACTCATGGTATTCCTGTTCAACCAAGAAATTTTCAACCGCTTTTTCGATGGAGAGTTCCAGTTCCTTAAAATATTCCTTAAGCCGGAAACGAAGAAATCCTTCTAAGAAAAAATGAGAGTTCGATTCCATATACCGGCTGACTTCAGCCAAAATCTGATTGTGACGGAAAAGGGTCTTCTCGATATCTCCCGCTTCGTTCAAATTACTCAAATAAAGATATGCTTTTTGGACGATCAGCCGCAATTCTTCCTTTGATAAATACTGGTATTTGGTCCGGAGGATCCGCCCCATCATTTCCTTGGCGATTTCGTTCATTAATAAATCTGTGATAATACTCGCCAAATAATACCGAAAAATTTTTTGGTGCGAAGCGCCGATCACCTCATCGGTTTCGACGACCGCGCAGTCCAGAAAAAAATACTTGCCGTCAACCTTTTCTTGATATTCGACTTTGATTCCTTCCCGCTTTAAAAAGTTGATCTCTTTAAGAAGGTTTCCTCTTACTTCCGAATCCAAATTGAGGGTGCTGATTGTGATTCCCGTCATCTCGACCCCCCCGTTCTACGACTATTATATGTGAGGGGTTTTGTTTGTATACTGAAGAAGGAAGGAACCTTAACTGCTTCCTTCCAGTTAAAATGGGAAAAAGTTAACCGTTTATTTTAACTCCAAAATAAAAAAACGAGGGGATGCCTCGTTTCAAAGCTAAAGAATGGTGGGGAAGAACGGGATCGAACCGCTGACCTCTACGATGTCAACGTAGCGCTCTAACCAGCTGAGCTACTCCCCCGACGCAACACATTGTAGCATTAAATACGGGAGTTGTCAAGAGATCAGTAACCGGAAGGTGATGAGCCGGCCTAAAAGCAGTGTCAGTGGCCAGGAGTCAGCATTAAAGGGGAATAGTCAAGATCTGGGGAGCCAAAACTCGTCATAAAAGTAAAAATTTAGGAGTCAGGTTTTGGGACTTCAGAGCTTAGGCTACAACTCTTCTCTCCTGTCTCCTGACTCCTGTCTCCCGACTACTATAAGACCAAAAAACTTACTTTAAATACTCATTATAAACTCCCCGTTTGGTATATTTCGTGTGCAGCAACTCATGGGACTTATGGCCCAACGGCTCCTTAAGAAATTTTTCATAAATTTCAGCAATGAAGGGATTTTCATGGGATTTTCGTAATTCTTTACCTTCATCTTCCCGGTAAATCGCTTCCAATCGTTTCTTGCGGATATTATTATTGGTAGGCCGCGGTTGACCGCCCCCGCTGATACATCCTCCCGGACATCCCATCACTTCAATGAAATGATAAGGCGACTTCCCTTGGGCTACTTGGTCCATAAGTTGTTTGGCGCCGGACAAACCGCTGGTTACAGCCACTTTAAGGGTTACTCCCTTTAAAAAGTCATATTCGGGCAAAGGATCTTCGATGGTAATTTCCGCAGTTTTAATTTGACTCAACCCGACAATCGGCTTGACGTGGAGTTGCTCAAAAGGCAGCTCTTTCCCGGTGATTATTTCGTAAACCGTCCGCAAAGCGGCTTCCATTACTCCGCCGGTGGCCGCAAAGATGTCGGCCGCTCCCGTCGACATTCCCAGCGGGTTGTCGAAGGAAGAATCTTTAAGTTCGGTAAAATCTATTCCCGCGTCTTTGATCATCCGCGCCAGTTCTCTGGTGGTCAAGACCGCGTCCACATTGGGACAACCGTTATTAACCATCTCCGGCCTGGTTATTTCGAATTTCTTGGCGGTGCAAGGCATCACCGAAACCACGAAGATGTCTTTGGGGTCCACCCCGATTTTTTCGGCGTAGTAGGATTTTACCAAAGCGCCCATCATCATATGCGGTGACTTACAGGTGGAAAGGTGGTCAACTTCCTCGGGAAAAGCATGTTCGATGTATTTGATCCAGCCCGGGCTGCAACTGGTGATCATCGGCAAGACCGCTTTTCCTCCCGAGAAAGCGGCTTTGACCCGCTGCAACAATTCATTGCCTTCCTCAATGATCGTCAAATCGGCGGCAAAGTTGGTGTCGAAAATATCGTCAAAACCTATCTCCCGCAAAGCGGTGACCATTTTTCCGGTTACCAGCGTTCCGGGAGGATAGCCGAACTCCTCTCCCAAAGCGGCCCGGATCGCCGGCGCGGTTTGAATGACCACCCGTTTGTTTTTATCGAAAAGAGCCTTCCAAACCTCGGAAATGGCGTCTTTTTCTTGAAGGGCCCCCACCGGACAAACCGTGGTGCATTGACCGCAAAAGGCGCAATTCACCGAATTTAAAGGCAATTCGTCGGCGGCGCCGATTACCGTTTTAAAGCCCCTATGTTGAGCATTTAAAACTCCCACGCCCTGAATCTGGTTGCATACCGTCACACACCTGCGGCAAAGAATACATTTGGACGTGTCGCGAACGATCGACGGCGAAGAGTCATCAATAAAGGTTTTCGAGCGTTCGCCTTCGAAGCGAAATTCATCGATTTGAATCAGTTCCCCCAGCTTCTGAAATTCACAATTTTGATTTCTGGGACAGCTCAAGCAGTCGTGGGGATGGTCGGAAAGCATCAGTTCATAAAGGAGTTTACGCGCTTTTTTAACTTTTTCCGAATTGGTATGAACCACCATTCCGTCTCTGACTTTAACCATACAGGAAGGCTGCAGGGTTCTAGCTCCTTCCACCTCAACGACGCAAATCCGGCAAGAACCGATTTGGTGCACTCCCTCCAAGTAACAGAAATGGGGGATCAGAATATGATTTTCCTTGGCTGCCTCAAGGATAGTCAAATCCTCGTCGCAGGTAATCTTTTTTTGGTTAATCGTTAATGTCACCATACTAAGCCCTCCTGTCACAGCGCAAGCAGCGCATAGCTTCGGCAATCGCGTTTAATTTATGAAAACCGACGGCAACCTCGTCAAAACAGTCTTTCCGAATAGCGGGATCCAGATATTTCATGGTGAAGCGTTCGTGTTCAACCAATTCTTTTTCATCGGCCGCTTTCGGGATCTCAATCTCCTCGCCGGTGTTTAACACGCCTTTGCCGCCCAAGTATTTATCAATAGCCATGGCGGCGTTTTTACCGTCGGCGATCGCCGTAATCACCACGTCGGACCCGCGCACCACGTCTCCCCCGGCGAAAACGCCTTCCATTTTAGTCATCAGCGAGTCTTTATCGATGACAAAAGTTCCCCACTCGGTAATCTCTACCTCATCTTTATTAATGAAAGGCAAATCCGAGTATTGGCTGACCGCCGGAATCACCATATCAACCGGAATCTTAAACTCGGAACCGGGGATCTCTTTGGGTTTGCGACGGCCGCTGGCGTCATATTCCTTCAATTCCATCCGGACGCATTCCAATTCGGCGACCGCTTTTTCCCCGACAATCCGGACCGGCGCCACCAAGGGAATGATTTTGACTCCCTCTTCCACCGCATCGCGAATCTCTCTGGAATCGGCCGGCATGTCTTCTTGAAGCCGGCGGTATAAAATGGTGACTTCTTCGGCGCCGAGCCTGCGCGCCACCCGGGCGGCGTCAATCGCGGTATTTCCGCCTCCGATGACCGCCACTCTTTTGCCGACTTTAACATCTTTACCTAAATTTACGTCGCGCAGAAAATCCAATCCGTGATAAACTCCGGGCAAATCCTCGCCCGGTACGCCTATTTTACGGGAAAACTGCGTTCCGGTGGCTATATAAATCGCGTCGTTGTTCTTTTTCAACTCATCAAAGGTCAGATCCTTGCCGATTTCAGTATTGAGATGAATTTTGACGCCCACTTGTTCGATCATCCGGATTTCATGGCGCAATACTTCTTTCGGAAGCCGATACTCCGGAATCCCAAACGCCAATACGCCGCCGGCTACCGGTTGCGATTCATAAACATTAACCTCATAACCGAGCCGGGCCAGATAATAACCGCAGGTTAATCCGGAAGGTCCGGCGCCGATCACCGCGACTTTCTTCCCTTTTTGAGGGAACACCAGATCCATATAAGGTTCGTCGCCTTTTAAAATTTCATCGGCAATATATCTCTTTAAATCGGCGATCGCGATCGGTTCATCCAATTGACCGCGGCGGCACCTGCTTTCGCAGGGATGGGTGCATACCCGGCCGCATACCGCCGGAAACGGATTTTCTTTCCTGATTAGATTATAGGCGTCCCGGATCCGGCCGGCGACGATCAACGCTACGTAACCCGGCACGTTAACCCCGGCCGGACAAGCGTTTTGACAAGGAGAAATAAAGAGGTCGCCGCAGACTCCGGCCCGGCAGTATTTATACTTAATATGTTCCTCGTATTCCTCCCGGAAGTTTTTAATGGTACTGAGGACCGGATTGGGAGCGGTCTGCCCCAAACCGCAGATGGCCGTCTCTTGGATCGTCGCCCCCAATTCTTCCAGCAATTCAATATCGCCTTCCCGGCCTTCGCCGCGAGTGATCCGTTCCAGGATCTCCAACATCCTCTTAGTGCCGAGCCGGCAAGGAACGCATTTGCCGCAGGATTCCTCCTGGATGAATTCCATGAAAAAGCGGGCCACATCCACCATGCAGGTGTCTTCGTCCATGATAATCAACCCGCCGGAGCCCATGATTGCTCCCAAATCTTTTAAGGAATCATAATCGATCGGGGTATTCAAATGCCGGTTGGTAATGCAACCTCCGGACGGGCCTCCGGTTTGAGCCGCTTTAAACTGTTTGTTTCTGGGAATCCCGCCGCCGATATCGTAAATAATATCACCCAAGGAAATGCCCATCGGCACTTCAAGGATACCGGTGTTGCTGATATCTCCGGCCAAGGCGAACACTTTGGTCCCTTTGTTGCCTTCGGTTCCGATCTTGGTAAACCAGTCGCTGCCGTTAAGAATGATCGCCGGAACATTGGCAATGGTCTCCACATTATTGATAATGGTCGGTTTGCCGAACAAGCCGTGTTCAAACGGGAAAGGCGGTTTCTGGCGAGGCTCGCCCCGTTCGCCTTCGATCGAAGCCATCAAGGCCGTCTCTTCACCGCAAACAAAAGCGCCGGCGCCGATCCGGATCTCCAGATCAAAATCGAATTGGCTTTGGAGGATCTTTTTACCCAGCAAACCCGCTTCGCGGGCCGCGGCGATCGCCTGGGACAATCGCTCCACCGCCAGCGGGTATTCGGCCCTGACATATACATAGCCTTTATTGGCGCCGATCGCCAAACCGGCAATCAACATTCCTTCAATCACCGAATGAGGATCCCCTTCCAAAATGCTGCGATCCATAAAAGCGCCGGGGTCGCCCTCATCGGCGTTACAGACAATATATTTCTCGGCGCCGGGAGCCTTCAGCCCGGCTTCCCATTTGACTCCGGTCGGAAAACCGCCGCCGCCGCGGCCGCGCAGTCCGGACTTTTTGATTTCGGCTACGATTTCCGCAGGCTTCATCGTCGTTAAGGCTTTGTTTAAAGCCTGATATCCATCGCGGCCGATATACGCTTCCAAAGAGGCGTAATCCATTGTTCCGCAATTGCGAAGCGCGATTTTTACTTGTTTGTTGAAATAAGGGATATCTTTCAAATAGGGGAGATGATTTCCGGTTTTGGGGTCCAAATAAGTCTTTTCAGTCAGAATATTGCCGTCGACCAAGTGCGAAGCCACGATTTTAGGCACATCGGCGGGAGTCAATTGATTATAAAACACGCCTTCCGGCATTACCACCATGACCGGACCGATGGCGCAAGTCCCGATACACCCGGTTTCGCTGACCGTTACTTTTTCCGTTAACTCATATTCTTGAATCGATTTTAATAAAACATCCAGCACATCCCGGCAATTGGAAGAAAGGCAGCCCGCGCCCGCGCAGACCAACACATGATAGCGGTAGCGCTCAATCCTTTTGCGGTATTCATTTTTTATCTTCAGCAAATCTTCGCCGTTCCTAATTTTAACCGCCTTCTGGTTACTCAATGCCATCCACCTCAATTCATCAATAATACTTTTCAATTAACTTTTGTAACTTATCGGGGTTTACTTGCTTGAAAACCTGATCGTTGATAGTGATGGCCGGAGCTAATCCGCAGGCCCCGATACAGCGCATAACTTCTAAGGTAAATTTGCCGTCGGGCGTAGTTTCGCCGACCTCGATCCCTAAAATTTCCCGCAACCGTTCCACGATTTTTTTACCGCCCCTCACATAGCAAGCGGTTCCCAAACAGACCTTAATCTTATATTCTCCGCGCGGTTTAGTCGAAAAGAATGAATAAAAAGTGGCTACTCCATAAACTTTTGATAAAGGCAGGTTGAGCTTCGCGGCTATGAATTCCAACAAATGCAATGGAAGGTAACCGTAGATGCCTTGGGCCAAATGTAAAACCTGAATCAAATTCCCTTCCAGGCCTTTGTATTCCTCAATCATTTCGCCGATACGCTCCAGCTTTTCCTGTTCGGTTTCGGTTTGACACGCGCAATGTTTAACTTGCTCCTTCATGAACACTCCTCCAACCCCGCAAATACGGGTTATTATATTATCAAGATCCGAAGTTTGTGATTGTTTTCTTTTTCACAAAACCCGCTATAAAAAACTTCCCGGTAAACTTTGTTCCAAATTTTATAATCATCTTAATAATAACACTTACGAATTACAATTTCAATACTTCATTCATGCTTTATAACACTCGCTAAAAGAATTCCGGTTTCGATCCCAAATTTCCCGCAAAGCCGTTCCGGAACGGGGATCGACCAAAGCCGGTTCCAGATCCAACAACGGCAGCAGGACGAAGGAACGTTGCGTCAACCGGGGGTGGGGAACGACCAAACTTCCGGTTTCCAAGACCCAATTTTCGTATAATAAAAGATCCAAATCGATTAAACGGGGACCGAAACGGACCGTCGGTTCTCTTCCCATTTGAATTTCGATCTCCTTCAATATTTTAAGGATCGCCGTCGGTCCCAGCCTTAAGTTGTCGTAAAAGCAAGCGGCTTGATTTAAAAACCAGGGTTGCTCCTTGACTCCCACCGGTTCGCTCCGGTATACGGGAGAAACCGAAAAACCCGTCTTAAAGGATGCTTCCAATAATTGCAGGGCTTTTTGCAAATTGGAGGCGGGATCCCCCATGTTGGCGCCGAGTCCGATGAAGACCCGGTTAGGCATTGGCGATGGCTTCATACATCCTCACCGCCCTGGTCGCGGCTTTTACATCATGAACTCTCAGTACATTCGCTCCCTTGGCGACACCCCACAAATTGGCGGCGATCGTTCCTTCGAGCCGTTCTTCCACCGGAAGGTCAAGGGTCAACCCGATCACCGACTTCCGGGAAGTCCCAAGTAAAATCGGCCTTCCCAAGACCCGAAGCTGGTCGAGGTTTTGGAGCGTTTGGAGATTGTGATGATAAGTTTTGCCGAATCCAATGCCGGGATCGATAATGATTTGTTCAAAATCGACTCCATGGGCGAGAGCGATTTCAATCGATTTTTCCAAGGATTCGATAATCTCTTTCATTAAAAACCGGTACTCCGGTTCTTCCCGGTTATGCATGAGGATCACCGGACACTTGGCCGACGCCGCCACTTGGGCCATTCGGCCCTCCGGATCGTCGGGAGAGCGCAACCCCCAAATATCGTTAATCATCACAGCTCCCATCTCTAAAGCGGCTTCCGCCACAGCCGGTTTATAAGTGTCGACCGAGATCGGGACCGAGACCGCCCGCGTCAGTTCTTTCAAGACCGGCAAGAGCCTCTTGGCCTCTTCATCCGCGGATACCTTTTCCGCTCCCGGACGGGTCGACTCGCCGCCCAAGTCCAAAAAGTCGGCCCCTGCGGCCACCATCTCCTCGGCTTGTTTGAGGGCTAAATCGATATAACCGGCTTGACCGTATAAGCCGTCGTAGGAAAAGGAATCGGGGGTAAGATTGATAATGCCCATGATATGCGCGCGGGCTTTTAGATCATAAGTTTTGCCTTGAATCAACAGCTTAAAATCGGTAGCCGCGCCGGAATAGTTATTTAAGGCCGTCTCCAGCTTCGCGGCGATCTTTTCCAGTCCGAAAGGCTGTTGTTTGAGTTTGGCGATAAATTGGTCCAACTGACGCCTGGTGCCGCTAAGGAAGGCCTGATACGTATAACCGGTCTCTTCCTTCTCCCAACTGCAAACCTGCCAGGGAACCGCGGCTTCCGCCCCCCGGGCCAGCATTTCCTGTTTGATGATTGCCGCCTGCCTGAAAGTCAAGTCAAAAATCCGGACTTGATAATGCTCGAATTTATCGGCCATGATCGCCACGCCTCGCGGATCAACCCCAATTTCGCGCATCCGGCTGTTAATCGCCTCCGGCGTCAGGCCTTTTTCAATAATGATCCCGCCGACTATCGAAATCACCTCGATTAAAAAATAAATTACCCTTTTTTTCGCGGTTTCGGGGTAAACTCCTGCCGGTGAGGAAATAATCGACGGTAATTTAGGGTTTAATTTTCGAAATTTTGCCCAGCCTCGCAGGGAGTTTAAATGTTTTTAGATACTTAGCAATGTTCCGGGATGGGACGAAGTCGCGAAGGACATGGAAGTCCGAAAGCGATCCTTTTCAGGGACAAAGGGTCGGGTTTTAGACCCAACCACTTCCTCATCATTTACTTCAATCTTTTTCCATGCCCCATGCCTCTCATTCCCAACCTTTAATCCTTACATTGCGAGAATGGAAGCTATAAGTAACTATCAAATAAGGTCTTTTCTAATAAAAAGTCGCTATTTTCAGAAGCTTTTTCTCCTAAAAGGCTCTGATTAAGTGTTAAAAAATTGAAGGTTCGTGCATCTGATAAATAATTCCCCAAAAAAATACATAACTACAAATAAATTATTGACAACTAATTTAAGAGTGGTAATATAAGTATTTTATTGCAAGTGGATCAGAAGAACTAAAAATTGGCATTCCTGGAGCAAAGCAATTTTTAAAAGGGGACATTGATACTGAAGGATTTATTATAGGTGGTGAATTTATTAGCAATAATTTTCTGTTCGGAGGAGAATATGCTTTAATATCTTATGATGGAGGCGGCGACGCGTCTTGCTTAGATATTATCTCCGGATTTGGATTTTCTGAAAAGGCTTTCTTTACAATAGAGTATTTATCTGCATCATCTGATACTGAGATTGATTACTCAGGAATGTTATTTGGAGTGAAAGGTTTTTCAGATATGAGCCAACAATTTTTTATTGAAGGTTATTTTGCTTTGAACTTACTTATTGATGGTTCAACGACTCTATTTGGCAAAAGGTTATCCGGAGATACCAACATTATGAAATATGGACTCAAGTTGGGTTTTAAAATTACCGAAAATATTGTTGCCACCCTCGGATACAAAGTTCAAGACATGTCATATGAAGATTTCTCCGGAACCCTTGATATTACTGATAGTGTTATGACTATAGGTATTACAGCAACCTTTTAGCTATAAGTAAAGAAATCCACCCATTCTCATGGGTGGATTCTTTTTAACTCCCGTCTACCTTAAACGACAAATGCAAATCGGCTTTATACCCGGCTACTTTTCCATCCCGGACCACGGCGCTCAGATTCTTTATCTCGACACCGTTAATATTATGAATGGTTTCCGAGGCTT
>JAAYHS010000174.1 GCA_012735315.1 Bacillota bacterium | reverse complement strand
TGCGCAGCGAAACCCGTGAAGCACACCGAAGTAAGAACCGGTTGGTTTTTGCTTGACGGTGGTTTTATTGTTCAGGCGTTCAGTCTCTTCCTTGGCCAAGGCAAGCAGCCGGGACCAGAGCACGGAATCTTCGGTTAGGTCGGAGCGGGGGTCGGTGATGGTCCGACCTTTTTGGTTTACAACCGCCGCCCCGTCTTTCATTTCACCGCTCAACATTGCATCAAATCTACTGAATTGACTCAAAAAATCACCTCCCAAATTCCTGTGACATACATAAAGCGTCACCTGTGACAACCTGTTGTCTCGTAAAACAACTGTATTTAGCTGGTGTTTTATTATTTTGAGACACTGTGACGCTAAATTTTTAATACATACCTCTCCTATAAATACACCTTATACCTTACGCGTTATAAGGTAGGTCTCGCGTGTATATATATATATATTTAATGTCACAAGTGTCACATATATAGTTAAACCCTTAATTACCTCGAATTTTACTGTGACACCAACCCTGTCACTAAACTGTCACAGGTGTCTCATGGCATTATCTTTGCCACGGATAACTATTAAAGGCAATATAATCCCGAGTCGTCCCTTTAAACCATATATTAGTTTCAACGCCAGTTTGCTCTTCCAGTATTTGTGGATCAATGAGAACCCCCCTGAATTGTGCTCGACCACCGGCTGGGCTATGAAAGTCTGCTCGTTCTGAAGTCGACAAAACATAAGAGCCTTCTTTCTCCGCTGCATTTTTAATTAGAGATCTATAAGCATCGAGTCCCAAGAGCTCTCTCTTTCTGTCTGACCTTCGTGCATACTCATAAGCTTTGGGTAGGATTTCCGGGATCCGAACCACAATTTGGTTTTCTTTAAACGTGGCGAAATGAACATCCGGTTCCAAAACGCCGTTAACAACCATCTGTCCAATAAAGATAAATAGTTCATCCAATTCGCTTGTTTGCTTTCCATCGGGCATAACTTCTAAATATGCGGCAATAAAAGCATTGAACACTGAACCACCGTTAATAAATGACGCTGGTTTTAATCCTAAATAGCTTCCATAATCCTCGAAAATGGACCAACCGAACAACATAATGGCCAAGTTATTAACCACCCGGTTAGGCATCGCATACCCGGTCCGGTTTTTCCAGTTGATAATAGACTTTCTCGCTTCTTGGACTCTGTGTCTCCAATCGGCTACTCTTAAACTCCATGACCAAAAAGGCAATGCAAAATCTTCCAAAGAAACCTGGTGGAGTTGAGAAAAAGCCTTTTTGCATTCTGTTCCAAACTCTTTAGTTTCTCCAGCCACCACTTCTTTTTTAGGGTTAATGGCAATGATTCTTTCTTCTAATGCTGTTGTGTCTCGCGGTCGGTCTTCTCCCGCAATAATCAGCGGTGCGCATAACGAATATGTCTTTGTGCTTAAATCCGCTTGTCCCCGTTCGTCCTGGAGTCGGTTATAACATCCACGCCACTCTTCATGGACTTTAGAAGATTCGTGCCTTGGCCATGCGCCTGGTCTGTACTCATCCATAAACACTGGAGTTAAACTCGTTAACGAATATACGTTGAGTCTAGTAAACCTTGTTTTAGGAAGGGCAAAAGGTTCAAACGACCAAGGTATTCCACTTAACCTTAAAACAGTCTTACAGGTTTCTGTCTTACCAGAACCAGCGGCGCCCCAAATAACTAAGTGAGGGAACCCGCCCCATCCCGGAGTTGTTCGTAACAGATCACACCACGGAAGCGCAAAAGACCATCCAATAACTGAACCAATCACGCTTGGTTCATTAATCCTGGTTAGGTTCTCATAAATACTTTTAGCCGCCTGGAAATGTTCTTCTCGAGAAGGATATTTTTTAGGGAGGGCATCAAGATAATTGTGATTGCCCGGATTAATTAAAGTCAAAGATGGTTTTTCTACTGGACCGTTCTTGTCAAGAACTATGTTTGGTAAAACTATATAATCCTCGTATCTACCTACAGATTCAACTCCATTCAAAGTTGGGGCGTTTTGTTTTAGTAGATGGTTTCTAAGTAACTGAACATCCATATCTTTACCCATCCAAACAGCGCGCGAAGTCTTGAGCCCCACCAGGAGGTCACGCGAAGAAAGAAAAGCCTTGGGAGGAAGCAAGATTGGATAGGGTTTTTCTCCCTCAATAGATAAATCAGCATTAACAAACTCGGAGCCGTCCTGCATTACAATCCGCTCTTTAGTATGCAGCTTGAAATTAGATAAGATTTCTGGCCAAATCTCTCCTCCGCGATCGACGTTTTTGTAATAACCATATTCATGCTCTAAAAGCGGAGGGATTTTTAGTCCTTTCTCTTGTTTCCCGCCCCCAGTAATAACAACTAAATTGTCTCGCTGTGTCCGGTTTTGAGCTTCCTTAATTGCTTTACTGAAATCGTTTAAGTTTAGTTTGGAACCTAAAACCTCTTTCAGAGCAGCCTTAACTTCCCCGATGACCACGGAAGATTGCCCAGCAAGGCTTTTAATGAAATCTTCATCGAAAGCCAAGACTGCGCTTTGTTCTTCTTTTACTCTTTCAATTTGCTCTTGAATTCTCTTCATGGCCGGGGAAGGGTCGGCTTCTTGGGCTTCTTTTTTAACCTGTTTTGCAAAAGCCAAAGCAGCCTCGCCATCTAACACCTGGGGAGAGTGGCCGGCAGCTAACAGATCATCAATTCCTTTTCCGTTTTCGGGGTCCCAGGTTTCAAGAGATATTTTTATATCTTGTTTTTTGGATGTTTCTTCACTCACTCTGACTCACCGCCCAACTGCCTCGACTGCAACTCTTCGATGAACGCTACTAGATGATTGGCTACGTTTCGGTTTTGCCAACAATCTGCATCAAATGATACCAAGACCTTTTCCGGCTTAATTTCTTTCAAAACTGGAAGCGCCAATCGCCATGAATTAACACCGGGAAGTGACCAGGTCCAAATTCCACTTAGGGCTGTGGAGATGTCTGCCTTAAGCTCTCCTTCTGTAATCCGGATAACGTTTTCAGGACCATCAAAAAGCGGGAAATGCAGAGAGTTTACTGCGCCGGTGCCTCCTGGTCGCCCGTTAGAGGAAAACCAAGTATATTTTGGTTCCCCTTCTTCGGGCTTATCGATTCGAATTTTAAAACCAACTATTTTGCCGTCAAAATTACGGACAGGGATCAAGATTCCGGGGCGGCCGGCAAAAGTGGGATAGGATTTGCCATTATTGCCTTCTTTTAAATAAAACCCTGGAACGTGGCATATATCGTTTCCATATCGTCTACCTAATTCCCGGGCAATCCTACTTCTACCCATTAAGGGTAAAGTCTTATATTCGCGCAATGTAATTTCAGACTCTGACAGTCCTCTTTGAAGCAAGTTTTCCTTATGGGATTGTGATAATGAGAGCATCCCTTTAAAGTCAGAATAAACTTTATGCAAAACGTCGGGCGTTGCTCTTTTACTGTCTTTGCTTGGAGGGGGTTCTGAAATTTCAATATTATTCGGGTTATAATCAATTCCGCCAGCATCGACTCGGTAAAGCCAATAAGTCCCGCCGCTCTTGTCTTGTCTTTCTATCCCGCCGCCATCGCCCCGACGGCAACATACAAAGATTCCATTAGTCGAACACCAATCCGGTTTCCCACATATAGGGCAAGGATTTCTTTTGGTTACATCTCGCCATTGGCTATATGCCATAATCCCACCACCTTCTGCTGCTGTGAATACAAAACATTACAAAACATAAGAAATTAAGCGCTCGCCATTTCCAGTAATTCGGGGTTATCGAATTTGTTGCCAATTTTCGTAAATGATGTGACGGACTTATCGAACTCATTGAAGCTTGCGAATTCTTTTCGCCC
>JAAYHS010000002.1 GCA_012735315.1 Bacillota bacterium | reverse complement strand
GACTTCGAGGAATGGAAGAAGCAGTGGCCCGACTGGTATTGGATCGAAGGGGTTACGACCTACAAAGGTCATGTTTACGCCATTCCGGCGCAGGTTTATAATTCCCGGTTGATTTATAACCGCGATCTTTTTCGAGCCGCCGGTTTGGACCCGGATCAACCGCCCCGTTCCTATTCCGAATTACGGAGAGCCGCCCACCAAATTACCGAGCGGGGGAAAGGCAGGGTTTTTGGTTTTGCGTACTGCGGAGCAGGTTCCTGGCAATTGGAATGGATGCCGAGCCAATGGGCGGAGGCCAACGGAGAACCGGCCTATTGGGATTGGAAACGGGGCCGGTGGGCGATGCGCGGTTATGAAAAAGTCTTTAAGTTATTACTGGACTTGGAGCGAGACGGCTCCATGTTTCCCGGAACCGTTTATTTAACAAATGACGCCTTAAGATCCCAATTTGCCGAAGGCAAGATCGGCATGTTTATGGGCGAGTTTTGGGATGTGGGGGTTCTCAATGAACAATTTCCGGTGAAATGCGATTGGGGTGTAGCCCCGATCCCAACTTATGACGGCAAGTATCACGGAAAATCCCGTGCCATGATTATCGGCGGGTTTTGGAGTATTAACGCTCAGAGCCGGTATCGTCTTGAAGCCTGGGATGTGGTGAAATGGTTTAATCGTTATGAAATCAGGGCTAAGATGTATGAAAAAGGTAAAATCATCGATCCCGACCCCTTGGTGGCTTCCAAATATGTGAAAGTCACTCCCAAGATCCGCGGATTTAAAGAATTCGCTCAGACTCTGGATCAGGATTACTTGGCGACTTATCCGATCTTACCGGGGTGGGAAGCTCCAACCGATAATCCTTTTACAATTTTTCGGAAGATCTTGACGGAAGGGGGAGATCTTGGTTTGGAGTTACAACGGCTTGATGATCTCTGGAACCGAAAATTGGAGGAATACTACCGTAATCATCCCGAGGTCAATAAAGGTTGGAATATCTATCCTAACTTTGACAGATTTAAAGGACTGCTGGGCGAGGCATTGGTCAAACCATATTAAGGCGGGTGAAAGAATGGCGGAAGATTCGATTCGAGTTGTTATCGCCGAGGATGTGCTGCCGATTCGCGAGTATTTATACATGGTTTTGAGTCATGAACCGGATATGAAAGTCTTGGCGGCGGTGGATTGCGGGACCGCCGCGGTGGAAAAGGCATTGTCAACCAAGCCGGATGTGGTTTTAATGGATTTGGAGATGGAAACACCGCGGGCGGGGGTGGACGCCATCCGTATCATATCGAACGAAGCGCCTCAAATACGTTCGGTGGTGTTGACTCATTTTGAGGATAGCGAGACGGTGTTCGCGGCTTTTGAAGCCGGAGCGGTGGATTATATTTTAAAAAACGCATCGGCGTCTGAAATTTTGGAGGCGGTGCGGGCCGCGGCTCAGGATCGATCTCCAATCCGTTCCCGGATCGCCAAAATGATCCGGGAGGAATTTCAAGCGATCCGCGCCGAGCGGGCTAATTTAACCGCCACCCTGAATATCGTCTATAAGTTAACCCCTACGGAATTGAGTTTGCTGCGTTTATTGGCGGAGGGACACACCCAGAGCGAGATTGCCCGGATAAGGCATGTGGAATTTTCCACGATTCGAACTCATATCGGCAATATCTTAAAAAAGTTTAATGAACCCACTGTCCGGGATGTGGTGACCAAATTGAAGGCGTTGGGAATTTTTGAAATATTTAATTCGGAATAATTATCAACTATTTTTTACTTGACAACTTTTTGAGCGCCGGGTATACTAGTGCTGTTAAGTAAAAATACTTGACAGCTTTGGGAGGAAGTTGGTGGAGCGATTAGTCAGAACCGGACTCCTCTATGATTTTTACGGCGGCTTGTTAACTGAAAAACAACAACGGGTGATGGAATTATATTTTCTGGAAAATTGGTCCTTGGCGGAGATTGCCGATGCCGAGGGAGTTTCCAGGCAAGCAGTCCATGATTTGCTGCAGCGCAGTGAAAAAATAATCGAAGATTTTGAGGCGAAACTCGGTTTACTGGAACGGTATTCCCGGCAACAAACGCTTTTAACGGCGATTAAGGATCGGCTGCAAACGATTTTGAATCAAACGGCCGAGTCAAACCCTATCAAACCGGAATTGCTCCAAATCAAAGAGCAGATCTTGCAATTAATTGAATCCGAGAATTAAGTCCGACGGCGGAGGTTCCTTAATGGTATTTGAGAACCTTTCAAATAAATTACAAGCTACTTTTCGTAAGTTGCGCGGGATGGGGAAGCTAAGCGAGAAAAACATCGAAGAATCCTTGCGCGAAGTCCGGCTTGCCCTTTTGGAAGCGGATGTGAACTTTAAAGTAGTGAAGGATTTTATCGCGAGCGTCAAGGAAAGGGCTATCGGCCAAGAAGTTATGAACAGCCTGACCCCGGGTCAACAGGTGATTAAAATCGTCTATGACGAATTGACCCGGTTGATGGGGGAGAAGGAATCACCGCTAATCCTCAGCAGTCAGCCTCCCACGGTAATTATGCTGATCGGCCTTCAGGGCGCGGGTAAAACCAGCACCGCCGGGAAATTAGGCGGACTTTTAAAGAAGAAGGGGCGCCGCCCCTTATTGGTAGCCGCCGATATTTATCGTCCGGCGGCTGTCGAACAACTTCAAGTTTTGGGGAAACAATTGGATATTCCGGTGTTCCACCTGGAGGGGGCTGATCCGGTAGAGATAGCGCGCCGGGGGAAAGAACACGCCGTCAACTTACAGAAAGATACTTTGATAATTGACACCGCGGGCCGGCTCCATATCGATGCGGAAATGATGGCGGAGTTGAAAGAGATTAAAACCGCGGTCGGACCGGATGAAATCTTATTGGTGGTTGACGCGATGACCGGTCAGGATGCGGTCAATGTGGCCGGTTCTTTTCAGGAAGCGATTGGATTGTCCGGAGTGATTTTAACCAAATTGGACAGCGACGCCAGAGGCGGAGCCGCCTTGTCGATCCGGGCCGTTGCCAAATGCCCGATCAAATATGTTGGACTGGGCGAAAAAATGGATCAGTTGGAGCCGTTTCATCCCGAACGAATGGCTTCCCGGATTTTGGGAATGGGCGATGTCCTAACCCTGATCGAAAAAGCGGAAGCCAGTATTGACCCTCAGAAAACGAAGCGTCTCTTTGATAAAGTCCGCAAGGCCGATTTTACATTGGAAGATTTTTTGGATCAATTACGGGAGATGCGCAAGATGGGCCCCTTGGAACAGATCTTGGGGATGCTTCCCGGCCAATACACTAAGCAACTGAAGGGGCTCCAGGTTGATGAGCGGGAACTGGTTAAGGTGGAGGCGATCATTCAGTCCATGACCAAACAGGAACGCTCCAACGCCCAATTGATTAACGGAAGCCGACGGCGGCGAATCGCGGCCGGTTCCGGCACTACGGTTCAAGATGTAAACCGGGTCTTGCAACAATTTGAACAGACCCGCAAGTTGATGAAACAATTCGCCGATATTAGCAAAGGCAAAATACCGAAAAAACCTTTTTAAATTAGCTTATACTTGGGGTTCGTTCCCAGTTTACCGTTTATAACTGTTAGTTGATTATATAGAGCTAGTTCCCAACCGAGAGTTAATTATGAATGTTAGTTTTTTGTTCAAGCTGTTGGTTAAGCTCTATTGTTAGTTACCCCAAAAAGCTTTTCCGAAAAAACCGAAAACTGGGAACTGTGAACGAAATTTATAAGCATTACTCTAGTAATTAACTGGGAACTGTTTGAAGGGGGTGAGAAAGTGGTTAAAATTCGTTTGAATCGAATGGGGGCAAAAAAACGACCGTTTTACCGATTGGTGGTAGCCGATTCCCGCGCGCCGCGCGACGGCCGGTTTATTGAGATTATCGGGCACTATAATCCGATTGTTGATCCGGTAGAATTGGTGATCGATAAGGAAAAAGCGCAGGATTGGCTGAAAAAAGGCGCTCAACCCTCCGATACCGTAAAACGGCTCTTTAAGCAAGTCGGTGTGATTGCCTGATCTTGTCGGTAGGATGAACCAAAAAAATCGCTCTTTTTTAGTAAAGGGATTGCTGTTTTGTTAAAATATAATTTAAAATTATTTTTGGTTCATCTTAAAAGAGTGAGGTGTGTTTATGAAAGATTTAGTTTTGCAAGTCGCTAAAGCTTTGGTTGATCACCCAGACGATGTCCGGGTGACTAAATTGGAGCGCAATAATCATACTTTATTGGAGATCACGGTTAACACCGAAGATGTCGGTAAAATAATCGGAAAGCAAGGCCGGATAATTAAAGCGTTGCGTAATGTGGTAAAAGCTTGCGCTCTGCGGGATAATAAAAAGGTATCCGTTGAGTTGAGCAACAGATAAACCATGACCAGGGACGAATCGGATTTGATTTCGGTAGGTGAGATTATTAAAGCCCAAGGGATACGGGGCGAGGTTAAGATAATTCCCCATACCGATAATCCCAATCGTTTTGGCCAAATACGGCGGGTTTACTTGAAAAACGACAAGGGCCTGCGCGAACTGGAGCTTGAAAGCTACCGCTTATTTAAGGAATTTGTGTTGTTAAAGTTTCTGGGAATTGACGACCTTACGGCCGCCGCTTCCTTAGGACGGGGATTGATTATGATTCCCGCTTCGGAACGGCCGGAGCTTACCGATGGCCGTTATTATTACGACCAAATTGAAGGCCTGAAGGTGTTTACCATCGACGGGAAGTATTTGGGAGTAATTGTTCAAATACTGGAGACCGGAGCTAATGATGTTTACCTGATTCGGGACGGAACTCGGGAAACCTTGATTCCGGCTTTGAAGAGCGTTATTAAAGAGATCGATCTCGGGCAAAGCAGAATGTTGGTGGACCCCCTTCCCGGTCTGGTGGAGGAGTAAACGATGTTGCTCCAAATTTTAACCTTATTCCCGGAAATGTTCAACGGTCCTTTGCGGTGCAGTATTATCAAAAGGGCTCAAGAACAGGGTTTGGTAGAATTCCGGATTTGGAATTTTCGCGACTTTACCACCGATAAACACCGGACCGTTGATGATGTCCCTTATGGCGGGGGCGACGGGATGGTTTTAAAACCGGAACCGATCATCAGTTGTCTAAAGGCCGTTCAACGGGACAATCCTCCGGGGAAAGTGATCTTACTGACGCCCCAAGGCGAGTTGTTTAAACAGGCGATCGCCAGGGAGTTTGCTGCGGAGGAACATTTGATTCTGATTTGCGGCCACTATGAAGGATTCGACGAAAGGATCAGAGCCTGGGTTGACCGGGAGATATCCATCGGCGATTATGTTTTGACCGGCGGCGAATTGGCGGCGATGGTGGTTAGCGACGCCGTAATCAGGTTAATTCCCGGAGCGTTGGGGTCGGATACTTCGGCGCAAGATGATTCTTTTAGCGAAAATATTTTGGAGTATCCCCAATATACCAGACCTTATGAATTTGAAGGGATGACCGTACCCGACGTCTTGCTCAGCGGCCATCACGCCCGGATTAATGATTGGCGTAGGAAACAGGCTTTATTACGGACCGCGCTGCGGCGGCCCGATTTATTGAAGGATCTATCCCTCTCCGCCGCGGAGCAAAAATATTTGGAAGAGAAACTAAACGAAACTACCTTTGGTAACCGAGAGGAGGTTAAATAATGAATATTATCGATACTATCGAGCGCGAACAGATGCGTAACGATATCCCGGATTTTATCCCGGGGGACTCCGTGAGAGTCCATGTTAAAGTTGTTGAGGGCGGCAAAGAACGGATTCAGGTTTATGAAGGCCTGGTTATTAGAAAAAGCCACGGCGGTTTAAAAGAGACCTTTACCGTCCGGAAAATTTCGGGAGGCGTCGGAGTAGAACGTACTTTTCCGATCCATTCGCCGATGTTGAGTAAAATCGAGGTCGTTCGCAAAGGTAAAGTGCGCCGCGCCAAACTATATTATCTGAGGGAACGTTCCGGTAAATCGGCTCGAATTGAAGAACGGCGCGAGGTATAATTGGGAAGTGAGAAGTCGGAAGTATGAAGTGACACGGGAAGCAAACCGTCCGGTTCTTCACGTTTCACTTGGATAATTCCCGCTTCTCACGGCTCGCTTCATATATCCCCAAATTGGAGGGGCGTTGATGATTGAGATTAGAAAATCCGAATACCGCGAAAATGTTGAAGCTTTTGCGATCGCCGTTGTAACGATTCTTTTTATCGTTATCTTTATCGCGCAGTCGTTTTTGGTTAAGGGAACGTCCATGGAACCGACTCTGCATGACGGAGAACGGCTGATCGTCAACAAATATATTTATCGTTTTCGGCTCCCCCGGACGGGCGATATTATTGTTTTTAAATACCCGGGAGATCCCTCTAAAAAGTTTATTAAAAGAGTCATCGGCGAGCCCGGCGATACGGTTTGGATCGAAGACGCCACCCTCTATGTCAACGGCCGGGCTTTAGATGAACCGTATATTCTGGAAGAGATGGATTCCGATTTCGAGCAGGTAACCGTCCCTCGGGACGCCATCTTTGTGTTGGGGGATAACCGGAACGGCAGCCGGGACAGCCGGTATTCGGATGTGGGGTTCGTGCCCTTGGAAAATGTAGTGGGTAAGGCGATTTTTGTTTTTTGGCCGCTTTCGGAGGTTACGGTTCTAGTTAATCCTCATAATGGAAAGGATTATTTCGGTTGCAGAGGATATTCGGATTCATTTCGAATACCTGACCCAGTGAGCATAGACCTATTTAAAAACCAATCATTATATTAGTTAGAATTTTGAGTTTAAGTTGGAAACCCGGTGAGCCGGGTTTTTTATTTGAGTTTATATTTACGTTTTTACTGATTTTTAAATCCGGTAAGTTCGGTTACTTTCAATAAATAATAGAATATTTTTGGCTAAAATTTAAAGGATATTTAAGGTAATTACCGAACTTTATAATTATTGAACGGTTTACGCTTTTCGAGGTAATACATTTGAAAAAGAGTTCAGCTCATAAATGTTTTGACCGATACCCTAATCAGAACATAAATCAGGGAGGTAGTTTGATGAAAAGGATCTTAGCTTTTGGTTTTTGTGTGATTTTATTACTGGCAATGGCGGTACCCGCTTTAGGCGCTATCGGATTTGGCACCAGGGCCATGGGCATGGGCGGGGCGTTTACTGCGGTGGCCGATGACGAATCGGCGTTTTATTGGAACCCGGCGGGGATTACTCAGGTGAGATTCGCTTCGGTAATGCTCGGAATTGGGGCCCAGGGAGAAGATTATAGTTTTCTTTCGGATACCATCGATAATATTAGCGATTTGGAACGGTTAAATCCCTTGGATTTTGAATTGGGGAGAGGTTATTTGAATTTAGGGTTGCTTGGCGGCATTACCACCAGGTTTGTGGGGGTTAATTTTTATTCCGAGACAAGCATCAGCGTGGACCATCCCGAGCTTGAGACTTTAGATGTGGCTGCATCCAGCTTTAATTACGGCGCCGTGACGATTGCCGCCAAAATTAAAGAGGATATTGCGATCGGCCTCAATCTAAAACAAGTAATAGCGGGATTGGGTGGAGGCAATGTTAAAGTGCCTACAACCAATGAAACTTACTATGCCGATGGCGATGGAATCAGTTACGACTTGGGCGTTTTATACCGGTTAAGCGACCAGGTAACCTTCGGATTTATAGCGCGCAATCTCGGCGGAGAAGTTGATTTGAAAGGTGAAAAAGTTTATCATCTTACTAATGGGAAAGCGCCTTATTCCGAATCCGTTGATTTGCCCAAGGAATATGCGGTCGGCGTTTCTTACCGGCCCTTTAAAACTACTTTACTGGCGTTCGATATCCAAAAGTGCGACGCCCGGCTTCCGTTTACTCCCGAACAAACCCGGTTCCGGATCGGTTTCGAGCAAACCGCTCTTTGGAATATAATTGCCTTACGGTTGGGCGCTTTTACCAATAAAGGCGACCCAATGGCGCTTACGGCGGGTATTGGATTTAATCTGGGACCGTTGGAGATTGGGGTGGCCGGCGTTAAGGAGGAAATAAACGACAAGGATGCTACTCAAGCGTTAGTTACTGCCGGGATTAGATTTTAAGGGAATTAGTTTTGGAGATATTAGTCAAAGTAGCCTGTAACGGGCTACTTTTTTGTATATAATATGATGCGTTTAAGAGGTGAAGAGTTTGATGGCTGGCAGTGGTGTTTTAAAGAAACGACGGCTTGGCATGGCGATTTGGATGACGTTGTTAGGAACGGTTTTTTTCATGGCGATCGCTTGGTGGTATCAAACCAATGGCGTTGTCGGATTTGATCTAAAGATGATCCGATGGATGGCGGCTGTTCGCCGCGAATGGTTGACGGTGGGGATTAGGGCCGTTACCGGCTTGGGATCGGTTGTTTTCCTTGTTAGCGCCGGATTGGTGATTACCGGGGTTGGGATTTGGGTGCGGTTCAACGGG
>JAAYHS010000173.1 GCA_012735315.1 Bacillota bacterium | reverse complement strand
GCCCGGATTTTTTGGCTGCCCGATCAGCCACGAAAGTACCCCGACCCTGTTGGCGAATGATCCACCCGTCTTTTTCAAGGTCTCCCAGAGCCTGCCTGACGGTTTGACGGCTGAGGTTAAACTGTTTGGCAAGGTAATTCTCGGTGTCGATTTGTTGACCGGGGGCTAATTCGCCTTGACGGATTTTTTGCTGTAAATATTTTTTTAATTGGTGATATTTTGGGAGCGGACTGTTAGGATCAAACATTTATATTCTCCTTTTTTAGTCTTCAAAATCCGACAAGATCATTATACCAGATAAGATGATAATAGTATGTTACTACACCATGAAAAATCGTTTAATTGGGTTTAAAACGACTATGATCAGCGATGGCGTATAACGGATGATGAATACCGTTCGCCGGTTTTTTCTAAGGAAATGAAGCCGAAAACCAGACTTGAAATTTAACAAAATTTTAAGAAACCAAGTAATTTAGTTTCTTAATTGGGTTTAATAGTGATCATTAGATTATACAAAATAACATCAATTATAAAATCAATAATTATATTATGTATACTTCAGACTAATAAATTACTTTAAAATCGATATAATACATTGTTTACACAAATTAAAAACATATCATTACTATTATACAATAAATTAGAAATTTTGTCTAAAAAAATATTATTAACATTTGAAAAATTATATTTTTAAAGATGTTTTGGTTAACTGAAATAACGAACCGGTGTCAGGGTCTAAATGTTGATGGAAAGGTTTATCAGTAAATCAAGCATTTGGCTTGGTCAAAAAAGAATTTGAATAAAAAGACCGGGATTAAGCCCGGTCTTTTAAGCCGATTGATGTAATTATTGATTTAATTAATTATTGAATGTCGATCTTATGAACTTCGGTTGGCGTCACCTCCTTTTTGGGAAGGCTTACTTTGAGCACTCCGTCTTTGTATTCGGCTTTGACATTGTCGGTGTCGACATTATCGAATACAAAGGTCCGGATTACTTGACCGGTCCGGCGTTCCTTGCGCAGGTAATTACCTTTGGTCTCTTCGGAGACATCGTCGCGTTTGGCGGAGATGGACAAAGCGCCATCCCGGAACGTCACCTCGATATCATCTTTGGCAAATCCCGGCAAGTCTGCTTCGATTAGATATTTATCATCGGTTTCGCTGATGTCGGTTTTAAAATTGTCCAAATTGGTTTTGAAAAAGTCATCGGCGAATAAATCCGGACAACGGTCAAAGGTTCTTAAACCGAAAGGAATCAGGTTGAACATTTAAAACACCTCCTAAATTAGTTAACCATATTAATTATTTCTAAGGTTATTTTATAAGAAAAAAGTGATGAACGCAAAGTTCATTTAAGGGTGAATTAGGGCCAAAAGAATTAATTAATTATATTAATAATTAACTATATTAATTAATCGTCGGTTTGGTTAATTTTTCATCGAAATGCTCGGGTTGTTTAATTGATTTTGAACATTAACAAGAGAATTTACAGGCTGCAGGGAACTGAGGCACCGATCTCGAAGTAAGCATAAAAAATTTTAGACAAGGGTTTTGCGATGTCCAACTTTGTTCACCTACATGTCCATACCCAATATTCTTTGCTTGACGGAGCGGCCGAGATTAGCCGGTTGCTTCATAAAGTCAAGGAGCTTGATATGCCCGCGGTGGCTATTACCGACCATGGGACGATGTACGGGTGTCTTCAATTTTACCGGCAGGCTTTGGAGGCCGGGATGAAGCCGATTCTCGGCTGCGAATTGTATGTCGCTCCCCGGAGTTTAAAGGATAAAACGGCCAAAGTTGACGACAATCCCGCCCACATCGTGCTGTTGGCGAAGGATAACACCGGGTATCGCAACTTGCTGAAGCTGGTATCCATCGCCCATCTGGAGGGGTTTTATTATAAACCGCGGATCGACCTGGAGACTTTGGCCCGTTATTCCCAAGGTTTGATCGGGCTTTCCGCTTGTTTGAACGGGGTAATAGCCCGGCCGGTGTTGGAGAACCGGATCGACGAAGCGAAGAAACTGATCTTTCGCTACCAGGAAATCTTCGGCAAGGACGACTTTTATTTGGAACTTCAATATCAGCAATTGGCGGAACAACGCAATGTCAACCGCATCTTGGCGGAGTTGGCCGAAGAATGCGGCGCGCCTTTGGTCGCTACCAACGATGTTCATTACTTGGAACGCGAAGAGGCCACGGTTCATGACGTGTTGCTCTGTATTCAGACCGGTAAAACGGTGGATGAGACCAACCGTTTGAAATTCGCCACCCCGGAGTTTTATCTCAAAAGCCGGGAAGAAATGGAGGAAATATTCTTCAACTATCCCGAAGCTTTGTCCAATACGGTTGAAATCGCGGAGCGCTGTAATGTCCGGCTTGAATTGGGCAAACTTCACATGCCGGCGTATCAAATACC
This sequence comes from Bacillota bacterium, assembly GCA_012735315.1. GTDB lineage: Bacteria > Bacillota > UBA4882 > UBA8346 > UBA8346 > JAAYHS01. The sequence continues at coordinate 5,012 of JAAYHS010000173.1, read as the reverse complement.
GGAGGGGACAACCCCTGAAAAATATTTGGAGGATTTGTGCCGCCGGGGGATAAAGGACCGGAACTTGAAGTGGGACCCGGAACGGGAAGAACGGCTCAGTCGCGAATTGAGCGTGATCAATCAGATGGGGTTTGCCGGTTATTTTTTGATCGTCCGGGATTTCGTTAATTACGCGAAGCAGAACCGGATTATGGTCGGACCGGGAAGGGGTTCGGCCGCGGGTAGTCTGGTCGCTTATTTGTTGGGCATTACCAACCTTGACCCCATTGAACACGGGTTGCTTTTTGAACGGTTTTTAAACCCCGAACGGGTTTCCATGCCCGATATTGATATTGATTTTTGTTACGAACGCCGGGGTGAAGTGATTAGTTACGTTCGGAACCGGTTCGGCGAAGACCGGGTGGCCCAGATCATCACTTTCGGGACCATGGCGGCCAGGGCGGCGGTGCGGGATGTGGGACGGGTTTTGGGTTTGCCTTACGGCGAAGTCGACCGGGTGGCGAAAATGATCCCTCATGAATTGGGGATCTCCATCGCCGAAGCCAGGAATCAATCGCCGGAATTACGCGAGTTGGAGAAGAACAATCCTAAAATCGCTTACTTACTCTCAATCGCCGCCAAAATCGAAGGGTTCCCGAGGCACGCCTCGACCCATGCCGCCGGGGTCGTTATTTCCGGAGAACCGCTTACCGCTTATCTTCCCCTGAGCCGTTCCAACGAAAATGAGGTAATTACCCAGTATGCCATGGAAGATGTCGAAGCGCTGGGCCTCTTAAAAATGGACTTTTTAGGGCTTAGAACTCTGACCGTGCTGCGGGACACCATTGATTTGATCCGGCTTAACCGCCAGGAAATGGTGGAGTTGGACCAAATCCCCTTAGACGATCCGTTAACTTACCGGGAACTGCAAAACGGCAATACGCTGGGAATCTTTCAGTTGGAGAGCCGGGGAATCAGACGGGTATTAAAACGTTTGAAACCCGAAAAAATGGAGGATCTCACCGCTTTGTTGGCCTTATACCGCCCCGGTCCATTGGGAAGCGGGATGATCGACGATTTCATCAAGGCGCGTCACGGGCAGCAGACCATCAGTTACCTGCATCCGCTATTGGAACCGATTTTAAAAGAAACGTACGGGGTCATTCTTTATCAGGAACAAGTAATGAAAATCGCCAGCGTGATCGGGGGTTTTTCGCTGGGAGAGGCGGATATGGTCCGGAGAGCGATGGGTAAAAAGAAGCCGGAGGTTCTGGCGGCTTTAAGAGACCGGTTCATCAACGGAGCATTGGCGCAAGGCGTTCCGCAAGAGACGGCGGCCGAGATCTTCGATTTAATGGAATACTTCTCCGGCTATGGTTTTAATAAATCCCATTCCGCCGCTTATGCGTTGGTTTCCTATCAAACCGCCTACTTCAAAGCAAATTATCCGCAGGAATTTATGGCCGCGTTACTAACCAGCGTGATGGGAAACAGCGACAAGATCGGTTTATATATTGAAGAATGCCGCAGAATGGGCATTCCCATCTATAAACCGGATGTTAATTCCAGTCTGGCCTCGTTTACCCCCGAGGGTGAGGGAATCAGATTCGGCTTATTGAGTATTAAAAACATCGGGATCGGAGCGATCGAAAAAATAATTGAGGGTCGTAAAGCCGGCCGTTATCAATCGTTGACCGATTTTTGCCGGCGGGTCGCTTCCCAATTGGTTAATAAACGGGTGACCGAAAGCCTAATCAAAGCCGGAGCCTTGGATTGTACCGGAGCCAGCAGAAGGCGGATGCTAACCGATTTGGATGAGATTCTGGAAAAAGCGGTAAAACGCAATAGCTCTTCCAATCAACTTCAGCTGCTTGATTCCATCGCCGCCGGGATGGAGCCGGAACCGGAATTAACGGATGTCGAAGAGTTTTCGGAGCAAGAGTTGCTCCGGATGGAGAAGGAATACTTGGGCGTGTTTATCTCCGGACATCCCCTTGACGAATGGCGGGAAAAATTCCTTAAAAACGGGATCAGCCCCCTTGCCGAACTGGAGGAGGAGCCGGACGGGAAAACGGTCCTGGTCGGCGGGGTTATCGGCGATTGGCGAACGCTCACCACCAAGAGCGGCTCCCGGATGGCCAGGTGCAGGCTGGAGGACTGGACCGGCGCCGTGGAAACGATCATTTTCCCCAAACTTTTCGAGACGATTAAAGACGGTTATCACCCGGACCGGGTGGCGGTTATTAAGGGGCGCTTGGAACGGCAGGAGGAAGAGATCAAGATCTTGGCCGAGCAGGTGCGTTGGTTGTAATTAAATTATCCTTGTCTTTTTTACTGATTTTATCCTATTTCGAACTTTTGATGTTAAGTTAGAACTATTACAGCACAAAAAAGACGATTACGAGCACCGCTTCGCTGAGCACGAGCACGATTACGAATATTTTAATGCGTCATGGCGAGACAGGGCGGGCGGATGATTTATTGCGAATATGTTACAGCTATTGCTTGAAAGGGACAATTAAGATAAAATTTGGGAGTAAAGAATGGTCATAGGTTGTAAAGACGGAGGTACGGTTGATGGGCTTACGAGAAGAAGCGTTGGAACTACATCGATTCAATCGGGGGAAATTGGCGGTTGTTAGCAAGGTTAAAGTAGCCGATGGGAAAGATTTAAGTTTGGCTTATTCGCCGGGCGTGGCGGAGCCTTGTAAGGAGATTACGGTTAATCCGGATTTAAGTTATCAATATACCAATCGCGGGAACATGGTTGCCGTTGTTTCCGACGGCACAGCGGTACTTGGCTTGGGGGATATCGGCCCCGCCGCCGGACTTCCGGTAATGGAAGGAAAAGCGATCCTTTTTAAAACCTTCGCCGATGTGGATGCCTTTCCGATCTGTCTGGCCACCAAAAAAGTTGAGGAAGTGGTTCAAGCGGTAAAGTGGCTGGAGCCTACTTTCGGCGGAGTTAACTTGGAGGACATTTCCGGACCGCATTGTTTTGAGATCGAGGAACAACTAAAGCGGGAATTACAAATCCCGGTTTTCCACGATGATCAACACGGCACGGCGGTGGTCTGTTTCGCGGGAATAATCAATGCCTTGAAATTGGTGGGCAAGCGGATTGACCAGGTAAAAGTGGTTATCAACGGCGCCGGGGCTGCGGGAGTTTCGATCACCAAGCTGTTAAACGCCGCGGGAGTCGCTTATCAAAATATTAAAATTTGTGACAGCAAAGGTTTATTGTTTCCGGGCAAAGACCCCGGCAACAAATACAAAGAAGAATTGGCCCGTTTGACCAATCCGTCCGGGGAAAAAGGCGGTTTGGCGGAAGCAATGGTCGGCGCCGATGTTTTTATCGGGGTATCCGTGGCTAATGTGGTCACTAAAGCTATGGTCAAATCAATGGCGCCGCGGCCGATTATTTTCGCGTTGGCCAATCCGGTCCCGGAGATTATGCCCGAAGACGCTTTGGAAGCGGGGGCCGCGGTGATCGGAACCGGCCGGTCGGATCTTAAAAATCAAATCAATAATGTGCTTGGGTTTCCGGGGATTTTCAGAGGAGCCCTCGATGTCAGGGCTTCTGAAATCAATGAACGGATGAAATTGGCCGCTGCTCAAGCCATCGCCTCGCTGATTTCCGACCGCGAACTTTCCGCCGAATATGTGATCCCCGATCCTTTTGATCGCCGGGTTGTCCCGGCGGTAGCTCTGGCGGTGGCTCAGGCGGCCATGGATACCGGGGTGGCCCGGGAACCGAAGACCGTGGCCGAATTAAAGGCCGATCTCGTAAAACGCGGGTTGTTATAAGACTTTTAATACCCCGTAAGATAAGAGCTGTCATTTATAAGCCCGGATCGACATATCTTTTACTGGGTGAAGACAATGACGGCGATCGGTAAACTATTGATCTGGTTCGGACTTAATTTTGCAGCGCTGGTGTTATTAGTCCTCAAATTGATCAAAGACGGCGAAAGATACTCGGAGGCCCTGCGGATTACTTGGGAATGGATCGTGGTTCAAAATAAGCCCAATTTCCCGGCCGGTTCGAATCCCCCTGTTACTTGGACGCCGCTTTTAGGCAGATCCTGGTGGTTAATGTTGATCATTTTCGGCGTCACTTGGGTTAATTCCAGTGAGATCGTATTTTTTCCGGTTTTGCTGTTTTTGATATTAATTCATATTTATTGGTTTTTAGAGGGTCATGTTCATCAAAGCGAGCGTTTTGAGCGAATCTTGAATCTCAACCAGAACTGGGGAATAATTTATAAAGAGATCGACGAAGGTTCCGGCATGGAGTCAAAAACTTTAGCGGAGCTTGATTTGAGGAAAAAAAATTTATTGGTTCTGGCCATTGACCGCCGTGGACAACTGACTCCGTTTCCAAAAGGTTTGGAAGTTCTGACCGCCGGAGACCGGTTGGTGATGTTCGGCGACTTATATTCATTCCACGGTATTTTTGAAAACGACGCCGCGCTTAAACCGGCGATTTCGGAGAACAACAAAGAAACGCTTTAATCTTAATTTGGGACGGCAGCCGAAATTAGTAAATATCTCTTGACAGTCTCAGCCGTCGTTTACTATAATAAGGTAAAAGTAGCGCCGTAATAATCTTTTTTAGGTGGAGCTAAAATGGACCATAATGACCATATTGAACAGTGTGAAGCGATTTGCGGTGATTATGTGGCGGTACGCGCCTTGGAAGACGGCGTGACCATTATCGGACTGACGAGGGGCAAGGACACCAAGTTTCACCATACCGAGAAATTGGACCGGGGTGAAGTGATGCTCTTTCAATTTACCGAACATACCTCGGCCATGAAGATTAGAGGAAAAGCCGAAGTTTACACCAAGCACGGCGTCATTAAGACCGGCAAGGAATAGGAAAGCAGTGGGCGGAAAGCCCGAGACGGTATTGTAGTGTAATAGATTGCAGGGGCCGATTCATGAATCGCCCGGACGGTTTTTGTGAATTGTCCGATAAGTAGAGTTGTTTAGTTGAGTTTAGTTTAAGAATAGTCGAGTTTTAGCGGAGG
>JAAYHS010000172.1 GCA_012735315.1 Bacillota bacterium | reverse complement strand
CTCGGAAATGCCTACTGGCAATCCCAAGGGCTGATGAGTTTAACTCAAAGGTATATCCAACTTCGTCAAAACTGGCGAACCGCCTAGTGCGGACCCGCATGCTAGGTGGTGTGAGAGGACGGGGGCTTGCCGCCCCCTCCTACTCGATTTTTATATCGTTTAGCCTAAAGACGGTATCTATTTTTCGGATGAACGGTTTTTTGGTTGATTTTTGGATTACGAGTTCCTTGGTCTCATTCAAAAATTTCTCTGGTGAAATTTGAAAATTCCTCTAGATATATTTCCGAATTCCTCTAGCTAAATTTTAAAATTCCTTGGCTTAATCCAAAAGTTTCTCTAGTGAAATCTAAGAATTTTTCTGAAGAAACTTTAAGATGTTATCTGCTATATTTTGTGAGTGGAAAATACCCTGATTAGTTAAAGTAATTATAATCACGATGAACAGAGGTTAATTCAATTTTCGATCTTTAAATTCCGCTTCATTATTGAATAAGCTTTTATTATATTTCTATGGGATCGTCGGAGTGGATTTCGTTCCAAAGAGCAATGATCTCATCCTGGCTTTTGCCGATATTGGCGAAGTTGATCCACTCTTTGTTGAATCAGCAATTAGAAACATGATGCTTCTAAAGCACTATAAAATCAGGCTATTTGATTCTCACTTTCATCCCGTTGTTACATAAAATAATAGCAGCAACTAGGTTTAATAAGGTATTCCTGGATAAACATATTGTTTTTGGTTATAAAACAAAGGAATAGGGTGATACATTTGGAACAAAATAGTAATAAAGTCCAATTTAGCTTAAAACCGGAAGTAGCCAAGCAGCTTTCGGACGTTACCATATCAGTCCCGATGATGGAGGCGATTACTCCCCGGTGGTTAGTGACTTTTTTGCCATGGGTTCCGGTAAAATCGGGTGTCTACCGAATCAACCGGGTAAAAAAGCAATGCGAAGAACAGGAGAATAATGATCAACCCCTCAATGAGGGAACGGCGAATGGTTCCAGTCACCGTTACCATGAATGCGGCGATAAATTAGTCGATCTGATATCGTGTCCCAGCGAAGAGTCGGACTTACCGTTGACCTTCGCCGATTATTGCGAAGAACCCCAGGAGATTCGCTTAAGTAGGATTCAAACAATTCTGAGGATCAATACGGCAGTCTCCGATATCTACAACGCACCCATTAATCAGCTCCAACAACAAATGAGATTAACGGTTGAAGCCATGATGGAGCAACAGGAATGGGAGCTGGTCAATAATCGGGACTTTGGTCTCATTCACTCGGTAGCCCCTAAAATGCGGTTATCCACCCGTAAAGGACCCCCGACCCCGGATGACCTCGATGAACTGCTTTCCCGGGTCTGGAAAAAACCGGCGTTCTTTTTGGCTCATCCCAGAGCAATCGCGGCCTTCGGACGGGAATGCACCCGGCGCGGTGTCCCGCCGCCTACGGTCAATCTCTTCGGCTCGCCTTTCATCACTTGGCGGGGAGTGCCGCTGGTTCCCTGCGATAAGCTGTTGATCAACGGCAGATCGATTCCGGAAACAGCTTCGGGAACCACCAATATCTTACTGATGAGGGTTAGTGAAGCGGAACAAGGGGTGATCGGATTACATCAGCCCGGGATTCCGGAAGAGCAATATAAGCCCAGCTTATCCGTGAAGTTTAGCGGCATTGACAACAAGGGGATCTCCAATTATGTGCTCAGTCTCTATTTCTCATTGGCCGTTTTGACCGACGACGCCTTGGGAATGCTGGAAAATGTCGAGGTGGGTGCTTATTATGACTACGCTTAATCCGGACCTACCGGCCCAGTTGGTCCAGGGCATATATCATGGAACTTTAGGGATTACCCCGGGGCATAATCCCGGCAATAACGGTCCGACTGCGGCATGTCTTAGCTGCCTACCGGAGGCTGGGTCACTACCGAAAGCCGGAACCGCCGGTGAACCCGATCTTCACCTCTCCGACTCTTATTATTTCTTAAAATCGTTGCACCCGGAGGGCATGACATTACCTGGCCGATCTCCGGGTTCAACCTATAACGTCGAGGCGATCCGTAAGGACTTTCCTATTTTCCAACAAAAGGTTAACGGGCGTCCGTTGATCTGGTTTGATAATGCCGCCACTACTCAAAAGCCGCAAGCGGTGATCGAGGCTTTAGTGAAGTTTTACCGCGAGTTCAATTCCAATGTCCACCGGGGCGCCCATTCCCTGGCTGCGAAGGCCACCGACGCTTATGAAACCGCCCGGGAAAAGGTCCGACATTTCTTGGACGCTTCCTCAGCCGCGGAAATCATTTTTTTACGGGGAACGACCGAAGCCATTAATTTGGTAGCCCAAACTTACGGTAGAACGGTCCTGGGAAAAGGGGATGAAATTCTCCTCACCACCATGGAGCATCATTCCAATATTGTGCCTTGGCAAATGTTGCGGGACGCTACCGGCGCAACCATCCAAGTGGCGCCCATCACCGAATGGGGCGAGATCAATTTGGACGAATACGGGAAACTTTTAGAGAGACGGCCCCGGATTGTAGCTATCACTCATGTATCTAATGTTCTGGGGACAATCAACCCGGTACGGAAAATGATCGAAATGGCTCATCATTACGGCGCTTGCGTATTGGTGGACGGCGCTCAAGCCGTGGCCCATCTACCGGTGGATGTCAGGGAGTTGGATGCGGATTTTTATACTTTTTCCGGCCATAAAATCTATGGGCCTACCGGAATTGGGGTGCTTTACGGGAAAAAAGCCCTGCTGGAAGCGATGCCTCCTTGGCAAGGGGGAGGCAGTATGATCGAGCGGGTTGCCTTTGAGGAGACTTCTTATAAGAAGCCGCCCCATAAGTTTGAAGCCGGGACCGGAAACATCCCCGATGCCGTTGGTTTAGGCGCGGCAATCGACTATCTTCAAAGGATAGGCCGTTCAGAGATCGAAGGTTATGAAAAAGAAATCACCGGCTATGCCATGACCGAATTGGCCAAGATTCGGGGAGTACATCTGATTGGAACTTCCCCGTCCAAAACCGGTGTGATCTCCTTTTTAGTCGATGGCATTTCCCCCGAAGAAATGGGAGAAATTCTGGACCGAGAAGGAATAGCGACCCGTGTCGGCCATCATTGCGCTCAACCGTTGATGCGGCATTATGGCATCAGGGGCACGATCCGGGCGGCGTTGGGAATTTATAATACCAGAGATGAGATCGATGTTTTGGTTAAAACAATTAGAGCGGCTTTGGTGCGTCTCCGTGGCTAATTCATTTATTTGCCACAGAGACACGGAGGCACTGAGAAAGATTAAAACAAAAGTTTTTCTAAGTAGTCGCCCACCCCGGCCCGCCGGGGCACGTTAAAGGATGAAAATAAGTATTATTCGTACTCGTGCTCAGCGAAGCGGTGCTCGTAATCGTCTTTTCTGAACCATATTTTCTAGACAGGATTGAGATGGGTTAGCCCTAATTGACATTCGGCTTCGTAATGATATACTAAAAATTGAAACTCTCCGCCCGATCCGGATTAATCAAAAGATATTATGGGCCAGGAGGAGAATCATGTTCGAAAAATCCGACACCCATCCCGCCATGGAAGCGGCCATGATTAAGGGATACCGTCAAATGTCTTCCGCCCAAAGATTGAAAATGGCTTTTAAGATGTCCGAGACCATTCGAACCCTGGCCCAAGCTGGAATTTTAAAACGCCATCCGGGCATCTCCGATGAAGAGCTAAGAAAACGGTTGGGAGCTATTTTGCTTGGGCGGGAATTATCCATCAAGGTTAATGGTTGGGACCCGGAGAAGGAAGGCTATTAAAAACTGGGCAGGATTTTTTGGTTGCTTATGGAATACTCTTTTACTTAGATTGTTCAATCTGATTTTAGCGAAACTGAATCGGCGGCGCAGCATTATTTTCATACTCATGCCTCGCGCCTCATGACAATAAAGATAGGAGCATTCCGTTGAGCCCCAAAACAATCACCGTTTCCCAACTGACCTACGCCCTAAAGCGCTTGATCGAAGACAACTTTCTGCTTGAAGGGGTTTGGGTCCGGGGGGAGATCTCCAATTTTACCGCCCACTCTTCCGGGCATTTATATTTTACGTTAAAAGACGCCGGCGCTTGTATCAGATGCGTGATGTTCAAATCGCAAGCCCGGGGTTTGAAGTTCAAACCCGCCGATGGTCATGAGGTGCTGATTAGCGGCAGAATCGGGGTCTATGAAAAAAGCGGCCAATATCAGCTTTACGTCGAGGAGATGACTCCTTCGGGTTTGGGCAGCTTATATCAGGCCTTCCTTCAATTAAAAGAAAAGCTGGAGCGGGAGGGTTTGTTCGATCCCGAGCGCAAGCGGAAGCTGCCGTTTTTACCCCAAAAGATCGGGGTGATTACCTCCCCCACCGGCGCGGCGGTCCGGGATATCATTAAAATATTACGGCGGCGTCGTCCCAATGTGGACATCTTAATTTTTCCCGCTCAGGTGCAGGGAGAGGAAGCCCCGGACAGCCTGATCAAGGCCTTGGAGGAAGCGGCCCGGTTTCAAAATTTGGATTTGATTATCATTGGGCGGGGCGGCGGTTCTTTGGAGGAGCTATGGGCTTTTAACGATGAGCGACTGGCTAGGGCGATTGCCGATTTCCCAAAGCCGGTAATCTCGGCGGTCGGGCATGAAACCGACTTTACCATCGCCGATTTCGTGGCCGACTTAAGGGCGCCGACTCCTTCGGGAGCGGCGGAGTTGGCGGTTCCGGACCAACAAGACCTGTCCCGTCAGATCCGACAATATAAAACCCGTTTATTCCAGACGGTCAATGGCAAACTTCAGCATGAGCGGAGGATTTTGCAAAGGATAACTCAAAGCCGGGCCTTGTCTTTTCCGAAACAGTTGTTATTGAATACCCGGCGTCAGGAAGTGGATCTTTTAAACGAGAGATTGGTCCGGCAGGTTAAACAGATTCTCACGTTGAAACGGGAGCGGTTTTTAAAGGTCTTGGGACAATTGGATACGCTGAGTCCCTTGGCTACCTTACAGCGGGGATATTCGATCGTTCAAAAGGAAGACGGCGTTTTCGTCAAAGATGCGGCGCAGGTCGAACCGGGCGAACTATTAAAGATCACGTTGGCCTCAGGAAAGATTAATTGCGAAGTTTTATCAAAGGAGAGTTAGGATGACTACCGAAAAAGAAGGCAAACCGGGTGAACGGAGTTTCGAGGAAGCCGTCGCCAGACTGGATGAGATCGTGCAGCGGCTGGAAACGGGCAACGTCTCTTTGGATGAAAGTCTGAGTTTGTTCGAGGAAGGAATCGGACTGGCCAAATATTGCTCCGCCAGATTGGACGCTGCCGAGGGGCGTCTCGAAATTCTAACGGGGTTTGAGAACGGCGAACCGAAATTGGCCGATTTTGAACCGGAAGAGGCTGAATAGGCTGTGGTTCAAAATCAATAGTTGAAAGTTTGAAGTATAAATTCCGAACTCGACAATAGGCTTTCGACCTTTGGCTTTCGATTTCGATTTTCAGCCTTCGACTTTCACTTCAACCCTTGAACGGTGGAGGAGGAGCAGTTTGACCGTAACTAGAGAAGAATTTATCCGGGCTTTGCAGGAACGCGGCGCCCGAATAGCCGATTTTTTAAATCAGGATAAGTACCGTCTTAGTTTTCATCCGGAGGTGCTGCGGGAAGCCGTTTACTCATATTTAAACCGGCCGGCTAAACGAATGCGTCCGGGGATCCTCCTGTTCGCTTGCGGGGCGGTGAGCGGCGCCGAAGAACGGGCAATTCCGGCGGCGGCGGCGGTGGAAGTATATCATACCTGGACTTTGGTTCATGACGACATCATCGACAACGACGCTAAAAGGCGCGGCTTTCCCACGGTTCACGAACAGTTTCGGTCTCTGGCCTTGAACGAAGGTTATTCGGAACGGGAAGCGATCGATTTCGGCCGGAATATCGCCATTTTAGCCGGCGACTTGCAACACGGCTGGTCCGTGCAACTGCTTCGGGAATCGGCGGAGTTGGGAGTCGGTCGGCAAGTGGTTCTGGATCTAATCGCCTTGTTGGCCGATTTAACCAAGGGGTTGCTCGAAGGAGAGGCTTTGGACGTTCTCTTTGCGAAACGAAACATCGCTGAACTGTCCGAAAACGAGATCTTAAGAATGTTGGAATTGAAAACAGGGGCGCTTTACGAGTACGCCGGAATTGCCGGGGCCTCGATCGGCTTAAACAAGACGGTAGCTGAAGATCCCGTAATCAAAGCCATCGGTTCCTTCGCCCGCAAATGTGGGGTCGCTTTTCAGCTACAGGACGACATTTTAGGGATCGTGGGGGATGAAAAAAGGTTGGGCAAATCGGTGGACTCCGATATCCGGGAGGGAAAGCGCACCGTTATCCTACGGCATGCCTTCGAAAACGCCGGCGCCGATGAACGAAAATACCTGTTGAAGTGGCTGGGAAATCCCGCGGCGACGGAGGAAAACATCAATAAAATAAAAGCGATTTTAACCGAATATAATGGAATAGAGTATGCTCGAGATTTAGCCGTCAGAGTGGTCGACCAAGCGGTTGAGGAAATAAAATTCTTGCCCGATTCAAGGTATAAGGAATTACTCTTGGCTTGGGCCGGTTATGTGGCTGATCGGGAGTATTGAATAATTACCCGTTGACAGCGCCGAGCAAACGAGATAATATTTTATTTTAGATCTGTCCTCTTGATAAACTTCATTTCCTTTTGGATAGGGGTTGCAAATTGCATAATGTTTTTAAAGAACTACCGCAGAATGAAATATTAAAAACCGCGTTAATCGCTTGGTTTTTGGCCCAATCAATCAAGGGTGTGTTTTATTTTTTCAAAGAAAAACGGGTTAATTTTCGTCGTTTCGTAGGGGCCGGGGGCATGCCCAGTTCTCATTCGGCCTTGGTGGCTTCTCTAACCACCGCGGTCGGATTACGTTTGGGCTGGGATCATGCGTTAACTGCGGTGACTATCATATTCGCCATAATCGTTATGTATGACGCGGCCGGGGTTAGACATGCCGCCAGCCGGCAAGCGATGACCTTGAATAAAATTATCGATGAATTATTTGAGGAAGGCGAATTTCATCAAGAAAGATTGAAGGAACTTCTGGGGCATACTCCGGTTGAAGTGATCGCGGGCGCGCTATTAGGGATAGTGATGGCGGTTATCTTGCTTTAATTTCAAAGCATAACGGAGCCCGGTGAGACCGGGCTTTGGAATGCTTTTATTACTTAGCCGCGGGTTTTAACCTGCGGCGGACAGAAACAGCTGAAAATTATCTAGTCATTTTTCAATAGTCAGGAGGTAGGAGAGAGGAGATGGGAAGGAGACTGGAGACGGGAGAACGCAAGCTAAGCTTCGAAATCCAAAACCTTAAGCTGGCTTCTGACTCCTCAACTCCTGACCGCTATATTTATTGGAAATTGCTTTTTTAGCGTAATCATAAAAAATATGCTATAATATAATCGGGAACGAGGGGATGGTGTAGTATCCTAGTCGGGGTGACCATCTTCGAAGACGGGCCTAAAAATCCGTTGAGGGCACATCGATGAAGTCTCTGGTGCTGGCCGCCGACGCCCAGTCGGGAGTTGGTGCTGGGGGTTAAGGGGATGGGGCGATCTACAATGGCATGTAGGCGTTGACCCCACCACCGTGGAGGCCCAAGTTCGTGGGGATCCCGCCCTTGGCGAGCGTGAACTACGGCTTGGGGGTAAACCTGCATGTGGTACGGTATTTAATTACTTAGTATCGGTGCAGCGTAGCCTGCCTTGAGCGAGTTGGGAGGAAATGGGTATCAAGTCACTAACTTCTGCAGGGTGAAGTGACTCTCTGCCATTCGAAACCCAAACTTGCAAAAGAGGCTAGATGATGGCGCGCCTTGTTGAGGAAAACTCCTAGGCTATTCAAATTTTTTTGAGTCCTATTGGGGATTGCAGTGTGGACTAAGTGGTAATCCAGTCCCGTTGTTGGCGACAAAGCGGAGCGGCCTTAAAGGGAAACCACCTCGACGGCGACGTAGAGGAGGCTGTTGGGAAAACCTACTGGACCTAAGCCACAATTTTTACTCAATGGGATACCAACCCCTCATTTTATGCGTTTTTGGTTCAAATCCGACCCTGAAAAGGTCGTTTTTTTTGAATGCTTAAGCGACTAAAGGTCAAACTAATTATTAGACGGGTGATTCATTGGTTACCAATCTAGCCAGGGCTTTACGGATCAGTGTCTTATCATTCGGAATTTCATTGACTATTTCTTTTTTGTCCGGGTCTTCATTGGGTTTATGGCTTTCAATAACGGTATTATTATTGGTGATTATAGCCGGGATCATTTTCGATATTATCGGCACCGCGGTTACCGCGGCTGCCGAATCTCCGTTTCATGCCATGGCCGCCGATAAAGTGCCCGGCTCGAAACAAGCCATTTACTTGGTTAGATCCGCGGATCGGGTAGCCAACTTCTGCAATGATGTGGTGGGAGATATAGCCGGAACTCTTAGCGGCGCGTTGGTTGCGGGGATAATATTTAACTTCGCGAACCTTTTACAAAAAATAAATAAAGAACTTTTGAGTTCCATCGGGGTCGCGTTGATTGCGGCTTTAACAGTCGGCGGCAAAGCTTTCGGCAAATCTTACGCTATTGCCAACGCCAACCAAATAATTTTTACGGTTGGAAAAGCTCTTTCATTAATAAAAATCGATTTTTCCCAATCTAAGAAAAACAAATCCAAGAAAAAAGGAAATTCCCGAAAGGCAAGACGGTAATAATGAGTAACTTGTTAAGCCGAATCCAACAGCCTTCCGATCTCAAACAATTATCGGACAAGCAGCTTAATGAATTGGCGGCGGAGATCAGGAAGTTTTTACTGAAAACAGTAGCTCAAACCGGAGGTCACTTGGCTTCCAATTTGGGAGTCGTCGAGCTGACCTTGGCTTTACATACGGTTTTTGACAGCCCGATTGATCAGATTATTTGGGATGTAGGGCATCAGTCTTACATTCATAAAATGTTGACCGGAAGATTTTCCCGGTTTGAAACTCTCCGCCAATATAATGGATTAAGCGGCTTTCCCAAACCGGAGGAAAGCGTTCATGACGCTTTCGGAACCGGGCATAGTTCCACTTCCATTTCCGCCGCCATAGGGTTGGCCAAAGCCCGGGACTTGATGGGAGAAAACAATAAAGTAGTGGCGGTAATCGGCGATGGTTCCCTAACCGGCGGGATGGCTTTTGAGGCTTTAAATCATCTGGGGCATCTGCAAACCGATCTGATCATTGTGCTCAACGATAATGAGATGTCCATCTCCAAAAATGTCGGCGCTTTATCGCGATATTTAACCAGGCTTCGTTTGAACCCCAAATTGCGCAGGCTCAAGGCCGACGTTCAAGATATATTGCAACGGATCCCCAGATTAGGACAGGCTACCGTTCGCACACTTGAAAAGTTGGAAGACAGCATCAGATTTTTAGTGACTCCGGGGATGCTTTTTGAAGAATTAGGCATCGCCTATTTCGGTCCGGTCGACGGCCATAATATCAGCGATATAAAATTCCATCTCAAACAGGCTTCAATCCATAAAGGCCCGGTTTTAATTCATGTGTTGACCACCAAAGGAAAAGGCTATGAGTTGGCCGAGAAAAATCCACAGCATTTTCACGGCACCGGCCCCTTTGAAATTACCAACGGCAAAAAAATTGGCGGACGGGTAAGCACCAGCTATACTGAGGTTTTTGCCAAAACTATTGTCGAATTGGCGCGTGAAAACTCTAAAATTTTGGCGATAACCGCGGCTATGACCGATGGAACCGGCTTGATTAATTTCGCCAAGGAGTTTCCGGAGCGGTTTTTCGATGTAGGGATCGCCGAGGAACATGCGGTAACCTTAGCGGCCGGTTTCGCCAAAAAGGGGTTTCGTCCGGTGGTCGCCGTTTACTCCACCTTTTTACAACGGGCTTATGATCAGATCGTTCATGATGTTTGCCTCCAAAAGCTGCCGGTCCTTTTCATGCTGGACCGGGCCGGTTTAGTAGGGCCCGACGGTCCGACGCACCACGGCGTTTTTGATTTATCCTATTTGAGACACATCCCCAATATGGTGATCATGGCGCCGAAAGACGGCCGCGAATTACGGGATATGTTGGCGACGGCATTGGCTTATAACGGGCCGGCGGCCATCAGGTATCCCAAAAGGGATGGTTTAAAGCCGGTCGCCGAAGATGTTCCGCAACCACTCCCGTTCGGAAGGAGCGAGCTAATTCGAGAAGGAGAAAAGATTGCCTTGATCGGCGTTGGTTCCATGGTTGAACCGGCCCTCGAGGCCGCTTTGCGTCTACAGAAATACGGTATTAACTGTACCGTTGTCAATGCCCGGTTCGTGAAACCCCTTGATGAAGAGTTGATTTTAAGGTTGGCTGAGAGCCACCCGAATATTGTCACCATTGAAGAGAATGTGATCGCGGGCGGATTCGGCTCCGCGGTCTTGGAATTTTTAGTCATGAAAGGCGTCCGAGTTGAAAAATTTAAAATGTTGGGTTTGCCCGATCAATTCGTCACTCATGGCGCCACCGAGATCTTATTGGAAAAGCACGGTTTGAGCGTGGAAGGCATCTGCCGGGCGGTTCGGGAAATGGTATTGCCGACGGTCGGCATTCGAGCGGGGGTCTAAGTAATGGAACAGCGTCAATATCGTTATTTTGATTTGATTTTAGGTCTTTTTGTAGCGGTTTTGCTGATCAGCAACCTGGTTTCGGTAAAAGCGGTCCGCTTAGGCTTGCCGTTTTTAGGGATCTCCTTTTCTTTTGATGGGGGGACTTTACTTTTTCCTTTGAGCTACATCTTCGCCGATATTCTTACCGAAGTATACGGTTATGAGCGGGCGCGCCGGGTTATTTGGGCCGGTTTTGCCGGTCTGGTTTTAATGGGGGTCTTTATTTGGTTGGTGGGGATCATCCCGGCCGATCCAGATTGGCCGTTGCAAAGCGCTTATCAAGACCTGTTAATGACCGCGCCGCGCATCGTATTAGCCAGTATTATCGCCTACTTTGCCGGGGGATTTTGCAACAGCTATATTTTATCCCGGATGAAGGTTCTTACCGGAGGAAAACATCTCTGGGCCCGGACAATCGGTTCCACTTTGGCCGGGGAGTTTATTGATACGTTATTATTCGTATTCATCGCTTTCGGCGGTATCTGGGAAAACGCGTTGGTCATCCGGGTCCTTTTTTCAAATTATATATTTAAGACCGGGTATGAAATTGTGGCGACGCCTTTGACTTATGCGGCCACGCGTTGGTTGAAAACCCGGGAAAATGAGGACCATTATGATTATGAAGTGAATTATAATCCGTTTTTAATAAAGTAGCGTAATTTGCCAACAGGAAACGATTTAAGCATGGTGAATATATTCTCTCCAACTAGATAAATACTGGGGAAAGGAATAATCTCTTTGGCGATGGTGAAACTATCAAAGAAACGAGGAGGGATTATTTTGATGAGATTACGCTTGCTAACTTTATTAACAATGATTGGGTTAATAATAACCCCGGCCGGGGCGGCCCTTGGTTATGGAGTGTTTGGCTCAACCGATCTGATGGCGACTCCTTCCACGACGACGCTCGGTCCCAATAGCGTCGGTTTTGCCCTGAATTTCATCGAGGGAGATGTGACTTGTTTTAACCTTGATTACGGTTTAATACCGGATTTGGAAATCGGTTTGGCGGTATGGGATGTTGATGGTGAGAGACCGAGGAGAGACAATACCTATGTAACCCTTCGCGGGAAATACCGTTTGCTTCGTGAAACTTCGTCGGCTCCGGCGCTTACCGTCGGAATTCAGGACATTGGGGAAGAAGATTTGGATGCCTCGCCATATTTGGTAATTTCCAAGAATCTCGGTCCGGAATTAAATGTCGATGGTTATCTGGGGGTCGGAGGCGGAGAAATCGACGGGATTTTTGGGGGGTTAAGCAAGACTTTTAAGATTAGCCCGGCCCAGAGAGGCGCGAATAATTTATCTCAGATTCAACTGATCCTCGAATTTGACTCCGACAATCTGAATTTCGCAAGCAAGTTCCAGATCGGACCGCGAGCCAAAATTAATTTTGGATTTTACGATCTGGAGAATTGGGTAATTGGGCTAACTTATACTATCGGGAAATAGTCTAAAACAGATTCAAAAAATGCCTTCAACGCCGTTTTTTTGTTAGGCAGTTTTGGATATTACTGAAACTGATTATTTTCGAAACGGAATTTCCGGATCCGAAATTCAACAGCCTTTTTGCGGGCTGTTTTTTTGTTAAGAATAAAAATGCTTAATTGACAAATATTTTGGACTAAATTTAGAAAAAAAAGTAAATACCGAAACAATTCGGGTAAAGATTATGCGGTTAATTCCGATATTGATCATATAGAAAGCTTGTCCGTTACGGGACGATTATGATACGATAACCCGAAGTGAGGCTGACCTGGGAATGCTGACTAAGGGGAGATATTAATGTCTGAAAACAAGAATGAGCTCATTATTTTAATTGCCGAAGATGATCCCGATGATCGCCTTTTAATAAAAGAAGCCTTAGAAGAGGTAAAACTATCAAATCCGCTTCATTTCGTGGAAGATGGCATCGAGTTGCTGGATTATTTAAAGCGGCAAAATAATTTTCATAAGTTAGCCGGGACTACGTTGCCCGGATTGATTTTATTGGATTTGAACATGCCGCGAAAGAATGGAATCGAAGCCCTCCAAGAAATAAAAGAAGATCCGGAGCTTCGCAAGGTGCCGGTCGTAGTATTTACAACTTCCAAGGCGGAAGAGGATATTAATAAAGCATATCGATTGGGAGTAAACTCTTTTATTACTAAACCTGTTAATTTTCAAGCTTTATTAAATACCCTTGAAATACTCGCCAAATATTGGTTTAATATAGTTGAACTGCCACGCTGAATACTGGAGGATTAGTCAATGAGCAAAGATAAACTCCGAATTTTAATCGTTGATGATGATGAAGATGATTTTTACATAATTCGGGACTTGCTCTCGGATATCAAAGAAGTTAAATATGACACGGTGTGGGCCAGTTCTTATAAGGCGGCGCTTCAGGCTTTGGAAACCAATAAATTCGACGCCTGTTTATTGGATTACCGGCTTGGCGAACATACCGGTTTGGAATTATTACAAGAGATAGTTTCCCGGGGGAACCGAACTCCGGTTATTTTACTTACCGGCCAAGGGGACCATGCGATCGATATCGAAGCGATGAATACGGGCGCCTCGGATTACTTGGTCAAAGGTGAAGTGGGACCGGTGATTTTGGAACGTTCCATTCGTTATGCGATTGAAAGAAAACGAATGGAAGATGAATTGTTTAATGAAAAAGAACGGGCCTTGGTTACGTTGGCTTCAATTGGAGATGCGGTAATTACTACCGATATCAATTATGGAATCAATTACATGAATTCGGCGGCGGAAACCATTACCGCATGGAAGAATGAAGAAGCTTACGGCCGGCCTCTCTCTGAAATCCTGACGGTTATTAATGAAATTACCAGAGAACCGTTTGGCAATCCGGTGGAGATCGTTTTGTCGCAAAATAAGACGATTAACTTTCCCAACCAAGCGTTATTAGTAAACCGTGATGGACGGGAATACGCGATTGAGGCTACCGCTTCTCCGATTTTAAACCGGGATAATGAAATCGGCGGAATTGTGATTGTATTACGGGATGTAACTCAAACCCGGGAACTGCCCAAGAAAATTTCTTACCAGGCGAGTCATGATTCTTTAACCGGGCTTGTCAACCGCGGCAAGTTTGAGGAGCATTTGGAACAGGTTTTGGAGAGCGCTAAAAATCAAGGATTGGCGCATGTTTTATTTTTTATGGATTTGGATCGGTTCAAGATTGTCAACGATACTTGCGGGCATTTTGCGGGAGATCAATTACTTAAACAAGTTGCCAATTTATTTAAAAAATATGTACGTAACTCCGATATTGTCGCTAGACTGGGCGGAGATGAATTTGCGGTTATCTTGGAGAATTGTCCGCTTTCCAAAGCCATGGAAATTGCCGGCAATATTCGCCGCGCGGTTCAGGAATACCGTTTTACTTGGCGGGAAAATCAGTTTATGATCGGCATCAGCATCGGCGTGGTCGAGATTAACGCGGGAAGTGTCAGCGCCGACATGGTTTTAAATGAAGCTGATGAGGCTTGTTATTGCGCCAAGGAAAACGGAGGGAATAAAGTCCATGTCTATCGTGGAGAAGGCGGATTCACCAAACATCACGGCGAAGCCCAATGGGCGCTTGATATTCACCGGGCTTTTGAGGATAACCGGTTTTGCCTTTTTTACCAGCCGATAGTTCCGGTTAGAGGGGAAAAAATTATTAACCAATACGAGATTTTAATTCGAATGTATGATGAAAACGGAAAAATTATATACCCGGGCAGCTTTCTGCCGGCCGCCAATCGCTACAAATTGATGTCCTCCATCGATCGTTGGGTGATTAACACTTATTTTGCCTATTATGACGCGAACTATAATCGGAAAGGTTCAAAAACTCGGAAGAGAGGCGCATTATGTAATATTAACCTGTCGGGGCTATTTCTGAATGATGATGAATTTGCCTTGGATTTCATTGTGGAACAGTTAAAACGCTATAATGTTCCTCCGGAAGCTATTTGTTTTGAAATAACCGAAACATTAGCGGTGGCAAATTTCGGCAAGATAATAAAATTCATTCAAAAATTAAAAAGTATCGGTTGCCGTTTTGCCCTCGACGATTTTGGAAACGGATTGGCGACTTTTAATTATTTAAAAAATCTACCGGTGGATTTCGTAAAAATTGATGGTTCATTTGTTCGGCATATAACCGACAATCAGATCGACTTGGCGATGGTAGAGTCGATTAACCATATTGCGCATTTAATGAATATTAAAACCGTGGCGGAGTTTGTCGAGAATGAGGCGGCCTTTTTAAAATTGAAAGAGATTGGCGTTGATTATGCGCAGGGCTACTGGATAGCTAAGCCGGTAATTTTACAAGGTGCGCAATGTGAGACGGGTAAGATTTCAATAAGGACCCGGTGATCCTCGAACTTGTTGCATACATGTTTGCTCCCGGCGCGCCGGAGTGGGACGACCGTCCGGCGAAGCGCCGTTTTCCCATTAGATAGCGGCCAAATTGCGGTTGACTTAACGGTATTCGATGGTAGAAGGTTAGTTGTTCTACCATTTTTGCTTTGGTAATGGTATGCTATTCTTGAAGCTTCAGACAAACGAGAAAAACATTTGGTGATTTCAGTGGCAAAGAAATTACACCGCATTTTGATGTTGATTGCCGGGTTGTTGGCGTTGATGGATTGGAGAGGTTTTCCGGTTTCAGCGGAAGATGCCGTTCGCCCGGAGGTAAGAGCGTTATGGGTAGATGCTTTTAATGACGGGATTAAAACGCAGGCCCAAGTCGATCAACTAATTCACGATTCACTTATCGCCAATATCAATACGTTAATCGTTCAAGTAAGGCGTAGAGGAGACGCTTATTTTAACAACAGCATCGAACCGCGGACCGAGGACCCTGATCTATCGCCCGGATTTGACGCTTTGCAATATTTGATCGATCAAGCTCATGCCAACCGGATTGAAGTTCACGCTTGGCTAAATACTTTGGTGGCCCGTCATCGCGACGAACTGCCCACGGATCCCAATCATGTCTGGAATCTTCATGGACCCGAGGCGGTCGGTAGGGACAATTGGATCTCATATTATCGGACCTACAACCAAAAAACCAAGAAATGGTCGAAAAAATTAAATCCGTCTTATTTTCTCGATCCGGGGCATCCGGATGTAGTGGATTATACGGTTGCCGTTCATTTAAATGTGGTGAAAAATTACGATATCGACGGGATTCATCTGGATTATTCCCGGTATGCCGGAAAGGGTTGGGGTTATAATCCAACCAGCATCGCCCGGTATAATGCCCGTTTTGGGACTACCGGCATGCCTGCGCCCGATGTTCCGCGCTGGTCGGAGTGGCGTCGCGAACAGACGGCGAATCTGGTGCGGAAGATTTATTTAAAAGCGATTGCCCTAAAGCCTAAATTAAAGGTTTCATCGGCGGTAGTAACTTGGGGTGACGGCCCCGTCGCTGAAGCGGATTGGGAAAAAACCCGGGCTTATAGCGAGGTTTTTCAAGATTGGAGAGGGTGGTTGGAGGAAGGGATCATCGACCAAGTAATGCCGATGAATTATTTTTGTGAATGGAACCCGCAACAGCGACTTTGGTACGAACGGTGGATCGAGTGGGAAAAGAATCATCAATACGGTAGGCAAATCGTGATTGGTCCCGGAATTTTCACCAATTATATCGAGCATTCCTTGGAACAGATCAAGCGGGCCCAGGCGCCGTCCGCTTCCGG
>JAAYHS010000171.1 GCA_012735315.1 Bacillota bacterium | reverse complement strand
CTTATAATTTGGAAGTGGGTTTATTGTTTAATTTCGGAACGAAGAGTTTGGAGTTTAAAAGAATGTTTAATCAGGTGGTTCAGGAAGCTTCCGGTCAGAACCAGGATTAGTCAGGATTAAACGGATTAATAAGTTAGGAATTTGTGGTAAAAGGGGTTTATAACATTATCGAGATAAGATGTTGAAAGATAAATTATAGCTATATCAAGTGGGCTACCTGTCTGAACCAGGATTAATAAGGATTAAACGGATTTAACAGATTTAAAATCATTGCACATGGGTTGAATCGGTTTAAAATAATCAACTAAAGATAAAGATAACTTTTTTGAGAATAAAGTTTCGTACAGCAGAAAAATAAATCCTTTTAATCCGAGAAATCCGTCTAATCCTGGTTCAGACAGGAGACATCATCGAAATAGCAATAATTAATTCTTGATTTTAATCACTTTCGATTGTTAAAAATAACGCCAACTCGCCTCCAACCTTGAGTTTCTGGCCTTTAGGGTGGTCCTTTGTAGTGCCCCCTGATGTCAAGACACGGATTCAAAAAAATAAGTTATGCTCCTTTCCGTGTTTGATATGAAATAGCTCCGGAGAGCTGATTTCCAAAATAAACTTCAAACGGTGTTAAATCTTCAATTGAAGAATGAGGGCGATAGGTGTTATAGATCTTAATATACTCATTTAGCATTGTACGCAACTCTCGCGGTGTCTCATATTCATAAACATAAATACGCTCATACTTCAAGCTGCGAAAGAAGCGTTCTGTTTTGGCATTATCCAAGCATTGGCCTTTACCGTCCATAGATATCTTCACACCGGCCTCTTCAAGTAGGTCGATGTAACTTTGATTGGTAAAATGACTTCCCTGATCGCTATTAATAATCTCCGGTTTATGGATTGCCAGTGCTCGTTTGAGACAGCTTTGAACAAAGGATTTATCAAGGGTGCTCGATAGTTCGTAATCCACGATGTACCGGCTATACCAGTCAATGATGATAAACAGATACATAAAGCCTTTAGACATTCGGATATAGGTGATATCAATACCCCAAACTTGGTTCGGGCGGCTAATTTCGAGATTTCTTAGCAAATAGGGTCTTACATATTGCGCATGATATCGCTTACTAAGGTTCGGTTTGGGATATAGAGCATATATGCCCATATCTCGCATCATCCGGCGGACTTTCTTCCGATTAATCTTTAAATAGTAATCACGTCTTAAAATAGTTGTTATGGTGCGATAACCCCATGTTGGTTCCTTGGTATGGATCTCATCAATCAAATGCATAATCCTTATATCCGAATCACTAACTACTCTTAGTGTCGGCTTTCGATAAACACTAGTCCGATTGATATGTAAAAGCTCAGCCTGGCGTTTCACAGTGATGCTTGGATTATTTAGCTCAATACAAGCCTTACGTTCGTTTACGTCGATTGATAATTTCTTCAGATTTTTTTTTGAGCCAGTCAACCTCATAGGTTAACTGACCGACTTTACGTTCGAGTTTGGCAGTCCTTTCTTTTTCCGCCTTTAGCTCTTTTTCTGTAGCTGAAGGACCTTTCTTGAATACATCTGGAACGCGTTCTAGGAACTCGGTCTTCCAACGCCCAAGGATGACGGGGCTGATCTCGTAGCGAGCTGCAATTTCATTGAGGGTGCCTTCTTCTCGAAGGACTTCTAAGACAACTTTGGTTTTGAATTCTGGTGTGTACTGATTTCTCTTTTTCATGTTCTCATTATAACTTAATTTTTCTTTTTTGTGTCTCACCCTATGGGAGCATTATATATTTATTGAACCTATCTTCAAAATAAATCGAAAAGTGAGTAACAATCGAAGTCCAATATTTCACACGTTGATTCCACTGATCCATAACATCTAAAGTAATTAAATAAAGGGTTTTTAGTAAAGCT
>JAAYHS010000170.1 GCA_012735315.1 Bacillota bacterium | reverse complement strand
TATTGAGCTGGGAAACCTGACTGGCTGAAATCGATTCAATGCCGAGACTCTGGGCCAGCCGTTCGATTTTACGAGTGGAAACACCATTGACAAAGGCTTCTTGAACCACCTGAATCAATGCTTGTTCAGAACGTTTTCTTTCGGTCACGAAAAAGGGGATATAGCCGCCTTTACGAACTTTCGGGACTAATAAATACATTGTTCCCATGCGAGTATCAAAGCGTCGGACCCGGGTCCCGGAGCGATAACCGGTTCTTTTTGGAGAATGTTCGCCTTTGCCGGCTCCAAGCTTATTTTCGACTTCTACCTCCATCATTTTATGGCATAGCCATTCAAGCATGGCAAGCATCGGATCCGGTTCGCTTAAAAATTTTAATAGCATTTTTTCTAAATTTGCGGTATTCTTATGGTAAGCCATCGGACAACACTCCTTTCTTGGTTTGTTTTGAGCAACTTACCATTTCGGAGTCCCGATGGCTTTTTCCTTTTTGAAATTGCGAACTTAATTATACACTAACAAATTTATGGTTTTCTTTATAATGTTTTATAGCTTCTACTAATTCATACATAATAGTAACCACTACACATATGATTGATATGATAGGATTATCTGATAAAAAGTATAAAATTACCCACTCAAGCTTATTGAGAGGGCTATAAAAGACCTATTAACTATTTCTCTGAGTGTCAATTTTACGCCTCCTTCCTGTTTTAATTTCTCTTCTTGCAAGGATAGGCAAGTAAACCACCATCAAAAATCACCATCACATGAAAAAAGGGCTTAGAGAGAATTCTCCAAACCCTTGTAAACTATGGCGCGCCTGGCACGAATCGAACGTGCGACCAACGGATTAGAAGTCCGTTGCTCTATCCCCTGAGCTACAGGCGCTTTTTACAGATTTATATTATAGCATAAAACTTAATTTTTATCAACTTCATCAACCGGCGTCAGTTCGCCATACCCAACCAATTCTTTGGTAATCGTCTCTCCCCCGATTACCGTGACCGCTTTCACATAACCGACTCCTTTGGCAAACCACGCTTTTTCCCGAAATTCGGCGCCGCTCTTATCAACGCCTTCATATTGCACTAATAAGGTTTGAAATGTTCCGGCAGGCACGATAACCTCTTCAAATCCGATCACTTTGGTGGTTTCTTTCGCTTGACCATCAGCCGCCTTCCAGTCCCAACCGGTCCCAACGGCAAGTTTTGAAGCGAGCACCATTTGTTTCGGATTTAAAGTTTCAACCCCTTCGGCGCTGATCTGTTTGGTTCGGAATAGGCCATCCTCATTATATATATATGTTACTTCCATCACCGGCGTTTTATTAAAAAAAACAGTCGTTTTAATATCTTGACCGGTTTGACCATTGACCACTACCAGTTGGGAAAAAACTTTCTCCTCCGTCAATGAAACCTTATAAAGCCAAATATTCATCGGTATTAAAGGAAAATAATCATAGGCTTCGCCGCCGATACCTTCCGCTCCGACGGGCAACCCACCCGTTACCGCCAATAGGACAACCAACACCAACCAAAGTATTCTTTTCAAAACCAGTCCTCCCAAATAAAAATAAAAAACCGACCCATCCAATCTTTTTCGATAATTAATGCTTTCTCTTTAATTTGCGAAAATCCTTTCTTAAAAAATAATGCCCAAAAATAAGAAACTTCCGGTTTGAAACCGAAAGCCGTCTTTAACTAAATGGAGCGGGAAACGGGACTCGAACCCGCGGCATTCAGCTTGGAAGGCTGACGCTCTACCAACTGAGCTATTCCCGCATCGCATGCAAAAAATATTTTATCATAGATTCCAATTAACAGTCAAGACGATTTAGGAATTATCCTCTGTCAATATTTGGGGCAAAATCTTCAAAAATTGATTTTCATCACATAATTGAAACCCGGCTTGCGCCAACAAAACCGCGGTCACACCACGTCCCGCTTTTAAAGTTCCCGTAAAACTCCCGTCGTAAATTTCCCTCAAGCCGCAGGAAGGACTGTTGCTTTTTAAAACGATCAAGCCGGGATTTAACTCTTTAGCGATTTGAAGGACCTTGACGGCTCCCTTTAAAAAAGGTTCCGTATAATCATCGCCATCCCTACTGATTACCCTGGCTTTCCCCTCCAACACCGACTCGCCGTCGCCTTCGCTAATCTCGGCCGGAGAACGGGGGACCTTTAAGCCTCCCTGGATTTCCGGACAAACAGGGACGACCAGCCGCCGGGTCAACAATGGAACCAATTGCGGCAAAGGTTTACTGCTTCCGTCGTAGCGGCAAGGCATTCCCAGCAGACAAGCGCTGATTAAAATCGGGGCCCGCACGTTTCCTCCTTGTCGGGTGCAATAAATAAACCGGCGTTCGCCGGTTAGCCGGTTATCGATACCTCCATTATACTTTACAACCCGGGGCTATTGCAATATTTATTTCTCTTAGGCTCAGCAGCGCTCGGTGCCAAAAAATAAAGCCAAATTAATCATTGAAATCTTCAGGGGCGGAATCCGGTATTAACCGGGTAAGGAGATCCCGGAGCCGCTCCGGTTGCCCAATGCCTTCCAAAACTAAAAGATTCTCGGAATTCCGGCCGATAATCGCTAAATCGCCGATTCCCAACAGCTTCGACCACCAGTTTTGTTTCAGGCAAATACGCGCTACGATGCGCCACTCGACTTCAGTTATTTTTTGACCGTCGCCATCGAACAGGGCGACCGTCCGATCAGTGATCCGGTACCGTTCTTTCCGGCACAGCCCATACCAAGTCCGGGGACCCTCCCAGAGGAGTTCCGCTTCCGTCTCAGGTGAATTTCCCGCTTCAGCCGGTTCCGGTTCCATAACCGGAGCGTCTTTCGACAACTCGATCTCTCCATCGGCCTGAGTCTGGTCGACCCCGGTGTCTTCGCTAACTTCCGGTTCGGGTTCGGCAACGACTTCCATCACCGGTTCAACCGTCGGCGCCTCTTTTGCCGCTTCCGCTTCAACCGGGGCTTCCGGCTCGATGGTCGCTTCGGCTTCCCGTTCCGCCTCCTTCTCCCTAAGAGACTCTGCCTCCCCGGATACCCTGAATTCAACAATTTTTTCCGGTTTCGACGTCTCGGGCTTTACCGGTTGACGCAGAGCTTCATCATATTTAAAATGGAAACCGTCAATACTGCTCTCAACCGCTACCGGTTTGATTAACCCCTTACCCAAATGGGTCTCGAATTGGGTTCGGTGGGACCCGCTAGTCCGTCCTTCCTGCTGGATAAATCCGTTCGGACCGGCGGCGCTGTTTGCGATATTTTCGGATTGCCCGGTAGTTTCGCCGCTATCCGGCGCGACCGGTTTTTCGCTTGAGATTTCCGCTTCATTTTCGATTATTTCAAGAGACGTTTTTTCGGAATTATCCGATTCGATCCGGTCGGCTTCATTTTCCGGCGTTAGCTCCGCCTCCTCTTCGTGGGAAGCGGCATCTCCGCTTTCGCTATATGTATTGCCACAGCTACCGCAAATTGTTACGCCCTGCTCCAAAAGACTTCCGCATTCTTGACAGTATGGCATTTCAACCACCTCTTGAGAGGTTTTTATATATAGTTATTATGAAGCCGTCTAAATTATGCCATTTTAAATTATTATCGCATCCGGTTAACCTTGCGATTCTTATGTTGGATATCAACATTAAACCGCAAATCACACCGGCGAATAAACCGGCCGTCATTTCAGAGCTTGAGCGCTTGCATGTTATATCATGTTTCCAAATCGATAAACGGTCGTTTTTCATCCCCGCCTTCCCCATGCCAACACCGTCCGAATTTGCATATTAAATTTTCAGCATTATTACCGATATTTATTACGGAAACCAAATGCTTTTAATGCTGGATAATTATTATTTTATAAGGGTGTTGATTAATTTGAAATCATCGAAATATCGTCTTTTATTGATATTGTTAATTGCAATAATCGGCTTTCATTCGGCAACCGCCTTTGGCGATGATTTAACCGCCCGGTTGATTCAGGCCGCTGAAAAAGGGAAAACCGGAACCGTAAAAAGTCTGATCTCCAAAGGCGCCGCCATTAACGGAACTAATGAAAACAACCAAACCGCTTTGATCCGCGCCGTCATCAATTACCGGGAAAGCACGGTGAGATTTCTCTTGTCCAACGGCGCGGATGTTAATCACCGTGATAATTACGGTTGGACCGCCTTGTTGTACGCCGTGAAAAACCGGGATTTAAAAATGATGGAATTGCTTATCGAACATGGCGCCGATGTCAACTCCAGGACCAATGAGGGTTATACCCCGATAATGTATGCCATAAGGGATAATAACACTTTGATCGCCAAATACCTCAAAAAATACGGCGCCGATTTTCAGTTGAGCATTGTCTACGCAGCCCGCAAAGGGGATGCCCAAACCGCGCAACGCTTATTGAAACATTACGAAACCGGCATCGACGAAAGGGATGAAACCGGTTACACCCCTTTACATTGGGCCGCTAAAAACGGTCACCCAAATATCATCCAAATCTTATTAGCTAAAGGCGCGAATCCCAATCAAAAAGCTAATGACGGCGCGACTCCCCTTTTGGCCGCGGCCGTCGGCGGAAGCCAGGAAGCCGTTAAATTGCTCTTGGAAAGCGCTGTCGATGTCAACGCAGCCGATGACGCCAATTGGACGGCCTTGCTTTATGAAGCCAAACACGGCCACTTGGAAACGGTTCAATCCCTGCTGGAAAAGGGAAGCGATCCCAACCATAAAAATGAAGAAGGCCAAACCGCATTGATGTTGGCCGCGTCTTCGGGTAATACGGAAATTGCCGCCGCGCTAATCGCCGGAGGAGCGAAGCTCGAGGAGAAAGACAAAGACGGTAAAACCGCGCTGCTATCGGCTATCCAAAACGGACATTCGGAAACGGCCGCGGTTTTGATCGAAAAAGGAGCGGATGTCACGGTCCGGGACCATAACGGTGAAACCGCGCTCGTATTGGCGGTCAAAAGCGGAGATCCGAAACTGCTTGAACTCATGATAAACAAAGGTTTAGATCTGAATCAGGCCTTGGCTCAAGCCGCTGAAAACGGCGACCTCTCAACCATTGACTTATTGCTGGAAAAAGGCGCCTCCATCGAGTCCAAAAACCACGAAGGTCAAACTCCGCTTTTTGCCGCGGCTAAAAACGGACGAACCGTGGCGGTAAAATTGTTACTGGCCAAAGGCGCGGTAAAAGACATCAAAGACAACTACGGTTGGACCCCCTTGACTTGGGCGGCCCAAAAAGGCCATACCGAAATCGTTCAAATGCTGCTGGCCAACGGCGCCGATCCCAACTTAAAAACGGACAAATTGGGCTGGACCCCGCTCTTTTTCGCGGCCCAAAACGGACATGCCCAAACCGTATTGGCCTTAATCGCCAAGGGAGCCGACGTTAACCTGCGCGATAAAGACGGCGATTCGGCCCTTTTGATCGCAACCGTATCCGGACGCGCGGAGATCGTCGATATCCTTCTGATCAATAATGCCGACCCCAACAAGCAAGGAAAAAAAGGATATACTCCCCTAATTCTGGCGGCTTATTACGGCCACACGGCCATTGTGAAGTCATTATTAAGCAAAGGTGCTCTAGTCGGCTTGAAATGCGATTCGGGGCATACCGCCCTAGATGTGGCTGCCGCCAATCAATTCCCCGAAATCGTCCGTCTCTTAAAGGGAGCAAACCAACGTTAAGACGGCAAATATTTTAAACCGTTAACAACGCCGATCATTCGGAACCCTCATGGTCCGGTTCCACGTGGACCACCACATCGGCTACTCCTTCAATCTCCCGGCGCACCAAATCCGCGACCGAATGACTGATATCATGCGCCTTAGCAACAGTCGCGTCCCTGTTTACCTGGATATGGAGATCGATTTGAAGGTCGTCGCTCCGCCCCCTGCTCCGTACCTTATGGCATCCTTGAACCCCTTCCACTTCCATAGCCAGCTTAACCACCCGTTCCTCATCGAGGACCGCCCGGTCGCAGAGGATCGCGCCGGCATGCTTCACTATTTTCCAAACCGAGCCGGCGATCAACGCGGCAATCACTAGCGACGCCACGGTATCCAGCCAGAGCCACCCCAGTTTGACCCCGATCAAGGTCGCGATTACCGCCAACGAAACCAAAATGTCGCTGCCGGTATGATACGAATCGGAGATTAAAATATCGCTTTGTAAAGCAATTCCCTGTTTCCGTTCGTAACGGACCACCAACAGATTAACTCCCAAAGTGATCAACATCACGGCAAAGCTCACCAGATTGACCTCGGGAATTACCGGGTTAATCATCCTCTCATAAGCTTCGTGAAGGATGGTCACCACCGTCATGCTTAACAAGGCGGCAATCGCTAATGACGCCATAGTTTCAAACTTTTTGTGTCCATAGGGGTGCTCCCGGTCCACCGGCGCCATTGCGGCGTGGATACCCACCAAACCGATAATGTTGGAAGTCCCGTCGGTCAGGGAATGAAATCCGTCGGCAAGAACACTATTGGTGTTGGTGTGATAACCCAGAATAATTTTGATGGCAGAAACCAAAATATTTAAACCGAAAATCAACCATAAAACCCGTTTTATTTTATTCATTTTTGAGTCCATCACGAACCTCCGCTAAAAAAAATCCCGTGGTTACAGTCCCACAGGATCACACCCTGCTGCCTAAAAAAAGCCCGGCTAGCCCGGTTCGGCCGCCTGTTCCGTAAGATAAGATGATTTATAAACATTTTATGCGTAACCGGTATTTTTGTCAACTATCTAGAAAATATGATCCGGAAAAGACGATTACGAGCACCGCTTCGCTGAGCA
Source organism: Bacillota bacterium (assembly GCA_012735315.1). Classification (GTDB taxonomy): domain Bacteria; phylum Bacillota; class UBA4882; order UBA8346; family UBA8346; genus JAAYHS01. The sequence goes on along the minus strand of JAAYHS010000170.1, from coordinate 21,916 downwards.
CGAGCACGAGTACGAATAATACTGATTGTATATCCTTTAACTCGCCTAGTGCTTCCTTGTCCCATTCGCTTAAATAATTACCAGCCTATGGTGGGATAATACCCTTATAATTCGAATCTTTCAAGGAGTGTAATGTTTGGACAAAAAACTTTATCCCACCATCGCCGTTCTCTGTCTGGTACCGTTAATCATGGTTTTAGGCAACTCGATGTTGATTCCGGTTTTGCCCTTAATCCAAAAAGAGCTCCATATTAACCTGGTCCAAGTCGGATTGCTGATCACTGTTTTTTCAATTCCCGCCGGAATCATCATCCCCTTCGCCGGAATGATCTCGGACCGAATCGGCCGTAAAAAAGTGATGTTTCCGGCGCTAATGATTTACGGGGTCGGAGGGATTCTCGCCGGGGTTTTCGCCATTATCTTTAAGGAAAATTCATTTCCGTACCTAATCGCCGCCAGGATCATCCAAGGGATCGGCGCCGGCGGCACTTACCAGCTAAGTATGGCTTTGGCCGGAGATCTGATTCAATCCAACGAACGTTCCCAAATCTTAGGCTTATTGGAAGCAGCCAACGGCGCGGGCAAGGTGATTAGCCCACTGGCCGGGGCGGCGATCGCTTTAATCTCTTGGTACATGCCTTTTTTCGTGTATGGAATTTTGGCAATCCCGGTAGCTGTTTTAGTTTTATTGACGGTCCGGGAAAATACCGAAAAACTCCTCCAAAACGTACAGCCGATCCCCAAGTATTTTCAAGATCTGAAGCAAATTTGGGAGAAAAAAGGAACAGCTTTACTGATCTCCTTTGCGGGAGGATTTTTCACGCTGTTTTCTTTATTCGGACTATTAAGTTTTTATGCGGATCTTTTGGAGAAACAGTATAAAATCGGAGTTTTCCAACGGGGACTCATCCTGGCGGTACCGGTCTTAACCATGGCGGTCACCGCGTTTATACTGGGCACGGTAATGCAAAATCAGTTGGCCAAGATCCTCAAATGGGCGGCGGTCGGCGGTTTATTTTTAATCGCCGGCGGATTGATTTTTTTCTGTCCTTGCCACGACCCCTTTTGGTTTACCTTAACCGCTTCCGTCCTCGGCCTTGGCGCCGGAGCGGTCTTGCCCTCCCTCAATACCTTGATCACTTCCTCGGCCCCTAAAGCCGAACGGGGGATTATAACTTGCCTTTATGGAACGGTCCGTTTTTTCGGAGTCGCGGTCGGCCCCCCCTTATTCGGTTTCGCCGAAAAGCTTGCCAAACCCCCGATCTTTTACAGCGTGGCCGGCATTTGCATCGCCTTGGGAGTTCTCTTTTGGTTGTTTGTAAAACCGGCCTTAGTCATCCCTAAAGATATTCAAGGGAAGTAAAAATGCCGCCATCCTCCAAACGGCTGATCTCCAACTTGACCGAACCGCCAAATACATATCGGCTGCCTGGATATGGCCAAAGCGATGGAGAACATTACAGCTCCTTGAGTTGATATCGATCCAACCGCCGGTGCGCCAATAGCGGCAATTCTCGCCGCACCTTGGCGACTTTTTCCAAGTCCACGGTTTTAACGCCCAACTCGACCCCGGCCCCAGCTTTCCAGACTATTTCACCCCAAGGATCGGCGATCAGCGAATGCCCATAGGCCACATAACCCGCTTTCTCATTTCGCGCCGGACAAATTCCGAACGTATAAATTTGATTGTCGACCGCTCTTACCCGGAATAAGATTTCCCAATGAGCCGGACCGGTAACCATATTAAAAGCCGCCGGCACAATTACTCCGGTGATCCCTTTTTCAACCAGCAACCGGAAGAGTTCCGGAAACCTTAAATCATAACAGATTAAAACTCCGAACTTGCCGTATTCGGTGGTAAAAACCGTCAAATCATTACCCGGCGTCAACACCGCCGATTCGCGAAATTCTATTTGACCCGGGATTGAGACATCAAATAAGTGAATCTTGCGGTGTTTGGCGATTAAATTTCCTTGGGGATCAAAAGTTAACGAAGTATTGTAAATCCGGTCGCCGTCTCTTTCCGGAATTGAGCCGCCCACCAAATAAGCGCCGGTCTTCCTGGCCAAATCGCTCAAAAAAGCGGCGGTCTCGCCCTCGTTTATTTCCTCGGCGAAAAGCGGGAAAAATTCCTGTTGATAAGGGCAATTAAACATCTCCGGCAAGGCAATCAGCTTCGCGCCTCTCCGACCGGCCTCGAGGATCATTTCCCCGGCGCGTTTTAGATTCTCCGACTTGTTTGAAGTCACTTCCAATTGGACGATCCCGGCGGTAAGTTTCAAAAAATCACTCCTTGAGATTGTTTAAGTTCAATCACTCAATCTCTTTATTTCCTCTAAACATGAAATACATACGTTCTTGCCCATAATTTTTTTTAGTCCTTCCGCATTGTCGCAAAACATACACCTGGGCAGATATTTTTTAAGGATAATCTTCCCGTTCTCCAGATAAATTTCGAGAGCGTCGCCCCCGTTAATTCCAATCATACAACGGAGCCCGGACGGAAGAACCACTCTCCCCAATTGATCAACGATTCTGACTAAAGATTCGGATTTAAACATCTATTAGGTTCTCCTTTAAATTCTAAACCCAATTATATCATTTTCAGCGCTAAACTCCAAAACAGTTAATCGCCTAAATTCCAGCCATTCTCAATCTATTTAATCTATTCCACTCACGTTAAGCCCAAAGTTTTTTATTTTTTGCGATTGAAAAACGAAAAAAGGCCTGAAAATAGCCGGGAACTTCGGTTATTAATCAATGGCCTTTAGTATTAATCATTTATTTGGAAAAAGCTTCGAAGGAATTAAATCGAACCGCTAATACCGAATTAACACTAATAAGACAGACCTTATAACAAATACTATTCAGAAGTTGATTGTGTTCATTAGTGTTGATTAGCGGTTCCTAAAATGTTTACAACAACCCGAAAAACCGACCCCATCCCTTCCAGAAATTATTTAAAGCAAGATCTTTGCGTTTGATTAACTCCTCCAAAAGCGCCAACCGGTATTCAACTTGAAGCGGTTCTTCCGACTTGGCCGCCACCGAAGGCGCATCCGGGTCCAGCAAACAGAGGGGCGGATATAAAACGCACCACCAATTCCGGCCTTGACCGCTTCCCAGCGTTATTTTCAAGCCCTGATATTCGCCGGCCGGCAATATTCCGAAAACATAAGCGATCTCCGGAAAATAAAACCTTTCCAGACTGGCCTTCACCGATAAATGCCGCTTATTTTCCCGCAATACTCTCCGGGCGGTTTCTTCGAGCAACGGGAGGTTGGTCCTGATAATCTCCCTCGCTTCTTCCGGATCCTCAACTTTTAACAATAACGGCTCGGTAATCCGCAAAATTTCATCGCGCACTTTCAATTTTAACTTCTGGTCTTCGGGAAGATCACTGTCGGCGACTACATGAAGACGGATCAAATTATTCCGGTTATAACTCTCCAGCGCCGGCTCAACTACCCGCGCGAAGCCGGATCCCAAAGAACCGATTAGTAAAAAGAAACCCGCCATTATACCCACGATTAACAAACGGTACCGAAACAATACGTTAGACCCCCTCAACCTTCAACCTCATTCGTTTCTGAAATATAACGCCGCATATGTTTAAGAGCGCTTTTCTCCAGCCGTGAGACTTGAGCCTGTGAAATGCCGATCTCTTCAGCCACTTCCATTTGGGTCCTTCCCTCAAAAAAACGCATCTTTAAAATCATTTTCTCGCGATCGTTCAGCTTGGACATGGCTTCCTTAATGGTCAAACCTTCGAGCCATTGTCCGTCCAAGTGACGTTCATCACTAATTTGGTCCATCACGAAAATCGGATCGCCGCCGTCATGGTAAATCGGCTCAAAAAGAGAGATCGGTTCCTGGATCGCGTCTAAAGCGAAAACCACTTCTTCCCGGGGGACCTTTAACTCGGCGGCGATTTCGGCCACAGTCGGTTCTTTGGCGTTTTTATTGACTAAACTATCTCGAACCTGCAACGCCTTGTAAGCTATATCCCGCAATGAGCGGCTTACCCGTAAAGGATTGTTGTCCCTGAGATAACGCCTGATCTCGCCGATAATCATCGGAACGGCGTAAGTTGAAAACTTCACGTTTTGAGAAAGATCAAAATTGTCAATGGCTTTCATCAGCCCGATACAACCCACTTGAAATAAATCGTCAACATATTCGCCCCGGTTGTTAAAACGTTGAATCACGCTAAGCACCAGCCTTAAATTCCCTTTAATCAACTCTTCCCGGGCCGATTGTTCTCCGGATTGCAATTTTTGAAGGAGTTCTCTCGTTTTGCCGCTGGATAAGACCGGAAGTTTGGCGGTATTTACCCCGCAGATTTCCACTTTATTTACTATCATCCGGTTATTCACTCCCGTTTTACTCTTGGCGCGCGTCTATGATTGATTATTGCCAACCGGATCGTGATTTATACCATTTTATATGGTTTTAGAGATGTTAGCCCATTTAAAACCCATATTTTTTATACTTCAAAAAATAACAAACCCCAGTTAAACTAGGGTTTGCATTTAATAAATAATAATTTATTACCAATCTAGAAAATGATTTCTCCAGGTCTCTGTGGCCGATAAAATTAAATATTTGCCGCGAAGACACTAAGACACGGAGTAAAAACTATTTAAACCTTCTTTAACATTTCAACAATGCCTTCTCCGAAAGCAACGGCGGCTTCCGGTCCGGCGCCGGTAATGATAGTCCCGTCAACCTCCACCGGTTTTCCGGTATAAACGGCGCCGTTCTTTTCCAAATCAGCCTTACCGTCCGGGAAAACAGTGGCTCTTTTCCCTTTGAGCAAACCGGCATTGGCTAAAATAACCGGAGCAATACAAATTGCTCCCACGATCTTCCCTTGCTCGTAAAAACGCCTTACCAACCGATGCGCTGTTTGATCTTCAAAGTATTGGGAGCTGCCCCCGCCACCGACAAAAATTAAAGCCGCCAAATCTTGATTCTCCAAATCCCCGATCAGCAGATCCGGTTTCGCCGTCATTCCCAGCTTCCCGACGGCCGTCCCTAAGCTGGTTGAAGCGGTTAAAACTATAATTCCTGCTTTTTCCAAGATCTCCTTGGGCTTTTGATATTCTTCATCCCTAAAATTCCGTTCCGCGATGATCAACGCGACGGTTTTTCCCATCTCGATTCACCTCCGCTACTTAATCTTAATCTTAGTTCGAGAGTTCTCCCAAAAATCCTTTACCTTTCAACTAAATCAGCCGGTATCAACATCATCAGCGCCATCAGTTTCTCAGCTAATCAGCGTTATCAGCGTAATCTGCGTTATCAGTAGTATCAGCGTCATCAGCGTTATCTGCGTAATCAGCGGTCTCAGCGTCATCAGTGTCATCAGCGATATCAGTGGTTTAATCCAGCCGTTTGATCTCCTTCTTCAACTTTTTAATGATCCGTTTCTCCAAACGGGAGATGTATGATTGCGAAATTCCCAACAGATCGGCCACTTCTTTTTGGGTTTTTTCCGTGCCGTCTTTTAACCCGAACCGAAGTTGGACGATGATTTTTTCACGTTCGGTAAGATGGTCCATGGCTGAATCCAACAATGTTTTGTCGATCTCTTCCTCCACATGACGGTAGGTGGAATCATTTTCGCTGCCCAACACATCGGATAACAGCAACTCATTTCCGTCCCAATCGATATTCAAGGGTTCGTCGAACGATACCTCGGTTCTGGTTTTATTATTGCGTCTTAAATACATCAAAATTTCATTTTCTATGCACCGGGACGCATAAGTTGCCAATTTAATCTTTTTCCCGGGATCAAAGGTATTAACCGCTTTAATCAATCCGATGGTCCCAATCGACACCAAGTCTTCGATGCCCACTCCGCTGTTTTCAAATTTCCGGGCGATATAGACCACCAACCGCAGGTTCCGCTCGATTAATACCGCCTTAACCGATTTGTCGCCGCTCTCCAATTTTTCCAATAAAAAAATCTCTTCGTCGCTGGTTAAGGGAGGCGGGAGGGCTTCACTACTGCCGATATAAGCTATCAATTCCGGAATAAACCCGATTTTTGTCAAAAACTTGACCAATAAAAGTTTACCGTTCCAAAACCATCTTTTCCACCAAACCAACATGAGATTCTCTCCTTTGTGTTTGAAAAGTAACCCTTACCCCCGGCTAGCCCGGAGAAATCGAAAGTCAGAGTCCGGGAAAATTTTTCGGACGGGCGCGAACCTTAATCATGCTGTAATACCGCCGGCGGAATAAGCGCCTGAAAAGCTCCTTCCGGCGATAATTGACGGTTATAAATACCCACTACCACGTGATTATTGGTGATTGCCCTTTCCTTTTGCCAGATTTTCAATGAATCCGGCCGGAACCCGATCAAAATGCCGTTTTCTCTTCCAATGCTTTTGAACGGCAAAATACGCACCCGCTCTTTCCAAGCATTAGGTAATTTCCAGTCGCCCCCCAACTCTCCGGAACTCATCTTTTCAATTAATTGAACTACCTCAGCCGGTAATAATTGCTTAATCCGATTAAACTCGATAATTACCACCGGAACTTTGGTTAAGGGATCATGAAGCCGATTGCCGGTATCCAGCAAAGCATTGAGATTTATCGCCTTCCCATCCCAACATATCTGAATCGGATAGAGGCAAATCCGATCCCAAAGCCTACGGTGTACCACGCCCCAACCAAGCTCGCCCAAGATCAGAATCAGCGTAAGATGGCCCCAAAATCGCCACCAAAAATTAATTTCCAGTTGAAAATAACGCCGGTTTAAGGTGTCCAGTCCCCAATGAATCCCGGATAATAAAAAAGAGAGCAAGTAAAAATAACCCAACATTTTAACGGCCCTCAAAGGCCTTATTGGGAAAAAAGCCAGGCTAACCATTAACACCGGGACCAAACATAGAAAAACCAGGGGCGATCCGATCCAGGGATTAACTATTCCTCCCGAGGCTTGATTAATCATGATCAATAATTGAAACAAGCCCCCCGCGGCCCCGCCCAAAACCAGCCGCCCCCATTTGGCTTTAACGTTGCTAATCTGACCAACCATCCATAAAAGCACCGTGTCCTCCATCCAGGCGAACAATCCCCCAAGCAACGGAAGATCCAGATATACTTTGAGCATTTTACAATCCAACCCCTACTTTATACTATAGCTCCCGGCTTAATTTCCCTCTGTAAACCGGTTGCAAAAATCACCGTAATTCTCATTTTTTTTCTCTTTTTTAACGGATCGCCCTAAAAGCGGAAAAGCGTCCGGATTTTTAATCCGAACGCTTTTAACGGTTATTCTCAGTTGACGGCGAATTACTTTTTCCTCAAAAAAGGAGGAATATCCAATTCGTCACCGACAAACGGTCTAATCTCCAGATTCTCCAAACCCATTCGCTTGGAACGGCGCGACTCAAAACCGGTTGCGATCACGGTCACTCTAATCTCATCTCCTAATGACTCATCGATTACCGCGCCAAAAATGATATTGGCGTCGGGATCGGCGGCTTCCGAGATTACCGCGGCGGCCTCATTAACATCGGCCAAGGTCAAATTGCTGCTTCCGGTAATATTTAATAAGACCCCTTTAGCGCCTTCAATCGAAGTTTCCAATAGCGCGCTGTTAATCGCGTTTTTGGCCGCCTCAGTCGCCCGGTTTTCTCCTTTGGCGACTCCAATACCCATCAAAGCCGACCCGGCCGTGCTCATAATCGTTTTAACATCGGCAAAATCAACGTTGATCAATCCGGTAATCGTAATCAGATCCGAAATCCCTTGAACGCCTTGCCGCAGTACATCGTCGGCCATTCGAAAGGCTTCAATGATGGAAGTGTTTTTATCAACGATTTGAAGCAGCCTTTCATTAGGAATGGTAATTAATGTATCCACATTTTCCTTGAGGGTGGCAACCCCTTTTTCAGCTTGGATTTGACGCACTTTTCCCTCAAACAAAAAGGGTTTGGTAACAACTCCGACAGTTAATGCTCCCAAATCCCGGGCCATTTGAGCGATAATCGGTGCGGCGCCGGTCCCGGTGCCGCCTCCCATGCCGGCGGTGACGAATACCATATCCGCGCCTTGTAAGACTCCCAAAATTTCATCTTTACTCTCCAAAGCGGCCCGTTGACCAATCTCCGGATTAGCCCCCGCGCCCAACCCCTTAGTGAGCGAATCGCCGATCCGTAATCTGATATCCGCATTGGAGCGGTTTAATGCCTGAGCGTCGGTATTAATGGCTATAAATTCAACTCCTTGAATCTTAGCCTCAATCATTCTATTAACCGCATTAGTGCCTCCGCCTCCAACGCCTATTACTTTCAATGACGCAAATTGAGGATTGGCAACATCAAATTCAAGCATAAAATGGATTCCTCCAAGTCTATAAATGGCTATCTTCTTTCAAACAAAATTAAATATTAGTTCTGCATTTAAACGGATTAACCCTGCCAAATAATGAAATTATTTTATCACTTCTTTAAGGACCTCGAGGTAGTTACGGTGGGAAGATCCGGAGCCCGCAAATCAATCTGCTCCAAGACCCCGTTTAACTCGGGAGAAAGTAGAATAGCCCGCAGATTGGTTATTTTTTCCTCCAGCCGTTCGGCTGCTCCCAATTCAACCTTGACTGAATGGCGATAGTCGGGCAAATCCAGATATAGCCTAAATCGATCTAAATCTATTTCACTGATTATTTGATGAAGGTAATCATCGGCGTATCTTAAGATCTCCAACGCCGCTTGAAATTCGGCGCTCTCAACCTTTTCTCCGTACTTAACATTACCAAGCCTCACTCCGGTGACGACCGGCAACTCAACCGGTTCGGTCTCATCATGAATCCCCATTACCAAACCATCATCGCCGATTATTAATAAATTATTCAAGTAGGATAACAGACAAATTGGGGCGCGCTCCCGGACAATAATGATCAATTTACCCGGTAACTGCCTTTTAATTTTTACGGAAGCGATTCGGAGATCATGCAAAATGGATTTTTTAATTTGCTCGCTGTCGATTTGAAAAATATTGCGATCCGAATTTAACCGCGCTTTTAGAATGATATCTTCTGGTGATACCGCTTGATTTCCTTGAATCTCGACTTTGTTGACCACAAAAAAACGGGAATTTAACAAAATCAGGCTAGTTAAAACCACTAACACAGCCCCAAAGATGAGGTCGAATCGCGGTAAATTATTACTAGTTTTATCCGGATTTGATAACGGTTCCATTTGAACAAAACCGCGCCTTATTAAGCACGGTTAACTCCTTTTATAGATTCCCAAGATTAATTGGACCTCGCCTTGTCCGATTCCCATCTGTTTGGCGATCTCTTCGGCCATCAACCCGTCGTTCCATAATTCAAAAACACGTTGGCGTTTAGGGTCGATAAATTCCTGGGTCCGTAATGTCGGTATCGATTCAATCGGTTTTTCTTCCGGCGACCTTGCCGAGGATTTTTCCGTGGTTGAGCCGGTAGCCTCGAAGGTTAATTCTTCCGGAAAAACCTCAAGCGACTCCTCTTCTTTTAACTCCTCGGGTTCGAGTGGTTTATGATGTGATTGTGAACTTATTTTAAGGGGTGGTTTCTCGGTCTTATCCCGCCAAACTTCGTCGGCTACCTCTTCAAATTCTTCAATGATGGCGACCACCAAGTTTTCCAATTCATTAACTTCCTTGCGCAAATTTTTAACTGTCGTCGCAATCGAACGTCGGTGGAAAACATGGAGGATATAAATGATCAAGCAGTTGATAAAAATGGTAATCAAAAGCGCCGCGCCATTCACCTACCATGCCCCCATCTAACAACATTATTAAAGCCGGATGATTGCCTTAAGGCGTCCTTTAAAACCAACTCAATCGGCGGTAAAAACAGTTACCGATGTTTAAATTTTTATATCAATTACACTGCCCCGCCCGGTATCCGGAATTAAACCCTCGTCGGCTTCTTCTTCCTTTTTCGAAGCGGAATTATAACGCCGATATTTACGTTCTTTTCGTTCTTGAGGTTGTTGATCGTCGCGAATCCGGTTGCCTTCGCTTGAGGGATCTCCTTGTTGAACTTGTTCCTTACGCTGCTGTGATTCTTGAACGACTTGTTTCGCCATTTCTTGTTGTTCGGTAATGTACCTGGTGTTATTTACTTGTTGGGCCTTTTGGAGATCAAAGGAACGAGGCATAATTGTCTGTAAATCAACAGGTTTGAGCATCACGATCACTCCCTGTTTTAATGTCGCGTCTCGAAGCCGGATTCGCAAAAAGGACCAACGCGACATTTTAAGGCTTAACGGTAAGGTTGAATCTGAATCTCGCCTTCGTTGTAAACTAACACCGCATATTTGATCTCATCCTGAATCATGATTGTGGTTTTCCCCATGGTAACCCGAATCCCGGGATAAATTACTTCCTTGACTCTGATCTTGCCTTTTTCTTTAGAGCGCACCAGAATCTCCTCCAACAATTCCTGGCGCCTGGCGTCGGCTTCATTGATTTGCGCCTTTAAAGCATAGGATGTTTTGATGAGATTTTGAAGCATTTCTTTGCGCTCATCGGATAGATTGGGCGTTTTACTCAAAAGCGTTATCGCTTTTTCAGCTTTATCAAGACTTTCTTTATAATCTTTTACTTGTTGCTCCAACTCCTGGCTTTCCAATTTAAGCCCGGGCTTAACTCCTACCTCCAATTCGGTTAATGTTCCCAGTCTTGAACCGATGGTTTTGGCGGAAATCTCTTCGCCGGAGCGAATTAAGCCGCCGACAATCAGCCCTTTGCCGCCTTCACAAACCACTTTCAAGTCCGCATTAATCTGGCAATGCATAATCGCTTCCCTTACCGTGATATTACCCTCGCAACTCACCTTAGCATGTTCGATATATTTGGCGGAAAAATCCCCGCCGCAAATAATTTCGCTTTTATCCATTCCGGAAATGCCGCCTTTGATGAACAAATTGCCTCCCGCTTTGATATCGGCGGAATCGACGTTTCCATAAATGGTGACGTCACCTTCGGCCTCAATCTTGAAACCGCTCTCCACATTTCCTTGGATAATAACGTTACCCAAGAAATTAATGTTACCGGTTTGAAAATTGACATCGCCTTTTACTTCATGGACCTCATGGACGCTGATTTTATTATTGGCCAAGGTTGGTTCGCCGTTAATCGTTGAAACTATCGCCAAGTTGTCTTCGGTCCAAGCTACGTTTTTCCCTAGTTTAATTTGCTTGTCTTTTCCGGGAGTCGCTTTTACCTCTTCACCCCGGACGTTGCATCCCGGTTCTCCCGGAGTGGGGGGAATTTTCTCGGCGATTTTTTGACCAACGGTAACATTTTGAAGATTTTGAACCTGGCGGTAATCCACCCGGCCGTATTCATCCTCGATATACGCCTTGCGAAAAACCCCGGTTTCGAAAAAATAATTGATTTCAGCGTCCTTGCCGTTAACCGGCGGCTTGCCTTTAGCGATTAATACCGGTTTTATTTGTCGGTTATTAATTGCATCGATAACGGCGTCTTCCATAATGCCATAAGTAATCTTTTCAGCGCTAATCGCTTTGAAGGCATCCTCCTTGGAAGGCCAATTACCCTCTCCTGTCGGAGGTTCAATTACCAAATAAGCTTCCATGGCGTCGCTCGACACTTGAATCCGACACCATCCGTCCCGATCCGGAAGTTTGTTGGGGGTCGCACCAGTATTTAATTCCGTCATTTTACACCTCCGCCGTTGATTTGCGCCATCGATTCAACCGCCCTCGCAATCTAAAGATCGCTTTGGTATGTATTTGGGAAACGCGAGACTCGGATATTTCCATAATCTCGCCGATCTCTTTCAAGGTCAAGCCTTCATAGTAATAAAGGGCGATTACCATTCGCTCCCGCTCCGGTAAACTGTCGATAGCTTCCGCCAAAGTCGTTTTTACTTCTTCGATTTCCACATGATGCAAAGGATCTTCACTGTCTTTGTTTTTTACCAGATCCAACACCCGTACCGAGTCGTCGTCGTTGGAGTGGACCATCCATAGTTCGTCAAGAGAACTTAAAGTGGTGCAACTCACCTCGGACAACAGTTGATAAAACTCATTCAAACTGATATTCATAGCCTCGCTAATCTCCTGATCGGTCGCGGAACGCCCCAAACGGTTCTCCAGTTCCGCGCAAACTCTTTCCAATTCACGCGCTTTTTGCCGTACTGAACGCGGAACCCAATCATTGCTGCGCAACCCGTCAAGTATCGCCCCTCTGATCCTGGCGATAGCATATGTTTCAAACTTTATTCCGCGCGACAGATCGAACTTTTCAATCGCGTCCATCAATCCAAAAACCCCAAAACTAACCAAATCATCAAACTCCACATTCGATGGCAGACCGATAGCGACTCTGCCTGCAACATATTTTACTAAAGGAGCATACTTTAGAATAATTGCTTCCCTAACTGCCGGCGATTTGGACGTAATATACTCTTGCCATAAAGCCTCTTCACTTTGAGCCGATTTTTCAACAGACATGGCCACCCTCCCTTGCTTTGAGCATCCCGAACTCCAGCGGTTAACTCTTTTTATGGAATTCAGAGCGCTTTACCGGTTACCAACCCGGATGTAAACCGTTAAATTATCGACATGGTGACGGTTCCCTTGATGGTTTTAACTTGGACTTCGCCGTTTTCCAGGTTCATGAAAACGCTCCTTCCGCAATTTCCACCAACGCAACGGCCCGAAATTTTCAGCCCTGCCTTCTGGCAAGAAGCTTCAATCACCTGTAAATTGCGTTCCCCTATTTTAAGCCGTTCAGTCTTGCCTTCATAGGCGAACATTTCGGCCCCTCCTACCAACTTAACATCTAAACGGCTGGACGCGGCGCCCATTTTCTCCATTTCTTCCAAAAGAAAAGGGAGCGCGGTGTCGCCGAATTTAGCCCGATTAGGATCATCGACAGCCATCGAACTGTGAGGTAGCATTACGTGCGCGATTCCGCCAACCTTAACCACCGAATCATAAACACAAATAGCCACACAAGAGCCAAGACCCAACGCAGCAATCTTTCCGAGCGCCTTTGCGACTTTCAATTCAGCCATTCCAACTTTGATTATTTCTTCCATTCAATTTCTACTCCAAGAGCGTTTAACAACACATCCAACGCGCCGGGGTCCGGAACAAAAAAGAAATGCCCGTTAATTTTCCGTTGGATCAGACTAAATTGGGTCTGAATAAATAAAGCATAATCACCGATTATTCCAAACTCCAATAAAGCTGTATTTAAAATAGCTCCCACCATATCATTGGCTAGAACCGGCACCGAGGATAAGACGTTATAACCGGTAAACTTGGTTAAGGCATAAAGATAAGCGCCGGTCATAATGTTGCCGATTTCCCTTAAAGCTGATTTTTCATACTCATTCAAAGCCGTGGGGGGTTCTTTGTTACCGGTCAGCATGCCCGCCAGGGTTAGCGCCTCTTCCTCGGTAAATACAAAAATGATTTTCCCCGGCGCGTCGCCGAACACCCTCATATAAATACCGACAACCACCTGTTCCGCGCCGCCTAAAATCTCGCTTACTTGCGGCAAGGAAACGATCGAAACATTAGGCACGGTCATGGTAATCGGTTCGGCCAGCAATTGCGACAAAGCGGTGGCCGCATGTCCGGCGCCGATATTCCCAATTTCCTTCAGCACGTCCAATTGAAAATTATTCAGATCTTCCGTTTTGATCATTTTGCTCCTCCGCTTTTAAAGCATCGAGCTCTTTTACTTCTTCAGGCGATAACGCCCGTTCCAAATTTAAAAGAATGATTAAACGTTCGTTGATTTTAGCCACGCCGCTTAAAAAATAAGCATCGACCCCTCTGGTAATGGGAGGGGCGTTTTCAATGGCGGAAGCATTAAGCCGAATCACTTCGACTACCGAGTCAACAACCATTCCGACCTGTCCATCGCTGATATCCACGATTATGATCCGCGCCTCATGGCTGGTTTGACGAACTACCAAACCGAAGCGTTTCCGTAAATCGACGATGGGAATTATTTCGCCCCGAAGATTGATTACTCCTTCGACAAAAGCCGGTGATTTAGGAACTCTGGTTATCGGCTGATCCAGCTTTTCAATCTCCCGCACCTGCAAGATATCGACACCGAACTCTTCATCCCCCAGTTTGAAAATTACCAACTGCTTGCTTTCTTCAACCACTTCAACTTTATCTTTATCTTTATCTTTTAGAGCCATTCAACAGCCCTCCCTCCCGGTTTATCATCATGGTTAACATTTAACGACAGTTTCATAAAGTTTTCGCCGCCGGGAAATCATCCGCCGTTCTTCCGGTCCGCGGCATAATCCGGACCGCTAAGCCACTTCCCTAAGATCGAGGATCAAAGCAACCCGTCCGTCACCGAGAATGGTCGCCCCGGCGATTCCTTTAATCGCGCCGAGATAACCTCCTAATGATTTGATAACCACATCTTGCTGCCGTAATAAGCTGTCAACAACACATCCAATCAACCGGTCGCCGATTTTCAAAACCACCACATCCAACTCTTCAATGGCATGATTTTTGGCGCCGGGCGTATCCAATAAATCCTGAAGCCGGATCAGCGGCACTACCTCTCCCCGCAACATGAAAACCTCTTGTTGACGAATCCGCTTAATCTCATTCCGGTTCAGGCTGGTAATCTGCTCAATATAACTCGACGGTATGGCGTAAATTTCGCTTCCTAATTGAACCACCAACGTTTGAATAATCGCCAAAGTCAGCGGCAACCGAATCGAAATCGACGAGCCTTCGCCATAAACCGAAGTTATATTCACCATTCCTCCCAAAGAATTAACTTTATCCCTGACTACATCCATTCCCACTCCCCGGCCGGAAATATCGGTAACATTTTCGGCCGTTGAGAAACCGGGAAGAAAAGTCAATTCCAGTATTTGCTCTTCACGCATTTCAGCAAGGGCTTCCGGGGTGACAAGCCCCTTTCGGAGGGCTTTCTCTTTTACTTTTTCGAGCTCGAATCCTTTACCGTCGTCTTTAACGGTGATAATTACGTTGTTTCCTTCTTGACGGGCTTCCAGGCTAATCTTGCCTTGTCTTGGTTTGCCGGCCCGCTCCCGAACCTCGGGGGTTTCCAAACCGTGATCGATCGCGTTGCGAATAATATGTACCAACGGATCGCCGATTTCATCTATAACCGTCCGGTCCAACTCGGTCTCGCCGCCACGAATCTCGAGCTCAATCTCTTTATTTAATTCTTTCGCCAAATCCCTAACCAGCCTGGGGAAACGCGAAAAAACCGTTTCCACCGGAATCATCCTCGATTTCATCACGCTGTCCCGCAAATCTATCGTCAACCGGCCGATTTGTTCAATCACCTCGTCCAAATCCTTGGAACGAACCATAGCGCCGATCGATTCCAAACGGGATCTGCTGATTACCAATTCACCGACCAGATTCATCAAATCGTCAAGCTTTTTAATTTCAACCCGAACAGTTTGAGTATTAATCTTTTTCTCGGCATGATCCACCGCCGAATCCTGGCGTTTTTCAGTTTGCAGCTGATTAAGGACGGGTTCGTCAACGGAGACTTTTTCCACATCCATGATGTTGGTAATGTTCTTAACAAAATCATCCGGAGGATTATTCGATAATACTCCGACCACAAACTTGGTGTCGAAGTTCTCATCCTCTAAGTCCTTAACAGCCGGAATACTTCTGATGATCGTGCCCAGTTTTTCAATTTCCCTAAGAACCATAAAAACACGGGCGCCTTTAAGCAAACAATCCTCGACCAATTCGACATTGATATGATAGATTTTCGCGCCTTCGTTCACGGCGTTCTTTATCTGCTCAATTTCAGTTTCCAAATATCGAAGTTGAAGGCTTTGCCGGCGCTCAGTTTTAACCGGCTCAATATTACCGGAAACAAAACGGTGCAAATCTTGGATCGTTCCGGTGATTTCAATGTCTTCTTCTTTGCCTTCGCTAATAGTGGCGGTTAATATTTCAAGCGAATCCACCGCTTCAAAAAGGGTATTCATCAGTTCGGGAGTAACCGTAAGTTCCTTGCTGCGCAACTTGCCCAAAACATCTTCCATGGCATGAGTTAAATTAGCCATTTTATTAAAACCCATCGTCGCCGAGGCGCCTTTTAGAGTATGGGCGGCGCGAAAAATCTTATCTAAAACCGAATCATTATCGGGTTCATGTTCCAGTTCCAACAAAGACTGGTTTAAGGTAAGGAGATGTTCTTGACATTCATCCATAAATACGCTTAGATACTGGGATGTTTCCAACTAAGTCACCTCCCATGGGTTTAAATTAGACCTTTTAAACGTAATTCCTGCTGTTTATAGATAAATTTCAAGATCTTTTGCTTTTTGCTTTCGGCAATATCGTTAAATTTGAAGGCCGTCCAGTATAAACCCAATTTCCCCGGTTCCGGATTGGGATCAACTTCCGATCGGACAACCTCGGCTTCCACGTAAATTTCTTCATCGCCGTCTTCGGAAGGTAAAATAATGGCTATTCGGTACTTTTCGCCCGGTTTAAACTGTTCGGAAGTTTCAATTTTAATGCCTCCGGCGCTCAAATCCACCGAATTCATGGTACAAGCCGCTACCGGAACCCCGTCGCGATAAAAGTACAACACTTCCACCGGAACGTTGACTGCAATCCGAAAATCGGACCGGCGTTGTTTGCGTTTGATTAAATGTGGGATATAAATCGTTAAATACGCAAAATCCCGGGTCGGCGGCTCAATAACCCTGGTTTGAAACTCATACATGGCATCTTTCTTTAAAACGCTGACGCCGAGCAAATCGTTTTTTTGAACCGGAATGATCCCGTGATCATTTCGGGGCGCGGTGATTAACAATTCATTATCTTCGCTGTTGATAACCCGGCTGTTATAGACGCCTTGATACTTTCCGGACATGATTTCAATTTGTAGATAGTCGTCAATTTGGAAGATTTTCATTGGCCTGATCCACCTGTTTGAATATTCCCAACAGCCTCTCAAAAAACGAGAGCGCTCCCGTTGTCCTTCCAACATCGCCACCAATAAGGCGGACAGCTATCTCATTAACGCTCTGGGCTACCGCCGAACGCGGATGTCCAATCACAAAAGGCAGTTGTTCCTTAACCGCTTTGGAGACAACCGCATCCGCCGGTATAAATCCCAATCTCTCCAAATTCAAACCTAAAAACCGTCGGGATACGGCTGATAGCCGTTCCATTACTTCCTCCGCTTCTTTTTCATTTTTAACCATATTCGCTACTACCCGGATCGGGAGATCCCGGTTGGAGCCGGCAATCACCTTGATGATTCCATAAGCGTCGGTGATCGCCGTCGGTTCCGGCGTGGTAATAATGATTACTTCTCCTGCGGCCAAGGCGAATTTTAAAACATTTTTCGATATACCGGCGCTGGTATCAACCAGCATGATGTCGCTGGAATTTTCGAGCTCATTCAAGTGCTCTAAACACTGGGCCAGCTTCTTTTCGCCCAGATTAGCGAGTTTATCCATGCCCGAACCGCCGGGAATAATCTTTATTCCCTCCGGTCCATTAATAATTATATCGGCAATTTTTTTATCTCCCAATAGAACATGTCCCAGATTATATTTGGGAATCACGCCTAACAGCACGTCGACATTGGCTAATCCCAAATCAGCGTCGACCAATACTGTTTTCTGTCCGAGTTTTGAAAGGCAAATTCCAAGATTTATGGCAAAATTTGTTTTTCCAACTCCGCCTTTCCCGCTGGTAACCGCAATCACTCTGGCCGGAGTAACCTGAGACCTATTTTCTTTAATTATTGCCCTTAAACGTTCCGCTTGATCCGCCATCCAATGACTCCTTAAGCGCTATTTGAATCAGTCTAAACCTTAGTCCGGCCATAAGAACCACCCTTAAACAACTGGGTGACCAGCTTATTGGGCTTGGCGACTTCAATATCGTCCGGTACGTTCTGCCCGTTGGTCAAGTAAGAGATCGGGCGTTTAATATTCATGGCCAAACTGACGATCGGTCCCAGAGTAGTAGTTTCGTCAAGTTTGGTAAATACTAAGTGAGTAAAGGCGATCTTCGAAAAACTCTCGGCAATTGTCAACATATCTTGATATTTAGTGGTAGCGCTGATTACCAACAGGATGACCCTGATTTGCGAATTGGATAAAAAGCGCTGCAATTCATCCATCATCGCCTGATTATGAGGACTCCGCCCCGCCGTATCGATCAATACCAAATCGCAATCTTTCAAATTAGCGATTGCTTGATTCAAATCGGAAGGCGTATAAACCACTTCCACCGGCAAATTGATGATATCTCCATAAGTTTTAAGATGTTCCACCGCGGCAATCCGATAAGTATCGATCGTTATTAAACCGACTTTCTTGCCCTCAAACAAATTGTAATTAGCGGCTAGTTTGGCAATAGTAGTGGTTTTACCGACCCCGGTGGGTCCGATTAAGGCTACCACCTGTTGTTCGCCGGTATTCTCCGCGGAGATCGGCTCGGAAAACATTAATTTGGTCGCCAAAATCTGCTGACAATAAATCAAGGCTTCTTCTTTAACGTTATTTTCAAGTAAATTTGCGGGGATTTGCAAGAGCAGATAATCGATTAAATCGCCTTCCATCCCCAAATTGCGCAAATGCTCGCATAACCAATTCGCGCTTCCGGTATGCTCG
The DNA here is from genome assembly GCA_012735315.1 of Bacillota bacterium. Lineage (GTDB taxonomy): Bacteria > Bacillota > UBA4882 > UBA8346 > UBA8346 > JAAYHS01. The sequence goes on along the minus strand of JAAYHS010000170.1, from coordinate 3,264 downwards.
GCATGGGGAAGGGACACGCCCGCTGGTAACAAATTCGGTTTGGAAGCCACCTGGCGAATTAACTCTTTCATCTCCGCGATTTCTTCTTTTAAAGATTTCAAGACCGGTTCCGCTTCCGCCGCCGCGCCCGCTTCTTTTAAACCCGCAACGAATAACCTGTCTTCCATATTAGCCGCCGGTTCCGACCGATTGAAGTTCGGACCGGACACCGGTGTAGAAGCGGGCAACGGTTTTGCTTTGATAACGGGGCTATCCGATTTCGGGACAGCGCCGGCCATCGCTGCGCCGGATGATATGGTTTGGGTTTTATCATCTTCTTTTTTCGTGGCAACAGCCGGCTCGTTGCTAATCGTTTCATCGACGGCGGCGATCACCTCGAAACGGCGCTTGCAGAAAAAGCCCAGAAAACCTCCCTCTTTAAAGGGTTTGGTATGTAGAATGATTGCGTTTCGACCCAGATCGTTTTTCACTCTGGTAATCGCTTCCTGAATCGAATCCGCTACATAACGTTTTACTCTCATTGATTAACCGACACCACCCCTACAGAATGAACTTCAGCCTCGGGAATAATCTCGTTATATGATAAAACCATAATTCGGGACGCCAATCTTTCCGTTAATCGCCTAAAGGTAAGTCTAATCGCCGGCGAACAAAGAATTACCGGTTGGTAACCGGAAGCGGTCACCTCTTTGATTAACTCCCCTAGTTGATCGTAGATGTTTTGGATCAGTTTGGGATCCATCGAAAAACCGCCGCTTTCTTTAGCTTCCTTTTGGATCTTCAACAACATTTGTTCCAAATTAGGGTCAACCGTTATTACTCTGATAATTCCGTCATCCGCCTGAACCATCTTGGTGATTTGTCTGGACAACGCCTGCCGGACATTTTCCGTTAAATACTCCAAATCCTTGGTCAAAGGCGCGTGATCGGCCAATGACTCCAAAATTGTCACCAAATTCCGGATCGGAATTCCTTCTTTTAATAAATTGACCAATACTTTTTGGACTTCGCCGATCGTCATCAGATTCGGTATTAATTCATTGACCACGACCGAGTATTCATCTTTGATATTGTTGATTAAAGATTGAACCTCTTGACGTCCTAACAACTCATAGGCATGGCTCTTGATTATTTCGGTCAGGTGAGTCGCCAAAACCGACGGCGGATCAACCACCGTATATCCGGCGATTTCCGCCTGGTCGCGTTGGGCTTCGGTAATCCACAACGCCGGTAGGCCGAAAGCCGGCTCGGTGGTTGGTATCCCCTCCACCGGTTCGGTTACGATTCCGGGGTCCATCGCCAAATAATAATTGGGTAATATTTCGCCGTTGGCGATTTCAACTCCTTTAATCTTAATCACATATGATGTGGGAGCCAATTGCATATTGTCGCGAATCCGGATCGGCGGGAGCACCATCCCCAGTTCCAGCGCGGTTTGACGCCGGATCATGGTCACCCTTTCGAAAAGATCGCCGCCTTGATTCGGATCAACCAAGGGGATTAACCGATAACCGATCTCCAACTCCATCGGATCGATTTGCAGTAAGGAACTTACGTTTTCGGGTCCTTTCTGAGCTTCGTCGGCCAGCGACTCTTCTTCCGCGATTATTTCCTCAGGAAAAGCGGCTTGCGCGTTACTTAAATAATACGCGAATAAGGCGACAATCGCCGCGATTGTTAAAAACGAAAACTTGGGCATTCCCCGAATCAAACCGAAAAAGCCGATCATGGCGGCGACAAAATAGAAAATTTTGGGGTAGGCGATTAATTGGCGAGTCAGGTCCGTACCCAGATTTTCCTCGGAAGCGGCCCGGGTAACCAAAATACCGGTGGCCGTCGAAAGCAACAGCGCCGGGACTTGACTAACCAATCCGTCTCCGACCGTCAACAAGGAATAAGTGACCAATGATTCCTTGATTGTAAATCCCTTTTGAGTGGCGCCGATAACAAAGCCCCCGATGATATTGATAAAAGTAATTAAAATACCGGCGATGGCGTCTCCTTTAACAAATTTACTGGCACCGTCCATCGCCCCGTAGAAGTCGGCTTCCCGTTCGATCTCCCGCCGTCTCGCCCTGGCCTCAGCCTCATTGATTAATCCGGCATTCAGGTCGGCGTCGATACTCATTTGTTTGCCGGGCATCGCGTCCAAGGTGAACCGGGCGGCGACTTCGGCGACCCGTTCCGAACCTTTGGTAATTACCATAAACTGAATAATCGTTAAAATGATGAACATTACAAAACCGACGACAGTATTTCTTCCCGCCACCACCTTGCCGAAAGCGTCGATTACCGCCCCAGCTTCGGCATGCAATAATATCAAGCGGGTCGATGAAACGTTTAAAGCCAGCCGGAACAAAGTGGTCACCAGCAGCAAAGACGGGAATACCGAAAATTCCAGGCTTTTCTTGACATTCATCGTCAGCAGCAAAACCGCGAATCCGGTACAGATATTGATCGTCAGTAAAATGTCAAGCATCCAAGTAGGCAACGGGATAATCAGCATTGTTAATATCAAAATCACAATGACGATTACCGACAATTCACCCGATTGTAACAAACGCTGCATCATCGAGATGTTTTCCACTTGCGCCACTGACTTTACCTCTACTTCCTTTCAAAAAAATGGGACAAGTTATTAATTCTTTCCCGAGACGACGCTTAGGGACCACGCCGGAGTCTCACTTTCAACGCCGTATTCCGGCGTCGGTCTCTTGACCTCTGACTTTACGCATGTTTCCGCTTCAAGCGATATACATATGCAAGCACTTCCGCTACGGCCTGGAAGAGATTCGGGGGGATTGCTTCGCCGATATCAACCGTTTTATAAAGCGTTTGCGCCAAAGGTTTATTTTCCACCAACACCACATCGTTCGCGGCAGCGATTTCCTTGATCTTTTGAGCGATAAACCCTTCACCCTTGGCGACCACTACCGGAGCAGCCATCTTCGCTGAATCATATTTTAAAGCGACTGCCAAATGAGTGGGGTTGGTAATTACCACATCGGCTTTGGGAACTTCCTGCATCATACGGCGCATGGCAATTTCCTGTTGACGTCGTCTGATTTTATTCTTAATCATGGGATTTCCTTCGGTCTGTTTATACTCATCCTTGACTTCGCGTTTTGTCATACGCAAACTCTTCCGGTATTCCCAACGCTGATAAAGATAATCAAAGATCGCCATTATCAATAAGAAAAGACAGATCTTAAGCGCCACTTGATAAATGATCCGCCACAAAACCATCGCCACGTCAAAAGGAGT
>JAAYHS010000169.1 GCA_012735315.1 Bacillota bacterium | reverse complement strand
GGCGGTAGGCGGTTTTGCTAGCCGGGGGTTCTTATTTTTTAGAAAAGACCGTTACGAGCACAGTTTCGTTGATTACGAGCACGAAGATAGTGGCATAAATTTTCCTACTTGACCATAATTATCTAACGTGGACAAGGGGAGGGAATAAAGTGGTCTTTTTTTTGAAGTTGCGGCTGATGATTCAGGATTACTTTCGGGAACGGATTTTTTTAGTGGCGTTGGTTTTAATTTTGTTTTTTATGGGTTCCGTTTTTGGAGTTTTGGCTGCGGGTATTTTGGAACCGGCCCAGCGGGAGCATTTGTTAAGTTACCTTAATCAGGGCCTCCATGGGGAAGTTTTCATTTCTAATAGCCTATATACCCGTCAAACAATCATCGCCAATATCAAAACGGTCTTTTTTTTGTTTTTTATGGGGATTAGCGTGATTGGGGTCCCGCTGGCCTTGTTGTTAATCTTCACCCGCGGTTTTGTGCTCGGCTACAGTATCAGTTTTTTATTGCGAACCATGGGGTTTAAGGGCTTTGTGCTGGTTTTGACCGGTGTGATGCCCCATAATTTAGTGATTATCCCGGCGCTATTCTTAATGGTGATCGCGATCATCGATTTTGCGGCGGTGTTGACCAAAATCCGTTTTACTAAAAAACAAGTTATGATCGGCGCGGAATTGGTTAAATGCGCGGTCTTGACGCTCACGGTATTAGTGGCGATGATTTGCGCCGGTTTTATTCAAGGTTATCTCACCCCGTTATTGACTTCATGGTTAACCAGGATTATTTAGGCCCGGCTGTTTTTAAATCACCGGGGCTTCACAAAATTTAGTTAACTTTTTGCGGCGGAGGGTAAAGTCCGCCGAATACAGGCGGTGTCTATTCAAAATCAAATTAAATATTCGAATTGGAAATCTTTCCTGTGTACTTAAAAGAAGGATTAGCACGGTTATTGTCGAAATCATGTTTTGTTTCAAATTTGGTTTTATGTTATATTAGTTTCAGGGTTTACATTCTAATTACTTGAGGCGGCTGCTAAAACCGTTTTAAGTGTACTAAAGGAGTTGACTGTATTGCAAGACCATCTGCAGGATTATCTTAACTATCTTTCCAGCGAACGGGGTTTGGCCCAAAATACTTTGGAATCGTATGGCCGAGACATTAAACAGTATCTGACGTATTTAAAAGAGAAAAAGAACCTCACCATTGAGCAGACCAACCAGGCCAATGTCATCGGCTACTTATTGTATCTACAGTCCAGGGGCAAAGCCACCGCTACTTTGTCGCGAAGCCTGGCGGCGATCAAATCCTTTTATTTGTATTTATTCCGCGAAGACATCATTGAACGCAACCCGACCATCAATCTTGACGCTCCCAAACAAGAAAAAAGACTGCCCAAGGTGCTCTCGGTTGAAGATGTGGAGCGCCTGTTGGAACAGCCGGATCTGAAACACCCCATCGGAATTCGGGACCGGGCGATGCTCGAGGTTTTATACGCCACCGGTTTACGGGTTTCGGAATTGATTTCTTTAAAATTGAACGACGTTAATTTGGAGAAGGGTTATGTAAGATGTATCGGCAAAGGCTCCAAGGAGCGGATAGTACCCCTCGGCACGATTTCCACCAAGTATCTGAAGTTATATATCGAACATGCCCGCAAGTTTTTGGCGTCATCCCCCTTTGAAACCGTGCTTTTTTTGAACCATCACGGCAAGGGACTCACCAGGCAAGGTTTTTGGAAAATTATCAAACGCTATGCCGTGAACTTAAATCTGGACGTCGATATTACCCCGCATACCTTAAGTC
>JAAYHS010000168.1 GCA_012735315.1 Bacillota bacterium | reverse complement strand
GTTATGAGTCATTTTACCATTTGTATTAAGGTTTCAAGGTAAAAGGTTATTTTATTATACTGATAATTTGTTAGATGTTTACATTTATGGTTGTTCAATAAGTTTAGTTGCCGGATCGAAGTTAAAACCGTTCCGCTTGGTTTGTTGGAACGGTTTTTTTCGTCACAACGGCGCCCCCGGTTATTGTTATATAAGATAAAATATTTCCAGAAAGATTGCGATAATATTTATGATAGAATGAAAATTAATCAATAATAGCGATTAATCGGACCACAAGTAAATTAGATCAATATCGATGTAATTTATGAAGCCGCCTTTCCGTCGCTCCGGGGGTTTAAGGCGATTATTGGAAGATCCGGCTCACCCGTTTCAAGACTGGATTGAGTGCTGAAATTATTACAAGTATCAATTACTATTTGAAGGTGTGTGACATAATTGCCGCAAAAAAAGAGAGTATTCCTTCTAATAGCAATCGTTGCAGCAATCTTAGCAGCTTTACCCGGTCTAAAAATAATTGCCGATGCTTTGAGAAAAGAAATCGCTTATCAATTTGTAGTGGACGATCGGATCTGGTTTACTGTTTCTCAAAAAGAAAAAGCGGCTTTGGATCGGATGCTCGATGAATATCAGCGCCAATACCTCGCCAATATCGACAAACACGCTGTGATTAAAAAGATCGATTTTGCGCAAAAAGTTGAATTAATCGAGGTTAAAGCTTTGCCGGAAAATATCGATACCTTGGCGACGGCTAAAGCCAAGATTTACGCCGTCGAAGATGAAGCGGTGGTAATCGAAGTCAAAAAGGGAGATAATCTTTGGAATCTAGCCAAGGAGCACAAGGTAACGGTTGGGGACTTGGAAATATTAAACCCCGACGCTGATCCGCATAAGATATTTCCCGGCGATAAACTGGTGGTTAAGCCCTTTAATCCGGCGCTGGATGTAATTATCGAATTGGAAAACACGGTAGTGGAATCGATTCCCTTCAAAAACGAATACCGGAAAGTTAATAATCTTTTTCGACATCAGCAAAGAATTTTAAGAAAGGGGATCGAGGGCGAAAAGGAAGTCAGCTATCATATTACTCTTCGTAACGGTTATCAAAAATCCTTGCAAATAATCAATGAAAAGACGCTCAAAGAACCGGTAAACGCCATCGTCGAAATCGGAACCAGAACCACGGTTTTCCGGGGCGGCCGCATCAATTACGGTGTGGTTCACGGCAAACGAATATCCAGCCTTTACGGTTACCGGATTCATCCAATCACCGGGAAGAGACGGTTTCATGAAGGATTGGACATAGCCGCCAACCATGGCAACGGAGTATATGCCTACACCGACGGCAAGGTTGTTGAAGCCGGTTGGAACGGCGGGTACGGTAATTGTATTTTGATTGATCACGGCAATGGTTTAAAAACCAGATACGCCCATTTATCAAGGCTTTACGTACAGGTGGGGCAAAGGGTAAAGACCGGCCAGAGGATTGGCGCGGTCGGGTCAACGGGCAACAGCACCGGCCCCCACTTGCACTTTGAAGTCATCAAAAACGGGCGCACCCAAAATCCGTTGAATTATCTATAAAATTTTATTTGCTTGAAAATCGGGACTGTTGGAGAACAGTAGTTTTTAAAAGGCGCGGGTACGATTAACCGCGTTTTTCTTTTACTTAAAGGAAATACCGGGAAGGAATCGAATCTTACCATCAGCTCAATTCGTTGATATCGCCCGGCGGCGGATCGCGTTTAAACCCTTAGGAGGGATAATTGTGCGCATTTTACATACTTCCGACTGGCACTTGGGCCGAAGCTTGGAGGGAAGGTCCAGACTTCCCGAACAGGAACAATTTATCGCCGAATTGACGGATCTGGTGACCGCTGAAGCCGTCCAAATCGTTTTGGTGGCCGGCGATGTCTTCGATACTTATAATCCCCCGGCCGACGCCGAGAATTTGTTTTACGACGCCCTTGAAAGGCTCTCCGACAACGGGAAACGGGCGGTGGCGGTGATCGCCGGAAATCACGACAGCCCGGAACGGCTACATGCCGCAAATCCCCTGGCTTTGAAGCACGGAATTTTATTATTCGGGTTTCCCGGAGAAGGATTACCGTGCGGCGCAGTCCCCGGAGGAGTCCAACGGCTCCAAACCGGACCCGGCTGGGTGAAATTGGCTTTGCCCGGGTCCGATGAGTCGGCCGTGATCTACGCGCTTCCTTTTCCGTCGGAGTCCAGGTTGAACGAGGTGTTCGGCGATAAACTCGATCCGGAGGCGCAGCAGATAGCTTACTCCGACCGGATCGGCGAATTATTCGCCGCGGCGGACGGAATATTTCGTCCCGATACGGTAAATCTGGCGGTGGCCCACTTGTTCGTTCGCGGCGGATTGGAAAGCGAGTCGGAACGGCAATTGGGCGGCGCTCTGGCGGTTGCGCCGCAGGCTTTACCCAAGCAAGCTCAGTATATCGCGTTGGGGCATTTGCACCGCGCCCAAGCGGCGCCTTACGCGCCTCAAAACTGCCGTTATTCCGGCGCTCCGCTTTCCTTCAGTTTTTCCGAGGCGGTTCAGCAAAAAGAAGTGGTGCTGGTGGAGGTTAGTCCGGGCGGATTGGCTCAAGCCCGTTCGATTAATCTGAGTTGCGGCAAAGCCTTGAAACGCTGGCGGGCCGATAATATCGAAGAAGCAAGGTTTTGGCTCGCCGAACCCGCTAATCAAGGTTGTTGGGCTGAGCTGGAGATTAGGGCTGATCAACCGCTGGAAATCTCCGAACTGGCCGAACTCCGCAAATTGCATTCCGGAATTATCGGCATCCGTCCCATCTTTCCCGAACTTGTGACGGATCATGAGGCCCTGCGCCGGTTATCGGAATTGTCGCTGGTTGAGCGGTTTAAACTCTTCTATGAACGGGAACGGGGCGTGGCGCCGCCGGAGGAATTGGTCGGCTTCTTTTTGGAAATGGTTAACCGGCCGGAGTCCGAAAACAGTGGTCAGTGATCATGGGAACAGGAAACGAAACCCCGGAGCTTACTTTAATTTTAAAAACTGTGAACGAGACTCACGGAGCATCACCTAAATTGTAAATTGTACATTGTACATTGTAAATTGTAAATGGAGGGCTAGATGAGGCCGATTAGATTGATGTTTTCGGGATTGAACAGTTACCGGACCCGGCAAGTGGTGGACTTTGAAACATTAGGAGCGGACGGGCTCTTCGGGATCTTCGGGCCTACGGGCAGCGGCAAGTCAACAATTCTTGACGCCATTACGCTGGCTTTATACGGAGAAGTGGATCGGGCCTATAAAAACCGGGGAATAATCCATCAACTCGAAAAGTCTTCGGAAGTCTCCTTCCAATTTGAACTGGGCCAAGATCATTATCTGGTT
>JAAYHS010000167.1 GCA_012735315.1 Bacillota bacterium | reverse complement strand
GTCCTGTAAGAGCTGGAGTTCTTCCTTGGGAGTAAGGGCGGACGCAGCCTGATAGGCCAGATCAATGTCGCTTTCCGGGGTGAACCGTTCCGTCCCGTATGAACCGAAGGATAACAACAAGTTAATCTGGTATTTTTGAATTAACGGAGTAAAGTCCATAACAGTCTCCCAAATTTTATATGGTATAGTTTTATTTTAGTTTACGGATGCGGTTTATTCAATCATTTATTTTTTAGTGATAAAAGGTTGCCATACACATTTACAAAGAGTCTAACTCAGATGAACATTCAAAAGGTGGATTTCATGAAGCTGATGAAAAGTTTTCGATTTGTGATATTAGTGATCCTGCTCCTCTCGTTTATACTGATAATATCCGTCCGGAAATTCTATCCAACCCAGGGAGTAGAGCAAGGCGCTTCGTGGGCCGAGTTCACCGCTTATCTTGAGAGACGCGTTCCCGTTTTAATGAAACACTATGATATTCCGGGCGCTTGTATTGCCCTGATCCAAGATGCCGAGATTGTTTGGTCCGGTGCTTACGGTTACGCCGACCTGGAAACGGGACGAAAAATGACAGTCGAAACCATTTGCCGGGTCGAGTCAATCTCCAAGCCGGTCACCGCTTGGGGAGTGATGAAACTTGTTGAGCAGGGTAAAATAGAACTGGATGTATCGGTAGAGGAATATTTGGGAGACTGGGAGCTTCCGGAGTCGGAATTTTCCGAGGCAAAGGTGACGGCGAGAAGGCTGTTGAGCCATAGCGCCGGAATGCCTTTGGGAAATGTTTTTGAACGTTACGACCCAACTGAAAAAATACCTTCTTTAGAAGAGACCTTATCCGGGGAAGCGATTTTGACGCAAGAACCCGGTGTGGCGTTTTCATATTCGAATACCGGGTTTAATATCCTGGAGCTACTGATTGAAAAGGTTACGGGTCGCGATTTCGCGGAGTATATGAAGACAGAGGTTCTGCTTCCTCTGGGAATGCGCCAATCCGGTTTTGATTGGAAAGCTGACTGGGAACCTCTCGTTCCGAACGGTTATGATCTCAAAGGCAATCCTGCGCCGGTGTATGTTTATCCAGCCAAAGCCTCAGGGGGGCTGTTCGCGAACGTAGAGGATATTGGCGTTTTTGTCGCCGCCGGGATGAGCGGCTTTACGGATGCCGACCGTAGAATACTCTCCCCGGAAAGCATTAACCGTCTTTATACGCCGATAGTGGAAAAACCGGGCCTCTATAGTTTGGCTTTTGATGCTTACGGCTTGGGACATTTCCTTGAAAACCTCGATGGCGGTAAGCGGGGGGTATCCCATGGCGGCCAGGGATATGGCTGGATGAGCCATTTTCACTTCGTTCCGGAGTCGGGTGTCGGTATCGTAATCTTAACCAACAGTCAGCGAAGTTGGCCGTTTTTTGCGTATCTTTTGAATGATTGGGCCCAATGGAACGGGTTTACGTCGGTTGGGATGGGGCGAATCATTTTGGGTCAAAAAATATTATGGACTTTGATCGGCCTTATTTTGTTCATTTCGTTGCGGCAAGGATACCGATTGGGCCAGGCGCTTATCTCCGGCGGCCGCCGGTTTGCGCCGGGAGCGAAGCGACATTGGGCGCCGCGTTTAGCCCAAAGCGGCTTGGCGGTTATAATATTGGCAGGACTTTGGTGGGCGGTAAATCAAGATTACTTATTTATTGCGTCGTTATTTCCGATCGCATCCGGTTGGCTGGGATGTTCAATTTTAATTTCCGCCGTGGTTTTATTGTTGTCGGGATTGTTTCCTAGCGTGAGTTCCCGGCTATCCAAGGTTTGATTTTAGATTAACCTTTCGGTAAGATATGTATATGAGAATCAGAACTGATTTTTCGGGTAAAAGAAACTTTTTAAGGAATTGAGCGGCTTGTGATTCGGTAAAGGATAAACGACATCACTTACCGTATAATAAAAATAAATAAATATTAAAGAGGGATGTCATGGTCGATAAGGATAAGATTAGAATAATCGTTCAAAAACTTGTTGAAGTATACCAGCCCCAAGGTATATATTTATTCGGTTCATACGCCTGGGGCGCACCAGATAATGACAGTGATATCGATCTGCTAATTATTGTGCGGGATTCTTCGGAAAAACCGCATAAAAGAATAAAACCGGCCTATCAAGTATTAAGAGGTATCAAAGTTCCAAAAGATATTTTAGTTTTTACTGAAGCGGAATTTGAGAAGCAAGCAACTGAACCGTCTTCATTATTTTATAAAATCAAAAGAGATGGAGTGAAATTATTTGAAGCCGCATGAAGCATGGAATTTATAAAGACTTCATTGGAAGTCTTTATTTATATATAATGGATTATATTCATATTCAATAAGGAGCGATTGATCTGTCACTCGAGAATATTCCCTTGCTTCCCGGCGAACGGATCGACCGGCTCGGTTACCATGGATTGCGGATTATTCAAAATCCGGAGAAATTTAAATTCACCATTGACGCCTTCCTCTTGACCGGCTTTATCGATCCCGGCCCCAAAGACCGTTTGCTCGATTTGGGGACCGGCGCCGGGGTGCTGGCGCTGCTGGTCGCCGGAACGAAGCGGATCGGGTCCGTTTACGGGCTGGAAATTCAGCCGGAATTGGCGGACATGGCCCGGCGGAGCGTTGTTTTGAACGGACTGGAAGAGAAAGTCCGGATTTTAACCGGCGATTTACGAGATCCGCCGCCGGAGCTGAAATTGAATTCATTCGATTATGTGATCAGCAACCCGCCGTATTATCCCGCCGCAAAAGGGGTGGTCCCCGAAAACCAGGCCTTGGCCACGGCTAAGTTTGAAATTTGCTGCAATCTTGAAGATGTGGTGATCGCCGCTAAAAGATTGGTCAAGGGAAACGGCAGGTTTGCTTTAATCTACCCTTCGGAACGGCTGGTGGAATTGGCGTCGACCCTCGAACGGCACAATCTGATTCCCAAAAGGATGTGCCTGATCTATCCCAAGCCGGTGTCCAAAAGCAATCTGGTCCTAATGGAGGCGCGCCCCGGCGTCGGACGGGGGATCGAAATTCTGGCGCCGCTAATTGTATCCGGTCAAAATGGGGAATACTCTGATCAGATGAACCGGATCTTCCAAGGGGAGAAAATCGAATAAAAGCCTGGAAGCGGACGAGAGTCGGGATGGGGGGCAGCCGCCGGAACGGTTGCTTACAGTTGGATTATAAGGACAAGGGACGGCGCTTATTTCAAATTCATTGGGAGCGAGCCTCAACCGTTTCCCGCTCGGATTTCCGGTTTATACTTTGACGCGCGAAAGGATTATTTTGGCTGCCTGGGAATTGGCCGGGGAATCCGGTTTAATAGAATTATACGCTTCTTTGCCGGCCGCTTATTTTCAAAAGGAACGCTGGTTCGCCGACCGGGAGCTTGCCGGTGAAATTGAGCTGGTTGATTCGGCGCGGTTTTACGAACCGGGCCAAGCGGATCCGGTGATTGCTTTAAACTTATATCGAATAAAGCCCTTTGCCGGGTATTATTATTACATCCCCTTTTTAATCTCCCAAAGCCGGAACCGGGAGCGGGAAGCCTTTTTTGAAAAAAACGGTTTTTATTTTTACGACGCCGTCTCCACCGGCGAATATGTTTCATTGTTGGAAGAATTACTTCACCATCAGGCCTCTTGTACCGCCTCGCGCGGTGTTTTTCAGTTTCAATCCTTTCGGAGGCCTACCGAACCCCGTTTGCGTTTAATGGGCGGCACCAGCAATTCGCTGCTGTTCGTCACCCGCGCTTATCTGCTAAAAAATTACCGCCGGATTTATCCGGGGGTCAATCCCGAACTAAAAATCAGCGTCGCCTTGACCGAACTCGGCTCGAAACAAATTCCCGAGGTCTACGGTTTTTTTAATTATCGGGACCAAGAGGATCACACCTTGGGAATCGTCATGGAAACGGTGGAGAATTCCGGCGCCGGATGGGAGAGATGGGGGCGTTTGTTGCGGAATAATTCCCCGGAAACAGGGGAACTGCTTCGGGAAGAGGCCCGGCAATTGGGAAGGGCTTTGGGTTATTTACACCGGGATTTGGCGGATATTTCCCGGCGGGCCGGGGGTTACTCCGAACTAGATTTAACCGATATAGAACGGCGGATCGACGGCTTAATCGGGGAGATTAAAGCAGATCGGTCCTGTTTCTTAGAATTTGATTCGATTCTTGGCAAACTAAACGATTTCAAAGAACGGTTAACCGCAGGAAAGTTAGGCGCTAAATTTAGAATCCACGGCGACTTGCATTTGGAACAGGTCGTTAAAACCGACACCGGTTGGAGAATTTTGGATTTTGAGGGCGAGCCGTTAAAATCCATTCAGGAACGGGAACAATATGATTCGCCCCTTAAAGATCTGGCGGCGTTGTTGCGCTCGATCAGTTATCGAATCCAGGGAGTTGGAACCGGCCGGAACCGGTCGGAACTCGAGGAGAAAATCGGCTCCGGTTTGATCGAAGGGTATCTAGGCTGGTGCCGGGAGGTTAAGGCCGACTTTTTGCCGGGGCCGGATGAATTGGGGTTTTTGTTGACTTTATTCCAGATTGAACGGGCGGTTTACGAATGCGTCTATGAGTCCAAGTACCGGCCGGATTGGCTCTGGATTCCTCGGACCGGATTGAAGAAATTAATGGGTTGTGATTTACCGTCTCTTTAAATCTTTTGGATCGGAAGATCAGGGTTGAAACAGTCTTTTTTCTTCGTGTAGTCGGCTTTCAGATTTAATGAAAGGGAAGGATAATTTGAGAGTAACTTTGTTTACCAATGAGTATCCCCCCAATGTTTACGGCGGGGCCGGGGTGCACGTGGATTACCTTGTCAGGTTTTTGGCGGATTTGGTTGAGGTTGAGGTGCGGAATTTCGGGGAACACCGGGATCCGGAAGGCAGCAATCCGCGCGCCGTCGGGTTTCCCGGTTGGGACCTGCTGAGTCGGGACGAGTTGCCTTTTACCAAAGTGCTGCGGACCTTATCGGTTAATCTGGCCTTTAACAATCGACCGCTGACGGCGGATGTGGTTCATTGTCACACTTGGTATACGTTTTTCGCCGGTTTTTTAGCGAAACTCTTGTATGGAATTCCGTTGGTGGTCACCATGCATAGTCTGGAACCATTTCGCCCTTGGAAGCAAGAACAACTGGGTTCGGGTTATTACTTAAGCTCGTGGCTGGAAAAAAACGGGGTGCAACACGCCGACCGGGTTATCGCCGTTTCGGCGGAAATGAAGGAAGACATCATTAAGACTTATCGAACACCTCCGGAAAAGGTGGCGGTAATCCACAACGGCATTGATCTCCGGCAATATCGCCCGGTCGAGGAGCGTTCTTTCCTGGATGAACTGGGAATCAATTATCCTTATCTGTTGTTCGTAGGGAGAATCAGCCGCCAGAAAGGCATCATTCAGCTTTTAGAGGCCATGGAGCGGTTGGACCAGTTTCGGCTGGTACTTTGCGCCAGTTCTCCGGATACCCCCGAATTGGAAGCGGAAGTACGGGACAAGGTGAACCGTAATCCCCGCATTAAATGGATTAACGAGATGGTTCCCAAGGATAAAGTGGTTCAATTATACTCCCATGCGCAGGCTTTTGTTTGCCCGTCGATATACGAACCGTTCGGGATTATCAACTTGGAGGCGATGGCCTGCAAGACCCCGGTGATAGCTTCGCGGGTGGGAGGAATCAAGGAAGTGGTAGCCGACGGCGAGACCGGTTTTTTAGTCTCCCCGGACGACCCGGGAGAACTGGCCGCGAAAATCAAGTTGGCGATGGATAGCCCGGAACTGATGGCAAAATTTAAAGAAAACGGCCGAAAGCGGGTTGAACAGTATTTCAGCTGGGAAGCAATCGCCGCCCGGACCGTGGATTTGTATCGTCAACTATGCGGGAAACCGGTAACGGTCAATTAGGTCGCCGAAAATGCGGTAACACCGGAACCACTAAATAAACGCTAATAAAACCTTAAGATACATGAGATTAATTGGCGTTAATTTGCGTGTGTTAGCATGTTAGCGGTAAAATTAAACTGACTTATTATTTTCTTGAGCCGGCCCGCCGAGGACGTGAAAACCGCCTCGCCCCACCCGCCGTCCGATCAGTCTTAGTTATTCAGTAGTAACGCCTCTCTCCACGAACTTTACCCAATTCTGACTGTTTGGAGAGGGGCAGCATGCTTTATTCATTGTTTTTATTGTTTTGCGGTCAGATCACTGTCGTGGGTTAAAACCGCACGGCTGGGTATGTAATAACATTCTAAATCCTCTCCGGGACCGGCTGTCCTTTATTACTGGCTTCGAAGCAACACGGAGCCCGGTAAAACCGGGCTTTAGAATGCTTTTTATTGCTTAGCCGTGGGGTTTCAACCCGCGGCGGACAGTGCATTGGCGGTTCGGCCTAATTTTTCGAAGCGTTTTTTGAGTTAGCCGGTGAAATGTCAACTCCGCCAAGGTTTTATAAAATCGGGACCTTAGTCTTATTTAGAATTTGAAAAAGTGTTCGATATTATTACTAAAGCAAGGATGCTGTTCGTCCGCCAGGGAAGGCGGTTTATTATTGACCTGGATTCCGTTGATTATCTTGATTTCGAATTGAAGCTTCGAATGGCGGTAATTGAACTGATATAAACATTATTTTTGGATTGACGATAAACGGGTGAAAGCCCGTTTTTTTGATCTCTTCCCTGATTTGAAGATCATATGATGGAAGGGGTGCTTTTTGATGGCGGAAATAAAATCGGAAGACCGGTTTGTTGATCAAGGTAAAATTGAATGGTTAACGGCGCTAATTTCCAGTTTAAGCATGAGTGAAAGGAATTTGTCTTTAAGCGCCCTCGATTTTCAAAGCATGGGGCTGTCCAAGAAACACCACATCGAGGCGGCGGTTGAAAGAGCGGCCGATTTGGGAAAGGTATTGGATGATTTGATTAAACTACTAAGAAAATATACTCGGGTTTAAGAATAACCGATCGGCTTTTCCAAGAAAATCATATTTAAACGGCAAGTTTACTATTAAGTAACCAGTTTCGCCTTCCGATATTTCTATTAATAGAGAACGGGGGGGCGGCAATGGCTAAGAGAATATTACTGGTTGATGACGCTAATATTATTAAATTAATGTTACGCAAGATCCTCGTTGAAGGAGGGTATGAAATCGCCGGTGAAGCAAGCACGGGAGAAGAAGCTGTTAAAAAATATCAAGAACTTCGTCCGGATTTGGTAACGATGGATATTACCATGAACGGCATGGGCGGCATTAACGCTTTAAAGGCGATTCGGAAAATAGACCCCAATGCAAAAGTGATCATGTGCTCGGCGATGGGTCAAAAATATCTGGTGATGGAAGCAGTTAAAGCCGGAGCGATCAATTTTATTATGAAGCCGTTTGAAGCGGATAAAGTCTTGGAGGCCGTCGACAAAGCTTTTGCCACGTCGCCTGAATCACCCGATCAATAAAGCTAAGAACTCAATAAGAGTTCTTTTTTTATTAATAACATGTTTAAATCCGAATAAGCGAACCTTGGACAAGAATGAAGGTTCGTGTTAATATTTTAGTAAAAGCGGCGGTCTAAATTTTGGATGCCCGGAGTTCGGCGGCTAAAAGTCTTAGTGGAGCCGGATTGACAATAAATATTTTACCAAAGGAGGAAAAACAACACTTATTTAGAATACTATCCACAAAATGGCAAGGGAGCCGGAAAAATTGCGTTGCCCGCTGTTAAGTGTGATAGTATTGGGAATGTTATTAATAATGAATAATCCGGTTCAAGCCGAATTTCACCTCGACAAAGCAATGTTGAAGCTTGATTCCACCGAGGGAAAGAAGCTTGAAGAGGATCTGTATTTTTACTCCAGTTGGTTTAACGAGCGCTTCCGCTTGAATTTTACTAATAAATTCAGTTGGCCCGAACACAATGAAAATTATAATAAGTTCAGCGTCAAAGCCGGTTTTGAGGAGATACGGCAATTAAAAATGAATTTGGATTATCAATGGAATCGGCGGTACCGGATACCCGCCGCTAAAATTGCTTATTATCATAATCCGAAAGCCGGTTGGGGGATTGGGATTGAATATCAAAACGACAACCGGGAGCCGGTTTCGGATGAGGATTTAAAATACAAATACCATACGGAAACAGGGATCGTCAAATTTGATCTCCAAAAAGACGATTGGAGATATGACCTTAAGTTGGCGCAGACCAGGCGGGATTACCCCGGGAAAGAAGTTGACAGCTACGCTAAAAACGAATTGGAGCAAGGATTGGCTTGGAGGTTCGGGCCGAATTTCAGATTGGATCTTTCTTATTATGAAACTACCAGCTATTATCCGAACGATCTTACCATAACCAAGGATCGATGGAGTTCGAAGCAAGAGGTCGGCGGCGAATATCGCTTTAGCCACAGGTGGCGCTTAACAGGTTCTTTCAGCGTTCAAGAATCGGAAAAAGGGCTGCTTCCCTACTTGGAAAAACAGAGTCTGGAATTTAAATTAAACCACAAACCCGCCAAGGACCTGAACTTTGATTTGCGGATTCGAACGACGGAGTTTGACTTTTTTTCGGAGGCGCCTTATTTCGATCCCGATGAGACGCCGCCGGAAGATGATGACCGGAAAAGCCGAACCGAGGGAAAAATCGCCTTGGAGTCTAACTTGCGGCTTCGAAACGCGAATCTATGGATTGAAACAGGCGTTTTTTTGGATAAGCGGGATTACCGCTTGGCTTCCGAAGTTGATATTGCCAGAGAAGGCCTTTATACTTCAATTAGCTGGAATCCGGGCAATATCGGAATCGAGTTGGAGATCGCTCCAAATGGGAACTTATGGCGGGTAAACGGGTTTTATCAATTAAAAGTTGAGTATCATTTTTAGATGAAAGGAGTGGGAAAAATGATTTCTTTGGGAGCTTTATTGCCTCATCCTCCGATTATTGTGCCGGGGATCGGAGGTCCCGCGGATTTGGAACAAATTAAGGATACCACCGCCGCTTTTGAACAGATCAATCAAATGTTGGCCGCCGACCCTCCCGATACTATGGTGGTATTTACCCCTCACGGCGCTGTGTATTCCGACGCGATCATTATTTATAATGATCAAAGCTTAGCGGGAGGTTTGGAAAGATTTAGATTGAACCGGAAGTGGCAGTGGGAGACCGACCGGGATCTGATTGAAAAAATAACGGCAATAGGGGCTGCCGAAGGGTTGCCGGTTTTCGCGATGCCGCAGGCCGAAGCTGCGCGCGGAATGTTTTTAAAGGGGTTGGACCATGGAGTTTTGGTGCCTTTATCTTTTTTCGATCCGGTTTGGGCTGCGCGGGCAAAGCTGGTCGTGGTCCCGCTAAGCTATTTGCCGCTGGAAGAACTGTACCGCTTCGGGAAGACTATTCAAGACGGAGCGGAAGAATTGAACCGCAAAGTGGCGGTGATTGCCAGCGGCGATCTTTCCCATTGCTTGAAACCGGGAGCTCCGGTTCCTTACGATCCGCGGGGTAAAGAATTCGACCTCAAATTGGTGGAATTGATTAATCAAGGCGTGGTCGACGATTTCTTTAAGTTGGACCCGGTGTTGGTGGAAAAGGCGGCCGAATGCGGCTTCCGGAGTTTGATCATGCTGTTGGGAACTTTGGACGGCTTGAAATTTGAAAGCAGGGTACACAGCTATGAAGGACCGTTTGGGGTCGGTTATGCGGTGGCTTCGTTTAAGCCCCTAGGAAAGGGGCAAAGTAAGGTTACTGCTTTACTGGAAGCCCGGAACGCGGCGGTTGCCTCCAGAAGGGAAAAGGAAAGCCCGTTGACGCGTTATGCCCGTCAAGTGGTGGAAAAATATTTCAGTAAGGAACCGCTACAGGAACCGGATGAATTAAAAGAATACCGCAAGGAACGGGCGGGTGTTTTTGTTTCGATTAAAAAACACGGACAGCTGCGGGGCTGCATCGGGACCACCGAACCGACTCAACCCAATCTGCTCGCCGAGATTAGACAAAACGCCATCTCCGCCGCGTTCAGGGATCCCCGGTTTGAGCCGGTGACAGCGGATGAATTAAATGATTTGGTATATAGCGTCGACGTTTTAAAACCGGCGGAACCGATCTCCGGCATCGAGGAACTGGACCCCAAGCGTTATGGAGTAATCGTCCGCAGCGGGCGCAGGACCGGTTTGCTCTTGCCTAATTTGGAAGGGATCGAAACCGCAAGCGAGCAAGTGGCGATTGCCCGGAGAAAGGCGGGCATCGGAGCGGATGAACCGATGGAGTTAATGCGGTTTGAAGTAGTAAGATATTATTAGAAGTAGGGGACCTGGAATGAATAATTCTCATGAGGCGGCTTACTATGAGTTATTGGCCGATGGGGAAATCGCCTGCCGATTATGCCCGCAACGGTGTAGAATCGCTGCGGGTAAATCGGGATTTTGCAAGACCCGGATCAATCGCGACGGTAAATTGGAGGTCCGCAATTTCGGCCGGGTTTCCAGCATCGGATTGGATCCAATCGAAAAGAAGCCGTTGTATCATTATTTTCCGGGAAAACCGATTCTTTCGGTCGGGACAATCGGCTGTAATTTGGCTTGCCGTTTTTGTCAAAACTGGCATATTTCGCGGGAGGAAGCTCCCACCCGGTTGATTACTCCCGCGGAATTGGCGGATATGGCGGAAAAGTCGCATGAAGCGGAAGACAACATCGGTGTGGCCTATACCTATTCGGAGCCTGGGGTTTGGTATGAGTTTTTACGGGAGACAATGCCGCTGATTAGGGAGCGGGGCTTAAAGAATGTGATGGTGACCAACGCCTTTTTGGAGCCGGAACCTTGGCGCGATTTGTTAAAATGGACCGATGCCGCCAATATTGATTTAAAAGGTTTTGACGCGGACTTTTACCGTCGGTATTGTTCGGGTAAACATGAACCGGTGCTGAACAACATTAAAGAGGCGGTTGGAATCCATTTGGAATTAACCACCTTGCTCATTCCCGGCGCCAATGACCGGCCGGACCAGATCGAAAAAATGGCGCGCTGGATTGCGGAGATTGACCCGGAGATACCGTGGCATCTTTCGCGCTATTATCCCAATTACCGGATGACGACACCGGCGACCCCGATTGCGACTATGGAAGAAGCTCTTGATGTTGCCAAGAAATATTTAAAATACGTATATTTGGGCAATGTAGGCCGCAACAATCACACTTACTGTCCGGAATGCGGCAATATCGTGATCGAAAGAAACGGATTTCAGACACGAATATTTAACAAAAATATTTGCAGGGAATGCGGGAAGAAATTGAGAATTATTACTGCATAGCGTTGGATCAGGAGGATCAGGATGAAAGTCGCGCTTGCCCAAATAAATCCGACGGTGGGAGACATCGAGGGCAATCTGCAAAGAATAATCGAGATTTTGGCGGACTATCACGGAAAAACCGATTTGATAATCTTTCCTGAACTTTGTTTAGTGGGTTATCCCCCGCAGGATTTGCTGGAGCGGGCTTGGTTCATCAAACAGGCGGAGCAGGCGGTAAACCGGCTGATGGAGGCCTCTTCCCGTTATCCGGAAACCGGGATAATCTGCGGCGTCCCGTTGCCGACGGGAAGGAAAAGCGGGAAAGGTTTGATAAATGCGGCGGTATTAATTTACCAAGGCCGAAAAGTTTTTACTCAAGCGAAATCACTGCTTCCCACTTATGATGTATTTGATGAAGCCCGTTATTTTGATCCGGCGTCGGAGGGCGACGTAGTCCGGTTTAAGGACCAACTGTTGGGGATCTCCATTTGTGAGGATGCTTGGAATGATCCGGATCTTTGGCCTTTTAGTAAAGAATATGAGATTGACCCGCTCTCCAAATTGGCCGACCGCGGCGCCGCCTTGATGGTGAATATCGCGGCGTCTCCGTATCATTTGGGAAAAGAGGAAATCCGGTACCGGCTGATTAAAAATCGGGCCCGAAAACACCGGATTCCTTTTATTTTTGTAAATCAAGTCGGCGGGAACGACGAATTAATTTTTGACGGCGGCAGTATGGTTTTTAACGAGGATGGCGTTCCGCTCAAAATCGCCCCCTATTTCCAAGAACAAATACTTGAGGTCGATCTCGAAGAGCCTGGGAATCCCGCTTTGGAAAAACCCCGCGACCGGATGGAATCGCTCTATTCGGCTTTAGTGTTGGGAATCAAGGATTATCTGCGCAAGTGCGGTTTTCAAAAAGCTGTGCTCGGACTTTCCGGGGGAATCGATTCCGCTCTAGCCTGTTGTTTGGCTGTGGACGCCCTCGGGAAGGAGAATGTTTTAGGCATCGCCATGCCTTCGCCCTATTCTTCCTTGGGCAGCGTGGAGGATTCCAGAGAACTGGCGCGCAATTTGGGAATTGATTTTAAAGTGATCCCGATTGACGCTATTTTTGAGAGTTATCTTAAAACTTTGGGGGACGGATTCGGCGGAGTGGAACCCGGAATTGCCGAGGAAAATATTCAAGCCAGAATCAGAGGCAACATTTTAATGGCTTTCGCCAATAAATACGGGTATATCACCTTGGCTACCGGAAATAAAAGCGAGTTGGCCATCGGGTATTGTACGCTTTACGGGGATATGTGCGGCGGTTTAAGCGCCATTTCCGATCTTCCCAAAACCGTCGTTTACGAATTGGCCGGCTTTATCAACCGCGATCAGGAAAGGATCCCCAGGTCGATAATTGAGAAAGCGCCCTCGGCGGAGTTGAAACCGAACCAAAGAGATCAAGATACGCTCCCGCCGTATCCGGTTTTGGACAAAATTCTCCAGCATTATGTGGAGGATGGTTTTTCGGTAGCCGAGATCATCGCTTTAAATTTTGATCCGGAGACGGTTGAGTGGGTGGCGCGAACCGTGGATCGCAGCGAATATAAACGAAAGCAAGCTGTTCCGGGATTGAAAATCTCGCCCAAAGCCTTTGGCGGTGGACGGAGAATGCCGGTAGCCAAAAAAATTAAATATTAAAATTAAAGTAAAGAGGCGAAAGTGTTTTGATGACTCAAGGAGGAATAAGCGTGAACCCTACGGAATGGAGGAGCCTTTACCAAAATCGAATGCCGGTGGCTCCTTTGGGGATTTTAGCCCTTGAAGGAAGCAAAGAGTTGGCTACTTTAATTGATCGCCACTTAACCGGTCAGCGGGGGGCTTACCTGGCGAAGCATTCGAGACACGGATTATCCGATGGCTTCGCGCGCGAATCGTTTTTAATCAATTTTGATTGTTTTCGCTTTATGAACGGGGAAGGTAAGGCGGTCATCCATGAAACCGTTAGAGGACATGACATTTATATCCTTGCGGATGTAGGGAATTATAGCTGCAAATTTAAAATGTTCGGGATGGATTGCCCGATGAGCCCGGATGATCATTTTCAAGATATTAAAAGGGTCATCGCGGCCATTGGCGGCAGGGCGCGCCGGATAACAGTCATCATGCCGTTGCTTTATAGCGGAAGGCAGCATAAGCGGCAATCCCGCGAATCCCTTGACTGCGCGGTAGCCCTGCAAGAGTTGGAACGGCTCGGAGTGGATAATATCTTTACTTTCGACGCTCATGATCCTCGGGTTCAAAATGCCATTCCGTTGACGGGTTTTAACAATTTGTACCCCACTTATCAAATTATCAGGGCTTTACTCCAGAATGAAAAGGATTTGGTGATCGACAAGTCGCGGATGGTAGTGGTCAGTCCCGATGAAGGAGCGATGGGACGCAGTATTTATTATGCGAGCATGCTTGGGTTGAATGTGAACCTTTTTTATAAAAGGCGTGATCATTCGAGGGTTGTTAACGGGAAAAATCCCATCGTTCAACATGAATTTCTGGGCGACGACATCTCCGGCAAGGATGTATTGATTATTGACGATCTTATCGCCTCCGGGGAATCGATCCTCGATATCGCCAGGGAATTGAAACGCAGAAAAGCCAATCGAATTTATATCGCGGTTACTTTCGCCTTATTCACCGAAGGGTTGGAAAAATATCACCGCGCTTTCGAGGAAGGAGTTATCACCCGGGTGTATGATACCAACCTGACTTATCGCACTCCTGAATTAATGAATGCGCCCTGGTTCGTGAATGTGGATATGTCGGAATTCATCGCCTATTTGATTGACATGCTCAATTACGATCAATCAATCAGCCCGCTGTTTGATCCGACCCGGAAAATCAGAGAATTACTCAAAAAGTATCAAGGATGAGGTTCGCCCAAAATATTTCAGCTTCTAAACAGCGTTAAAGTAGCCAAGCCGATGATTACGATATGCCATGATTGGTCTAAGGTTATTTTCAACCAGTCGATGTCGGTATTGCCGTTTACTTTGGCGGCCCAAAAATCAGTAAAAGCCCGTTGGTCCAAGATTAGATGAGAGCTGAAGATTAAGCCGATACCCCACCAGGACAGACCGCCGGCCGGCAATGCTAATAAAGCGAGGGTTACGGTATAAACAGCCGCATGAACGATTAGCGGCATTATTTTTTTGGTTTTTTGCTCAGCCATCCACCGGGTCTGCAAAATAAAATCTCCTACGAAATGCCCGACTAATAGCCAGTTAAATAAATTCATTCAATATCAACCTCATCTCATTTCAAGATTGTATAGTTAATCAATCGGAAAGTAATTGGATTATCTTAACATAATTTTTAATAACTTACTCTGAAATTTTAAGTAAAATTATCTAAGCGATTTTCATAATTATCTCTAGTAAGATTTTGACACAATATATGGTGCTCAACCCGGATTAGTCTATCAATATATTGTGTCAAAATGAAAAATCCGGGAATTATGAAATCGCCTAATCTTAAAATTGTCTTTTCGAATCCATAATCCTTCTCAAGCTTGGGTGGATAAAATAAATTACCGTTGGGCTAAGAATCTACATTTGAGACCGGGAAATACATGTTCCTGCAATAATCCAAAAAAATAGACGCCGCTGGCGTCATAGGGGACCGAATTTTATTAAGTTTGCTGGCTGCAATTATTTCGTTTTGCTATTTGAAGTAGCTTAATCAAAATTAAGCCATGTCTTCAAAAAACGGGATTTTACCAAGGCCGGTTTGTTTTTCAACCACCAACTCCTTGTTGGAAGCATTGAGTTTTTGCATTAGACCGTTAACAAAGAGCATCAGTAGTTTAACGCCCGCCTTGGGATACATTCTGATATAGCAGAAGAAATCATTACGCTCGATTACCAGAACCTGCGAGGTTTCCGCCGCGGAAACGGTCGCGGTTCTTTGGGCATTATCAAAAATACCCGTTTCTCCGAAAAATTCTCCTTCATTGATGTGGGAGATTTGAATCTGATTATTATTTTCTCCCTTAATCGTGACGTTTAATTTGCCGCTGATAAGGGCATAAAAAGAATAGCTGGTTTCACCTTGGGAGATGATTTTTTCATCTTTATAATACTCATGAAAATGGGCGAATTTTAATAAAATTTTTTTCTCATCTTCGTCCAAATACCGGAAGATACTGATTTTATCTATTTTTTCCTGGAGATAACTATCGAGCCAATCTATTATTCGCAAAAAATTCACCTCCCTATGTTATTATATCCGATACTTTTCACTAGGTAAACATCATAATTCAAATAAATTGAATTGCTGGTCCCGGATGATCCGGGATTAATTTAAAGGCAATTTTTACCTTTTTGGAATAATTCTTAAAGGATACTAAGATACATTTTTTTGTTCTTACTATTATTAAAATTTCCTTCCGGGGTTATTAAAAACGCCGACCTTTTAGTCAATTTCCGATATCGGGTTCTCATTAATAATTAAGATTTTTATTTGAAGTTCCGATACTTTAAATGATGTAGCACTGAATGGTTTGAAATTTATTATGCAACGGTGATCTCAGTTACGGAGGCAAAGTTATGAAGCGGGCAACCGGGTTACTTTTAATTCTTTTGATGCTTTTTGCCGTATCGAGAAGTTCTTCCGCCGCCGTAGCTGTTTTTTTCGGAGACCACCTTGAAAACCGGGGAGAGATTGATTACAACGGCGCCGGCGATTCGGGCCGGTTCGAAAGCGGTTTGGTGAGTCTGAGTTACGCTCAAGAAACCAAATGGGTAATCACCTATCAATTCGGAGAGTTTTACGATGGTTCAGTCAAAAAAGAATTGGATTTTTTCGATATACAGGTCGGCTACCCAATCGCCAACGACCAGAGCGGGTTATTGTATCTTACGATAACAGCTATTAATTATTCCGGCTTTAAAGGTAGCGGCGCTATTCCCGATATATGGCGGCACGAAGCGGACGGGGGCTTACTGGGATTTGAAGTGGTCGGCTTTCTCGCCGATAAGCTGCAATTTGAATTTAGTTTCCGGCGTTCGGTAGTGGGGTCTTTCCGGCTGAATGACGATCAGTCCTCGCTTAATTTAAGCCTGCTCAAACTCAAAATTCAATACCTGTTAACCGATTACCTGGGACTGGTTCTTTTATATCAATTGAAAGATTTTAATGCTGACGCTATTGCCTTCAATCTTTCCGAAGAGTTTCAAACAACCCATTGGGGGCTAATTTATCGTTTTTAGTATACTTGCCGTTTTAAACGGCGATTTATTAAAAATTACCCGATGAGAAGCGTGGAACATGTTTAAGCAAATCTTTGGCGAGAAAATTAATAAGACCAGAATCACTCCGTTGACGACCAAGATTATCATCATCTTTGCCGTATTTATTTTAGTTTCTAATCTGGCCTCCAATTATATCAACCTGACCTATAACCGCACCGGATTGATAAAATTTATCCGGGAATTGTTAATCCGGGACTTGAAAGAAATATACACTATCTGTAATACTCAGTATGAAATTTATCAATACAATAACGATCTTCAGGATTCAGTCGTTAATATCGAACGGAACGCTTTAGGCCAGTTTAAAAACGAGAAATCGGTCTTTTTAGGAATTCGGGAAGACGGCTCGATTATTTTTCAAGCGTCCAAGTATCCGAAATCGACTCGCTTTTCGGATCAAAAAACCTTAAGTTTAATGCGGGAAAACCGGAAACAAGGAGTGCTTGAAGGCTCGCTTCCGTTTAATTTTAACGGCGATGCTTATTTCGGATTGTATAAGTATCACCCGAAATGGGAAGCGTATCTGCTTCGGGGCGAAGAATATAATGAGTTTTATGCCGAATCGACCCGGATTTTTCAAAACATATCCTTGATTATTATCATCATCACTCTGTTCACCGCTATTCTCGGCACCGTCATTTTAAACCATATCACCCGGTTTGTGAGGATAATAACCGACCGGATCATGGAGATGACTCGGAATCAGCAACTGGAAATAATCGATTTAAAAGGCGCTACCAATGATAATATCACTTTTTTAGGAATGGCCTTTAACTCGCTGTCGAGTACGATTAATAATCTATTGTTTATCTTTCGCAAATTCGTGAACCGCGATATTGCCGAAAAAGCATATCAAGAACGCCAAGTTCGACTCGAAGGCAGAGAGTTGGAATTGGCGATTTTGTTTTCGGATATTAAACGGTTTACCTTCATAACCGAAACTCTCGGCACTGATATTATTAAACTCTTAAATGCTCATTATGATCTTACAATCAAAGAGATCATCAAAAACAACGGGGTTATCGGTTCAATCATCGGCGACGCGCTGCTGGCCGTATACGGCGTTTTCAATGAGGACGGGGCTAACAAATCGTATCAAGCGGTCCTTTCGGCATTTAAGATTCAGGAGATCGCGGCCTCTTTAAGGGAAAAAATGCGTCAAAAATACGAACAAATAATCAATGAAAAAGGGGTGCTGTCGGAAGCCGAGGAACGGGTGTATCAAGCGGTTTTGATTGAAGTCGGAGTCGGAATCGACGGCGGCAATGTCTTTTACGGCACCATCGGTTCTCATGAACGGATGACCAATACCGTAATCGGCGACAGTGTCAATTCCTCTTCCCGTTTGGAAGGATTGACCCGGATTTATAATGTGCCGATAATTGTTTCCAGTTACATTAAAGAGGAGATTGACGGAAGCACCCCCGATCACGGGTTAATCTTTGTCGAGCTCGATACGGTCTTGGTTAAAGGAAAGACCGTAGGGGCTAAAATTTATTGGCCGATACGGCGCGAGACTTATAACGCCAATTTCGAGTTAAGAAACGCAATTCGCAATTTCTCACAAGCGTTGTCTCTTTACTATTCAGGCGACTGGAGCAAAGCGCACCGCATTTTTCGCGAAATTCCCTTTGCCTTTGCGGAGATATTTAAAGAACGGACACGGGCCGAGTGTCCCGAAGAGTGGGATGGAATATGGAGAATGGCAAGCAAATGATCAACCTTCATTTGGAGAAGGTTAAAAGCATTTTTCTAAGCGACGACCTCTTGGCGAAGGCCGTCAAACCGGAGATCTATTCCTTGCCGGAGGAATTCGCCAAGAGTAAAAAAAATAAGAATTTTTTAGTCAAGTTTTTAATTATCTTATATATTGCCGTCATCGGTTGCGGAGCTTATTATTTGACGGTCATCGAAGCGAATAAAAGCAAAAGAATCGAAGTCAATATCACCGAGTTCAGGCTGTTTAATTTAATGGAGTTGCTGGCGGAAAAGAAAGAAAACGAAGCGAAGTTGGCCGAATTACAACGGGAGTTAGAGGAATTCCGCAACAAATCGATGGAACAAATCAGGAAGTTGTCTCCCAGGGAGCGTCAGAAAGCAATCGCGGCGTTGAATGAGGAGATGAAAGCCCTTGAGGATAGTTATCTCCGTCAAATTAGAGAAAAAGAACAAGCCTTGGCGGCTCTGGAAAAAGCGATTGCTGCCCAACGACAAGAGGTTGAGGCCGCCGTTCAAGAAAGTGAAGCGCTTATTAGAAACTATCAAAGCATTAGTCAAAGTCAACAGCTGGAAAATCAACGTTTAATAATCGAATACGAAGAAAAAATCGCCGCGCTTAAAGCCGGGCATCAAGCGGAGCTTGAGCGGCTCAAGCAAGACCATAAAAAAATAAGCGACGATTTGATCCTGCGTTTCAACCCCCGATTCAACCGGGGCGAAATCGCGGCCGCCATTAATTCCGGGTTGGGGAGATCCCAAAAAGTCAATTTTAATAAGTATAACCGGATTTTAGCGGATGAAAGCGGGTTCGGCGAAGCCGATTTCAATCAGTTGCGGAAGGAGATATATTATCAGGAAGTTATTATCGACGGTTTAAGGAATGTGGGTTATCAAAATTCGGTTCCGGCCGCCTTAAAAAAATTGAGTGAGCTTTCGCGGTCGGTTATTCAAAAATATGAAAAAATTTGGGGCGATTTGAGCGCCGGAATCAAAGAAAAAAACGACTATATCGCAAGTTACGAATATGCTTTGAAATATCTGGCGATGACCGGGCGGGAAACCGGTTATGTGATTGATCCCCGCAATCCTAAGCGAATGCTTGTTTTTATCGATCAGATCTATTCGGTTAAAAAAGGCGATATCGCTTACATTTTCAAAAACGATGACGTTCCGATCGCTAAAGTCAGGCTTGACCCCGCCGGAGGCAAAATCTTCGCCGCGGTTGTCGAGACCTTGAAACTCGTTAAGATAGAGCCATTCGATAAAATTTTGTTAAAACTTGAGGTGGCCCAATGAAAAGAATAATCGGATCCTTGGCCGTCGGATTTTTATTGGCGGCTTGCCTTAGCTGCCACGCCTATGATTGGGAGAAAAACGGCGTGAAATTGCTCGATCGGTCCGAATCAGGCTCTAAAACCAGCCTAACTCTTAAAGATGAGAAAAATCAAGTTTTTAAAGTCACCTACCAGGATCAAACGATGTTGGAACGAGTCGCCCCTAAGGTTATTAAATTTAAAAATGAATTTTACGGGTGGCGGCGGATTAAGTTTTCCGAGATCAGTTTCATGGTGTTTGATAACTTTTTGGAAGTGATCATCATCCCCCGGGAGATAACCCACCGCGATCAGAACATCGCGTCTGCCGTTCCCGCCGGTATTACGATGCTCAGCGAGCCGAACCGGGAGGTTATGCATTATGACTTCCGGATTATTAAAGATAATTTGTTTCTGCGCATTGAAGGCGACTACCTGAATGAAGACGAGCTAATGTCCAAGTTGAGCTACGCTTACGATTATCCTTCCCTTTATTTAAAGAGGGGCGAATCGCCTCCAGACCCAAACGACAAACAAAGCGCGGGAATTGATGAAAAAACCCGACAGGCGCTGATTTATTTTTTAAATGAAGATTGGTACGGGCGTTACAAAGCGGTGCCCCCCGAAACCATCAAAAAAGTGATCGAACTGCGGCAGAATAATCCGTGGCTGACTAAAAACCAGTTGTGGAAAGCTCTTAAAAAGGAGAAAGTAAAGCTTACCAAGAGGGAGCTGGAGTTGATCCTAATCATTTATTTTAATGAATTTGACTTTTGATCGGGATTAAACAGATTTCTCTAACTACGCAGATTGTAAGCTGTCGGTAACAGACCCATGGAAGGCAACCCCAACTCATCTAATAACAACATCATGCAGTTCTTGCAATGGGCTCCTTCAGTAGTTATCCGCTTTTAAGATCGCTGATCACCATTATACGCGATTCCAAATCGGATCTTGGTTTTGCAATGGACGACTTTTAAATAATAACAATCGAGGATCAGGCATGAAAAAAGTTATCGTAATATTGATTGCGCTTTTTAGCAGTATTATCTTGATTTTATATACCGGATATACCGGCTTAAATGCCGAATTGGAGGATATCAAAACCGGGGCTTCGGAATATCTGGTTTTAAGAGTAATCGACGGCGATACGATCGAGGTTGAAAGGATTGGCAAGGTTCGATACATTGGGGTTGATTCTCCGGAGATTTCGAGAGGTCCTGAACCATTCGGAATGGAGGCCCGGGAGGTTAACCGGCAGTTGGTTGAAGGCCAAAAAGTAAGGCTGGAACTGGATTTCGGTGAACGTGATCGATATGGCAGGATTTTGGCCTATGTTTTTGTGGGTGATACTTTTGTGAATGCTTGGTTGGTAGAGCACGGTTACGCCCGGGTGATGACCGTTCCTCCTAATGTAAAGTACGCCGAGTTATTTCTGGAGTTGGAGCGGAAAGCCAGAGAGTGCGGCAGAGGTTTATGGGGGGTATCCGAAACTAAGCGACCGGAGGCGATAACGGGCTACCGGTCGAGCTCTAAGTCGAACAAATTCCATAGACCATCGTGCCGTTGGGCGCAGCGAATCAGTCCGCAAAACTTGCTCATTTTTGAAAGCCGGGAAGAGGCGCTGAAAGCAGGATACGAACCTTGCAAGGAGTGTAAACCTTAAGAGAGATATTCCGGGGTTAATCGGAGACAACCAGCGGTTTCCGGGTAAAATCATTTATCAAGTTATTGATCCAGCGTTTGGAAAGAAACCGTTGGAAACAAAGCGCCGCCTTGAAAACTTCCTGGAGGGTTATTAAAGCGAAAACTCCCGCCGCCGAATAGTTCCAAACCGATTGCCCCAAAATCCCCAATGGCAATCCGATGGCATAGACCGCGATCAAATCCATGATTAAACAAAACATGATATCGCCGCCGCCGCGAAAAACTCCGACTACTGCAACCATATTGAAGACGGTTAACGGCATGAACAAAGCGCCTACCAATAACACCCCCTGCGATTGTTCAACGACGGCGGCCGGTATTTGGTAAAGATTCAAGATCAAATTACCGGCCGAAACCGTTATTATTCCCGCCAATACTCCCATAATGGCGGTGATGCTTAAGAAGCGCCCGGAATAGAGAAAAGCCTTGTTTTCATTACCCGCTCCGATTTGATTCCCGACCATCACCAAACAAGCGCCGGCGATTCCTTGGAATAATACCAAGATCAGTTGGCGAATGGTGGCGAGGATATTAATTGAGGCCACGACTGCGGTTCCCATTTTTGCGAAGATTACCATGTAAAGAACGGTTCCGAAAGCCCAGATCAAATCTTTAGCCATCACAATTCCGGTGGTATTCAGAAAACGTTTGGCCAATGCCGCCGGGATGGCGAATATTTCGGAAAATCTAACGGCTACCGGATATTGATGGCGATAGGAAACAATGAGTAGGACGCCGGTTTCAATCGAACGGGCAATTAAAGTGGCGATAGCCGCTCCGGCGACTCCCAGTTCCGGTAGGCCGAAATTTCCGAAAATCAACAGGTAGTTTAGGAAGGTATTGCCGACAATCCCGCAGAGATTGACCCGCATCGGCAGTTTTACTTCCCCGATGCCGCGAAGCGCCGCAGCGTAACAAGCGACGACGGCGGTCATTACATAAGTAAAGGAAGTGATCCGTAGATATTCCGCGCCCAGCTCAACAACGGCTTGATC
>JAAYHS010000166.1 GCA_012735315.1 Bacillota bacterium | reverse complement strand
TTGTCGGGACACCGGCTGGGAGAGTAGGTCGTTGCCAGGATTAATTTTAAAACAAAGACTTCGTTTATTTGAAGTCTTTGTTTTTATATGCGCCGGTTTTCCGGCTGGGAGAAAATAGGCTCGGCTGGTGTCCATCCATGGACGCCTCGCCCTAGGCCGTCCTGCCCCACGGGATTAGTTACACATAAAAAAAGACCCGGTATGCCGGGTCCATGGGAGTTTTGAATGGAGATTATTTAGCGTTTTTTATCAGACTTTCCAACTCTTTAATCATCGCTTTAACTTGGTCTTTTGAGATCAAAAACTCCGCTTTTCCGCCCCGGAAGACGGCATAGAAGTCATAATCGTATGGGACATAATTAATATTGATCTCTTTATGGGGACCTTTATTAAGCTGGAACGTCATTTTTAGTTCCGGTAGGGTATTTTTAGGCTGGGCCGGACATTCGGCCTCTACTAATAGACTAATTAGGCTTTGATAAATCTTCTTGAACTGATCCTCTTTAATCTTTTTACCATCCAGCAGGTAATCGGCTTCAATTTCCGTTGCCTCATCCTTAGAGGTGGCTTCTTTGCGCACAATCTCCAGGACATGGTTGGAATCAAGACCGGAAATGGCAACTTTATCGACATTATCAATATTGACGATGTTAACGAATTTTTCGATCAATTCAAAGGGTTTGGTATTCAGGAAAGAGAGACTGTTGCCGCTGAGGGTAAAAACCTCTTTCGAGTCGGACTTTTTACAATAATAAGCGTCCTCTCCATTCACCAGATTACCGATTAACAAACGAAATTGCGATTTCTTGGTTTTAATCAATAAATCGGCTTGAGGTTTTGCCAAGCCATACCGGCTTAAATCGACCGGATTGTCATCAACGAATCGTTCAGCGTTAGTAATTGAAGTAATCGACTGTAAGATCGGTTGGAACTTATCGGTAGCGACCGATATCGGTTCTTGATAGGGCTTTGTCATTTGCCAGATACCGAAACCATATTGGGCGAATTCGGATTGGTCATCATTTATGCGAATCTCCAAGTCGGGCTTTCCGGCGCGGGAAAGCTTGAAATAATTGATGTCTTGAATTTCAATTTGAGCAAGACTGTTATCCCGGAAATCAGCCGGAGTGAGCAGGAACTTTTCGGCGTTATAATCGGGAATGGTGTAGACGGCGGGATTATCTTTTAATTTAAAATAGTAAGAAGTACCGGTGGGAGCGCGTTGCCCCAAATACATTGTATGAAAGACTTGATCCTCCGTGGATACCTCGATAGTAACCGCCGGGTCTTTAAGTCCGTACTGTTCGAGGTCAACCGGTGCTTCGTCGATAAGTTGGTCGGCGCGAAATTTAAAGAATATATAAGAAAGATTTTTAACTTCGCCTTCTTTGATGGGAAAAGGGAGATTGGCCGACCATTGTTCGTCTTTCTTTACGAAATTAAGCGTATGATTCTTTGATTTAAGAACGATCTTGTTAATTTTGTCGCTTTCCAAGTCCAAGATAAAGATGGTATCGGAAGCGATATGAGAATCCCCATCGCTTTCGGGACGGTTTTTCAAAAATAAATATAAAGAGATTAAAACCGTCATTATTAAAAAGAGAATTAAAATGTTTTTCGACTTTTTCATAAATGTCTCCTCCTCAGCCAGACTATCAAGCCGGCGCTTAAAACTCCGAGGGGAATTAGGATGACCACAACCCCGGATAACACTAATGTTTGAAAGAAGTTAATATTCAAACGAAGCGTTAACAGGCTTTTCGGTTTGATTGACAGGTTAACCTTTTGATCTTGAAGCCAACCGAAACTGTTAATCAGGAAATTGGCATTCCCCGGGATGGAGTTAATCAGCTCCGACGCGAGAAACATCGCGTTGCCGACGACAACGATTTTAGATTCGGCCGTTTCTTCACCCGGAGTTTGATCGGTAACGGCAACGGCAATATTAAATGGTCCTTGAGGAGCATCTTTCGTTTTCTCCAATGAAGTAGTATTGAGATCGGTTTTTCCCCAAGCCGAAGCGGAAGTGGTCAATAAGGGCGTAATATTCAGGGAACGTTTTTTGACGTCCAAAACCTCAATCCCCTGGGCGACCGGCATGATCACCGGCATCTTATCCGATACCAATGAGTCAACGATTTGATGCGTTCCCGGATCCGGCTGGATCCAGAGGGGATTGTTTTGAATATAATGGTTACTGTCGCCTTCGACAAGGGCCATCCGCTGGAGGGCGATTCCGTAACTGCGCAATAATGACTGTAAATTCGGCAAATCGCCGGTTAATAAATCAATTAAAATAATAGCCCGGCCATTATTGCTGAGAAAATTTCTGATCTTCTCAACCTCGGAGACGGTTAAATCCCTTTGGGGGGAATTAATTAAGAGGATGTCGATGTCTTCAGGCATTTCGGAAGTATATAAGTTGACTGATTTTAATTCATAATTTTCGGTTTCAAGTTGTTTGATGATTTCAAAGGGCAGGCGTTCTTCACCATGGCCTTCCAGGCTGTAAATCACCGGCATTTTGCCGGATTTAACGAACATAATGGCGCCGGTGACGCATTGTTCGACCGCCAGTGAAGTAACGCTAGGCTGGTAGGGGTTGCTATAATCGAAATTATAAAGATTACTGGCGGGGATTACTTTAAACCTTTTCCCCGATTCGACTATTAAGCTGCCGAGGCTTAAATTTTCATTATCTTTGGTATATTGCTTTGTAAAACCGGGATTTTTGTTGGGATCGACGAATTTTAGCCGAATTTTTTTAGTATGATCGGTATATTTTTTTAAGATTTCAGTTATTTCATTAGTTTCTTTACCCGATTCATACAGGGCATAGATGGTTATTTCCCGGTCCAAGTCGGAAATTATCTCGTAGGTCTGTTTAGAAAGGGAGAATATTTTGTTTTTGGATAAATCCAGCTTAAACGGGACTTGCTCCGCCACTAAATTAAGGACTACCAAGATTGCGACGGCGATCACGGTCAATAGGGCGGCATATCCGCCGTAGCGAAAATTTTTGGTATTGAAGGATTGGATTATTTTTTGGTTTAAAGCCTTTAAGTTAATAAACCTCATTGGGGTTCCTCCTTAATTCCAACGCCGTTTTTCAATCATTTGAATGGTCAAGAAAATGAAGAGCGCGATAAATGAGAGGAAAAACACGATCGGGCTTAAACTCAAATTACCGCGCCAAAAGGGTTCGAAGCGTTTTAACAGTGAAATCCAGTCGATAAATCTAAGAATGATTCCATCGTAGATCTGCTTATTAATGAAGTATCCGGCCGTAATGCCGCCAATGCCGACTAGAGCGGAAATGACGGTAAGAAAATAGTTCTTGATGCTCCGGTAGATTAAGAAGACCACACCCGCTACTATCAACCCGGTAAAAATGATACCGGATGTGGTATCGTTGGGTAAAACTTGTTGTAAGACATCGATTATCCAAAATAAAAGCAGCGCGCTGAAAGTGACTACCGCGGCTACTACTTGATTTTCGGTCAGGGAGGAGATGAATAACCCCACCGCGATAAAAGATGATCCCAATAAGATAAAACCGAGATAACCGCCGACGATCTCGGAGACGGCGATTGAACCGAAAAAGCTCAGGATGATTGGGTAAATACAGGTTACCGCTACGGTTAACAGGAAGACGGCGACCGCGGCCAAATATTTACCAAGCACGATTTCGGTTACGCTTAATGGGCTGGTCAATAATAGCTGATCGGTTTTTTGCCTGCTTTCTTCCGCCAGGAGGCGCATGGTCAAAATGGGGACTAAAATCATGAAAACAAAGTTGATCGTGCCTAACATGCTATTATAATTAGGGTTGGCTGAAAAAAGGTTTCCGATGGCAAAGAAAAATCCGGAAATCAACAGGAAAAATCCCATAAAAATATATCCGGTTGGAGTTAGGAAGTAAGTCTTTAATTCTCTTTTTAAAACGGCAATCATCTCATGATACCTCCTCTAAGCGTTCTTCTTCGGTAGTGACGTGCAAGAAAATGTCTTCCAAGGTAAGGTCGAGGGAGCGCATCATCAGGATGGGATAGTCGGCTTGGCTCAGAGCGGTGAAGATCGGCCGCCGTAAGTCGACATCTTTTTCGGCTTCAATTAAAATATCGATGGTGTCGGGCTCTTTGATCCCTTGGGGGAGAATCTCCTTGACGCCTCTAATTTGCTTTAATACTTTAACGACCTGGTCTTTGGGTCCCGCCACGCGCAAGGTAAGTTTACTGCTGGTGGAGAGATTTTTGGAGAGGTTTTCGGGAGTATCGCTGGCGACGATTTTGCCGTTATTGATGATAATGACCCGCTCGCAAACGGCGCTCACTTCGGGCAGGATATGCGAACTGAG
Organism: Bacillota bacterium; assembly: GCA_012735315.1. Lineage (GTDB taxonomy): Bacteria > Bacillota > UBA4882 > UBA8346 > UBA8346 > JAAYHS01. Next base: position 296 of record JAAYHS010000166.1, on the reverse strand, counting down.
AATTATGGTGTGCTCTTTACCTAGATCCTTAATGAGATTTCGGATTTCAATAATTTGTTTTGGGTCCAAACCGACGGTTGGTTCATCAAGGATTAGAATCTCGGGGTTTCCGATTAAGGCTTGCGCCAAGCCGATCCTTTGTTTATAACCTTTGGAAAGATTTTTGATGAGCCGGTTCCAGACCTCGCTGATTTTTACCAAATCAATAATTTTTTCCAAATTAGCCCGTTTTATATTCGGAGGGACTTTTTTTATATCTCCGACGAAATCGAGGTATTCTTTAACGGTCATTTCCC
>JAAYHS010000165.1 GCA_012735315.1 Bacillota bacterium | reverse complement strand
TCCATAAGGAATCACTCCTTGGAGATTGATTAAATATAGTCTATCATATTTTCCAAAGAGCAGCAAGGAATTGCCAATTTTCGTTTCCGTCGAAAAAACTCCCCTTTATCCTCACCCCGGAAGGAAACTAAGGCCCGCTGGAAGAATTAACACTATATTGTTTTCGCCACAGGCGGATTTCCAAGTAAAGGAGAATGTCCATGCTCTATTTGATCGTCTTTCTAAGCGGCGCGGTTTTGATGTCCCTTGAAATGGTGGGGAGCCGCATTTTAGCGCCCACTTTCGGCAGTTCCATTTATATCTGGGGCGCTCTGATAGTGGTGGTAATGGCCGCGCTGACGCTCGGCTATTATTGGGGAGGTCGTTTGGCCGATAAGTATCCCAGTTTTTTAATGATGGGGACTATCCTGGCCGGGGCCGGATTTTGGGTGGGGTTGTTGCCCTTTTGGAACGCGTCGGTCAGTTATTATTGCGCCGGGCTGGGTCCCAGAACCGGGTCATTGGTGGCGGCGACGGCGTTTTTCTTCATCCCCAGCGTATTGATGGCCACCACTTCACCCTTTGCCATTAAGCTGGCAAGCAAAAGTCTTACCACCATTGGAAATACCGCCGGGCATATGTCCGCTGTTTCCAGCGCCGGCAGTATTGTCGGCACTTTGTTGACTTCCTTTTTTCTAATTCCGGCGATGGGCGTTCGCAACATCGTCCTGACCTTGGGATTTATTCTGCTGGGTCTGGCGCTTTTGATTGTAGTGAATTTCGTTCGAAACAGCGGCCAATCCAAAGCATTGGCGGCGTTCGATAAGAAATTGCGCGGCTTTTTAACGTTCATGATTATAATTGGATTACTATTGCTGGTAATATTGGCGATTTTCTTACCGCGGAGGTCGTCTCATTTTTACAAACAATCGCAAATCCTCTATGAACGGGATTCGTTATACCATCATATTCTGGTGGCCGATATAGGCATGATCCGCCATTTACATTTTGACAATTCCTATCAAAGCGCCATGTATCTTGACGCTCCCTTGGAAATGGTTTTCAATTACACTTCCTATCTCCATTTAGGCGCGGTTGTTCAACCCCAACCGGAACGGGTCCTCTTTATCGGTTTGGGTGGCGGTTCGGCGCCGAAGAAATTCCTCCATGATTATCCGTCATTAAAGCGGATTGACGTGGTTGAGATTGATCCCGACGTAGTTAAGGTGGCCTACCGCTATTTTGGGCTTCCTGAAGACCCGAAACTCCAAGTTTCGGTACGGGACGGCCGGTTGTTTATAGCCGAAAAAGCCCGGGAGATCGCCGCCGGACTGGCGGAACCCTACGATATGGTGATAATTGACGCTTATTCCGAAAGCACCATTCCTTATCATTTGACCACGGTGGAGTTTTTGGAAGACGCGCGCCGGGTTTTGACTCCCAACGGCGTGGTGGTCTCAAATATTGTGGGCGCTTTGGCCGGTTCTCAAAGCCGGTTATTGGCTTCAATGACCCGCACCTTTAGAACGGTTTTCCCGCAAGTTTATTTATTCCCGGTCGATTATTGGGCGGGGACCGATAGAGCGCTCAGGAATATAATTTTAATAGCCTCCATGAATCCGGATTATTGGGAGGCGCAAGACTGGCAAAACCGGGCCGCGATTTATCAAGGACAAGGATTAATCAAAGAAAATGTCGCCGGTTATACGCGGGACTTGGTAAGAAGGTCGGCAATGCTGGAGATGATCAAAAAGAATAAAGCGCCGCTTCTCAGCGACGACTATGCGCCGGTGGACACCTTACAGCATCCGTTGTTATAGCACATACATTGACAAAACTTAAATCCGTGCTATAATATTTTAGCAACTCAATATGTCGGAATCATTTTTTTAACGTTTTATCCCGGACATATTATCTTGGTTCAAGAGTTTGGTAAGGAAGTGACGCTATGGCCGAACGGAAGCGAATCACGGAAAACCGGCGCGCCCGGCATGATTATTTCATCGAGGATACCTTCGAGGCGGGGATTGTCCTTACCGGAACCGAGGTAAAGTCGCTCCGGCAGGGGAAGGGAAATCTTCAGGACAGTTACGCCCAGATCAGCGGGGACGGCAGCGAAATTTTCCTTTTGAACTGCCATATCAGCCCTTATGATTTCGGGAACCGGTTCAACCATGAACCGCTGCGGACCAGAAAACTCTTGATGCACAAGGACGAGATTCGCCGGTTGTTCAGTAAGGTCCGGGAAAAGGGGTTTACTTTGATCCCGCTGCAAATGTACTTCAACGAACGCGGCCGGGTCAAGGTGGAACTGGCGTTGGCCCGCGGTAAAAAACTTTACGACAAGCGGGAGGACATCGCCGAACGGGACGCCAAAAGAAATATCGACAAAGCGCTTAAGCAACGAATGAGGTAAAATAGTGTATAATATTATTAGAATACAGGAGACAGGAGACAGCATATTTCGGGTTGGGCTTTGTAGATTGAAAGAGGTTGTAACTGAGATAAATCCCAGACGATTTTGGGCTTCAAAGCTTACCCTACATTCTGACTCCTGGCTACTAACTCCTAAAAATCGGGGGCGACCGGTTTCGACGGGGAGTGCGGTGGCATAGGTAGCGGGTCGAGGTGCCGTGGCCTCGTTAAACTGCGGCAAGCACAATAAGTGCCAATAACGAATACGCTTTAGCTGCTTAATTTTAAGTAGCCGTCCAAACCGAGCTTAGCCCGGGAGGTCGGGGCGGGCGTCAACTAAACCGGGACGCTCATCAGCCAATTCGCGGAGGCTGATGCTAAGATCATCGCGATAGCCGAGTTACAGTTCGTCCGTAGACGGTAACAAGGCGAAATTCAAATTGCGGTCTGCGCCCGGAGAAGCCTGTGTGGCTGCCTTTTCGGACGGGGGTTCGACTCCCCCCGCCTCCACCAAATATAAAAATTCAAAACCCTACGGACATTCCGTGGGTTTTTGTTTTGAATTTTTAAAGTGTAAATTGTAAAGGTAAAAGGGTAAAATAATTCATTTTCGTAAAGATGTTGTTAAGATGACGGTAAACGGTGAATTCACTGATGATTAACATCGAGCTGATTTCTTTAGTTGATAACCCCCGGCAAAGCAATCCGGCGATTTCGTTCTCGCGATTGGTCAACCGGGTACAATCAAGTCGGAGTTAAAATAATACGATTGATAAATTTTATGCCGTTTTCGAAACTATCGGAAACGGCTGTTTTATTATGCCGGCGGTGGATGAGGGATCGTAAGTTGAGTTACTTGATATAGAATCCATGAAAGTAGTTTCATCAGACATAAAAATGTTATTTTAATTTACTGGGAGGAAAAAAGCAATTTGGAAAGAATAACTAAATATTGAATTTGGAATTGGAGGTAAAATATTGAACTGAAATTATAACCATAATTGGTTTTGCAGGATTGCCCTTTTTTGTACTTTTTTTGCCCTCCGGTGAATCAGTTAAGTTTATATAATAAAATAAAGTAATTAACAGCGGAAATATCCTTGCTACTCAGGAGGCCAATATGAATGCCAAGGTGATTAATCCTTTTGTAGTTGCGGCTTTTGACTTTTTAGAGAAAAATCAAAAGCTGAAGATTAGTAAAGGGACGTTAAGTTTGCTTAAATCCCCGCTATTGGGAGATGAAGTCAATACCTTGATTAGATTAACGGGGGTAGTGGACGGACAAGTTATTTACAGCATGTCAAAGTTTACCGCCCAAAAAATCGCCTCATGGATGCTTATGGGTATGCCCGTTGAGGAGCTTGACGAATTGGCCGCGAGCGCCATTAATGAAATGGGAAATATCATCACCGGTCTTGCCAGTTGTAACTTGGCTGAAAGCGGTATTTTCTGCGCGGTTACTCCGCCGACTTTATCTTTTGAAAAACAGCTCAAGGCTTTATTTGATGACGTGCCGATCCTGGGTATTCCCATTCACAGCGATTTAGGCGAGATAAAGATGATCGTGGAATTGAAGGAAGCCGGTTAAGTATGGGGACAAAAAATCAAGGGCGTAACGGATACGCCCTTTTTTATATCTGGCTTGCGATCATTCTTAAATCGGCCAGAGCCATCTCGGCCTCCCGCAAAATATGGTCGGCCAGCAGCGGCGGAATGATGCTCAGGACTTTACAATCTTGAATCAACCGGAGAGCAGTCGCTTTGAAGTCGCGAATCTTTTCGGTGGCTTCGATTACTTCATTATTAAACCGCTCCAAGCGGGGAATTAAGAACGGATCGGGCAAACAAGCCCCGACGCCGGGCGGGACTTGTTTAAGACTGACCGGCAGGAGCCATAAGTCAAAGCTCTTTGGATTAACCATTGACTCCAAATCCCGCGCTTGCAGGCGCAAGGTTTCGAAGTGTATTGCGAAATCATTTGATTGGTCCACTAAAAATCGTTCCGAAGGGTCAAGCAGTTGGGCGACGAATTTGGCATGTTCGCCCATGATTCTTAACCAGAAGATTTCTTCTTGGAGCATTTCTTCGGGAGTCGAGATCTGAATATCGTCTTGTAAACGGATTAGGATATTACGAAACCGAATAGCCTCTCTGCGGATATGGTCGATCAGTAAGGGAATATTGGAACCCCCGATGTTACAGGTAATAATCAATGTCAGTAAATCGCTCTTAAATGGGATAATCCGATCCAAGGCGGCGATCACATCTTGGTTAAGGTTAAAGACCTCCCCCCGGACGGGCGGGGTATTATCGGCTCTGACTTTTAGTTGTTCAAATAGATTTTGGAGGTTTTGCGCTTGATTAATCAAATCCGCGGCGTAGCAAGGCAGACCGAGACGGATGAATAAGGCGTGCTCCGACATAATCCGGAGCCAAAACCGGTTTTGGCGCAACGAATCTTCGATATAATCCAATCAGTTATCCTCCTTTCTAATCCGAAAATAAGGGTATCGGTCTCTGACGCTAAAAGCTGTAACCTCTCTATATATTATGAGGAGAAATTCGGAAGGGAACTGTGTTGGGTCGGCTTTTGACTCAAAATTAAATGACAGTCGTCCACGTCAAAGCTAAAATACCCAAGAATCAAGAAGGATGATTGAGGATTAATTATTAGCGACTTATTATCGACGGCATTATTCAGATTGTGACTTTAAATATTTATCAATCATGAACGATGGTATCAAGTATTGTTCATAAGTTTCCATCAGGACTCAAAAATTAAAGTTGCTTTAATCCGTCGGATACAGCCGCAACCGGTAATACTCTTTGGCCGTTATTTCCCCGGTCATCGGCAACCCTAAGTCTTGCTGGCACATTTTTACCGCCTTCTCGGTCCAATAGTCGAATACGCCGTTGGGTTTTTCGGCATAGCAACCCAGTTGTTTAAGGCGAATCTGGAGATAATAAACGTCGGAACCGGTTAAGCCTCTTTTAAGCGTCCGCCGGTCGCCAAAGGGATCGCCGTCAATATAAACCGGGGTCCCTTCCTTTAGCCATTGATACAGGGTTTCGAGATGGTGATTGTACATCCTGATACAACCGTTGCTGGCCCTTTTCCCGATCGACCAAGGTTGGTTGGTTCCGTGGATGCCGTAAATCCCAAAAGGGACCGATAACCCAAGCCACTTGCTTTCCCCCTTGGTCCAATAACCCTTATTTTTGATCTTCCAAGAGCCAACCGGCGACGGGGTCTCCGATTTACCGACGGCCACCGGAAAACTACGAAAAGGCCGGCGGTTGATTAAGACGGTCAGAGTCAAAGAGTTTAATTCCACTAAAACTTCCAAACGGCCGGTAGGAAGCTTTCCGGCGGGATTAACGCCGCCGACGTTTCCGATTGCCCGCCATGTTTCATGGTCAATTACCCCGCTTGGCTTCAAATTGCGGGACTTTTGAAAGTTAAGCACCGCCGCTTCCATGGTCCGGTCAAACCGCCCATTAGGGTTCGCATTGTATAAGGACAAACCTTTCCAGTATTCTTGTAACTCATAAAGGAGTCCCCGGTGTTTGGCATCTTCGGTCCGGGAGAGGATTGGTTCGGATTGGCAAGGGCAGCAATGGGGTTCCAATGAGAAACAAACAGCGGCGCTCAAAAATACGCCGGTTATTATTAGAAGGAAACGCAACTAATTTCACCCGCTAAACTTTTGCTTTAGTAAGTAACACTTAAAATATATGCGTTCTGCTTTTAATAAAAAACTCAGCTTGATTCGGAATGCCGGATTCCCATTTAGCAGGTCTTTTCTATCCGGTTAATCCTGTAAACACCATCCAATCATATTCTAATGCTTTTAGAGGGCTTTGCCGATAAAAAAAGCGGTTGACAACCGGAGTCAACCGCTTTAATAAATAATTTAAACAAATCCTTTTAATCCTTTTTTTTAAAATTAACCCGGACCAGAGTGCTGTCAACCAAACTGCGGTTGACCATTTTGGAAGCAATATGAGAACTGGCGGGTTGGTATTTTCCCTGAGTGATGGTATCCTTTATAGCGGACACTCTTTCCCGGCGGACTTCAGGAGCGCCGGAAAGCGAGCCTTTAACCAGTTTTAACTGAGAAGCTATCTTTGAAAGCTCCGCCTTGTCAAAGGGTGTTTTTGAGGCCTGAATATTTTCGGCTTTCAATTCGCGCTGGATTTTTAAAACATTCTGAACTTGTTCTTCGGATACAATCATTGGAACACCTTCTTATAACATAATTAAAAGGATGTTAACAGTTAATGTTAAAATTATGACCGTCAGTAACGGATCAAAGTGAGTTCCCGATTGCAGGCATTTAAAAGTTCGTAATCCAAATCCGCCTGCCGCCGGCTTTTGAAAATGATTGTTAACGAATCCGAGTTTAAAGAAGACGCACTTTTTATTATAATTAAATCTTTGAAACAAGTAAATAATACCCAAGCCCTATTTTCCAAATCGTTTCGTATCTTCTCATTTCAAAACTAATATCATTATCGACAACAAAATCATTTTTTATACCTCTATTTTTTTCGGATAGAGAACGGCGGGATACAATCGGCAGTTTTGCTATGGTACGGTTATCGGTATTTAAGGATCATTTGATCAAGATAATTCCAAATTAAGTTACATGGTAGACGGCTGTCGGAAGCAGTGACCGTCAAGTCCAAGACTTGGGTCTTAGCATTCCAAGAGGCCGATAATTTCACTCCAAAATAATGGGGATCGACGCTCCAAGGGTTATCCCCGCGGATAGTCGCTCCTATTTTTTTGAGGGAGTTAAGAGCCAAATCGATCTTTTCCCGGCTGATATTCGGATAGGAACGGGTCCCGCATCCCCCCATTCGGTTCACCTTGCCTTTCCTAGATAGTCGCTCACTCCGGCCGGCGGGTACATTAAAAGATGAAAATGAGTATTATTCGTACTCGTGCTCAGCGAAGCGGTGCTCGTAATCGTCTTTTTGAACCATAGTTTCCAGATATAACTGTAATAATATATTAATCTGTTTTGAAAAGCGTCAACGGAATCGCATCGAAAATCAAGGATTGCTTCAATTTGATGACAAAGTCAATTTTAGCAGGAAAAATGGAAACCGAATGGAAATAATAAAACAGGGTGATTCCCTGGGCACCCCGCGAGCGGGGTTATCTCCAAACCGCATTTATGATAATGGAACGTCCAAACCCAATGATAGTTCCTTAAGGAACATTGGTCTCGCAAACAGCGAACTTATCATTAAACGCCGAGGTGTACAATGAAATCTAAACCGGGTTTGTTTTTTGGAGTGGGCTTTTTTTTAATTTTAGTGTCGGTGGGGGCTTACCTTTATCAGGAGAATGCGGAATTTTTGGCCGGACTCTTCCGGCAACCCCCTCCGGAAGCGGAAGTGTTGGTGATTGACGACGGGGATTGCGCGCATCCCAAGTTCTCGCCGGATGGACGTTTTTTGGCTTACTCAAAGGCGGTGTTTGAAAAAAACGGATCCGGAAATGCCGTCGCCTTAACGGAAATTATAGTTAAGAACTTGGAGGACGGCGGGGTCCGTAAGCTCCTTGATAAGGAAGCGTTTAGGGATTATGCGTCTTTCGCGGCCTTTGTCTCCGGGATTGAGTGGTTGAACGAGCGGCAGGTCGCCGTGACGATCAGCGACGGCGATGATGCGGCCAAGGTATTAACCTTCGATATTGAGACTTCCGAACTTATTAAAACCGAATTTCTTGAAGGCGAGGAGACTTTTTTAACTCCCCGGGAACAAGCTCTCTATTTCCGGATTATCCGGCTCTTCCCCGAATTTGATCAAGATTTTTTACCGAATTCAATCCGGCATTCTTCCTTTGAAATCCCCGACCGGGGCGTTGTCTTGCAAAAAAACGCCCCAGGATCCGACCGGGATATTTGGTTTCTGGATTGCCAATCCCAAAGGATTACCAAGTTACTCGAGGTCAAACGGGGTGAATTAAGGGGCGGGTTTTCCTTCGGAGAAGCGATCGTATTCTTGATCGCCGCCGATCATCGGGGGACAATCTATAGCTATCGTGACTTCGAGACTTTTACTTTACATAAAATACGGACTAAGTTGCCTTATGGGTTTCTTCACGTAAAACAGGCCGCGCCGCATCGGGTGGTGTTTCAAATCCAGGCCAACGCCCGTGATGAAGAGGGTGATAATCCCTTATTTGCGTACGATGGGTGGAAAGTTGCCAAGCTTAAAAAATTCCCTAAAGTTCAGGATGTCGATATAAGCGCCGGGGGCGGGCGGATTGCTTTTTGTTATTGGGAAAAAGGCCAACGGAAGCTCGCCGTCGGCGACTGGGAATAAGCGCCGGTAATTGGTTTTTAGAAAGGCTGAATTTTAAAACCGTCTCCTCCGGAAGAAGACGGTTTTAAGTTTTAAGGAATAAGGAATACTTGTCGGACAGCTAAAATTAACGTTTAATTAACTTTTCAAGTTTCGTAAAATCCAAGTCCCAATTGGTGTCGAGTCCGGCCGCCATTTCATCCAACCAAGCGCGGCGGGCCTCTTTTCCCTCCGGAACCTCCAAACTGCGACGTTGGGGCGGATAGTCGGGATAACCGCCGACTTGATTCTGACTATCGATCAAACTGCCGGCACCGTTGATCACACTGTCAATAATCCGGGAATCGATGGGGTCCCGTTCTTTGGCCCGGGCCCCAACCGTCCGCAAAACATCGTATAACGCTTGAACCGCTGGTTGGGCCGTTAATTCCGCCGGCCATAACGGAGGTTGGTCCAAGCGGGTTACTACACTCCGGTTTGCTTCCCTCGGCTTTCGCAAAACGTGGCTCAGCAGCAAGTTATCGGAGAGATACGCTTTCACCCGG
>JAAYHS010000024.1 GCA_012735315.1 Bacillota bacterium | reverse complement strand
CTCTCAACTGCCATTTTTGTTCCCTCCTCCTGATAGTCACCAACATCTCTACCTGGTTTTTATTATTTCTGTTGGATAACTGCTAAAACACGGCTAAAATATTATTAATCCCCTGCTGTATAGCCGGTTGTCATTTTGGAACAACTCATTGGCAAACCTGTAAACGGTTAATAATTTATGGTTGTATTAAACAAAATTGAAACTTCGGGTTACAGCAAAATCACCTCTTAAACAAATTCGGATCGCAACAACGCCGTTATCTTATGTATAATTCGTTAAAAAAACGAAGATACCTTGCGATTAATAGCGAAAAATTATGTTTCTTTTCATAAAAATACCGGGAAACCTTTTAATAATTTGCTCCGTCGGTGATTTTTCGGTAAATTATGCAAGTATTAGAATCAAAAAAATTGGCTGCTCCCCTTCTTACTTAAAAATATCAAATACAAAAATCCCTCGAAGCCCGGCGCAAATTATCCAGATGCCGAATAAAATCGGTATTAAACCATAAGCTATATAATGGATTAACGAACCGGCCTTTTCGCCCCATACTTTGCGCATTGACTTAAGTTTTTTTAACTTTTCTTCTTTTCCTTGCAATCCGAATATCAAAACTAAAATCCCATACCAACAAAAGATCAACCCAATAATGATCGTAATTGGATTCATTAACTTTCTCCCTCTCCGTCGCTTTTATGTGATAGAATATAGAATAAGGTTGGACATTTTTTGCTGGCAAGACATCTTAAAGGAGGCAACCGATTTGGCTCAAAACCGTTTATACCGTTCGGTAAGAGACCGGAAAATTGCCGGGGTGGCCGGAGGCATCGCTGAATACTTGGAAATTGATTCCGCCATCGTCCGCCTCATCTGGTTATTGGCGATTTTATTCGGCGGCGCCGGTTTTCTGGCTTACCTTATCGCCTGGATTGTAATTCCGGAAGAAAAAACATTCGCCACCGGCGTAAATACCATCGATGAAACTCCTCCCGCCGCGACCGACAAGGATTTAGCCGGCGGTCTGAATTTCCTGGGTGTTTTATTGATCATTCTCGGCGTCTTATTCCTCCTCAAAGCGTTTATTCCCTTTTGGCTGATTCGGTATTTCTGGCCGCTGGTAATGATTGGCTTTGGAATTTTGCTATTAATACCTAAGAAATAAGTTGAATACTCCGCTTCAAAATCCTAGGACCGTACCGGTTTATGGATTTATCCCCAGCTGTGTATGAAAATTGTCGACATATTGATAACTTTTAAGCATATAATGATCAATTAAGCTTCTTAGAGACGATTGCGTAAAAAATTGAGCCTCCTGAGCCGGTTCATTCCGTTTTTGACCGGAAAGACTCCGGCGTTTACCGAACGAACCTCTTCAACCGAATAAAACGCCTTGGGGTTAAATTGTTTAATGATCGCGACCACTTCCGGCAGACAACTTCGTTTAATAACGGTGTATACTATATTCACAGGTCCCGAGCCGCCTTGCCCCGCCACGCTGGTAACCCCAAATCCCTTGGCGCGCAAAGTATCGATCAACTTGTCGCTGTCGTTGGTGGTAAAAACCCTGACGATCATGATTCCCATCGCCAGTTTCTCTTCAATGGTAATCCCGATAAAATTGCCGGAGGCGAAACCAATCGCGTAGGCAAGATAACAAAAAACATTATCCAAGTTTTGCATTATTTGCCCGATTGCCAATAACCAAATAAGAACCTCGAAAAAGCCGAAAAAGGACGCCCACAGCTTCCGTCCTTTAGATACGAAAATGATCCGGATAGTCCCGATGGTTACATCACAAATGCGGGCAATACAAATGAAACAAGGCACAATCAGCCAGGAATATTCCGAATTAAACCATTGCTCCAATTGATTCACCCCCCATTGTCAATTGTCATGCTAATTTTAAAATACGCCTCTTGATTACTTTTTCCTGCATCCATACAAGTTACAAAAGTCTGCCAGTATTGCAATTTCCATTTCTTAAACACCTTGAAAAGCTCCCGTAACAAACCCAAACAAAAACCGGGCTAAACCGCCCGGCTGAAGTCGATCTCTTTCTCCTCCGCATATTTTAAAATCCTTTCCAAGGTTAATTTTCGCAATTCGGATATGGCCGCGAAATTCATATTCGGTATATAATGGTCTTCGAGGTGATCATGGGTCTGTTTTGCCTTGGCGATAAAACTGATCGCCGTTTCGAACAACTCCCCGATCAATCGTTGATTAAAGGCGATAGCCTCTCCATGTTTCGTTAGTATAAACGGGGCGACGCATTGATCCATGTCGATGATCCGCTTTGCTTTTCCTATCGGATAACGGTGTGGTTCCACCGATGTAGTAAATGCCAGGCCTATTTCCGGTATGATTAAATGCTCCAGCTTATAGGGGTCAAACGCGCAAAAATATCCCTCGCAATAAAAGCCTTTTTCCAAGGCCGCCCGGGCGAGTTTATTAAGTAAAGTAGCCTTTCCGGTCCCCACCCCGCCGATTACCGCCACAATCGTCGGGAGATCAGCCATAATACTCGATAAGTAATTTTGAAAACCCTCCGGAGTGATCGCGCTGGCAAATAGCTTGCGCAAAGCTCCCGGTTTAGCGGCGGTTTGGTAAGCGGATAAAAACTCTCCAATTAAATCCGCGGCTATTTGATTTGCCTTCCCAATCGCCAATCCTTCCGAATTAATGATTTCCAGATCATCGTAAATTACTTTAGCCGCCTTCAAATAACGGTAAGCCCGGTGAAAGTATCCGGCCAATTCCCGATTCAATTCAAGAATTTCATCCTTGTCGCGGCGAATTTTTCCTTCATCCCAATAATCACCCAGATTAATGATTTCATCCACCGCTCCCGGATGCCGGGGGTCGACTATATGAGGACTGGTTCCGTCAATCAAGGCCGCTTCAATCTGGGGAAAAACCACTCCGTCAAGGGAATTATGATCGGAAGAGCAATGGTGAAGTTCGACATCAAAACCTCGTTGGCTCATCTCCGCCGCCAAAGCCTTCATGAACGAACTTTTCCCCACGCCCGGACCGCCTTTAATAATCATGATTCTGGCGGCGTCGGGCGGAATAATGTAATCATAATATGAAAAAAAACCCAACGCCGTGTTGCCGCCCGGGAAAAATTCCCGCACCTTGCCCTCTGCCAAAAAAATCTCTCCTCTCTTTGGGACTCAGGCCTAAAAATAGTCTATGCCCTAAATGAGGAGAGAGTGCCATTTATAACTTGTCCTTTAAAAACGCTCCCAATTGCTTATCGACATTCCGAATGTGACTGTTTAACCATCCGACCACAGTCCGGTTGGTCATAATCACAATGTGAGTCCCGGGCCCGGTGGCCTCCATTTCCTTTTTTAATTCCTGAAAACTGTTAATAAACTGTTCATGATGTTTTTTATGGCTCAAATACTCGGGGTATCCATATTGCTGCATATATCTTTCCTCGGTGCCGAAATGGACGACCACATAATCTTCTAAAAACTTGAGCATCTCGCTTAAAACTTCTTTTCCTTTCCCCTGGGCGCAGGCCTCAAGCATTTGATTGATCATTCTGAACAATTCTTTATGCTGATCATCGATCTCTTTAGCGCCAACCGCCAAATCCTCAGTCCATTCAATCGCCATCAAATTCGCCTCCCATGCTAAAGTCTTTCAAGTATTTTCGGCGCTTTAAAAGTTTCTCCTTAACCAGATTTTCACATTCCTTCACCTCAACATCCGGTTATCGCTTCCGAAGCGTCGGGAGAATGTGAAAATTTACCTCTAATTTTCGCTTTTTGGGACTGATTATAGCTTGAAACGACATACAGCCCCATTATAATAACCGCCCATCCGCCATAAATATAATATTGACATTTCAGCCAAAATTCCACCCCTTCCGGAATCCACGGCGACCGGTTGGCCATCGGCGCCGCTTGAACCGGCAGTCCGACCATGAATCGTTTTAATTTAGCGGCAACCCTCGGTTGGACCCTGGGATCGCCAAGAGCGATGTCCCCGTAATACCATTGGTCTTTCCCGAAAAGCAACCGAAAATCTTCGGCAAAAGTCTCTTCGCTGGAACTGCTCCAATCCTGGGTATTCACTTTACCCGGTCCCCGCCATCGGCCTCCCCGAATTTTATGGTAGACTTCCCACAATCGATTGGGGCGTCCGTTAATCGAGGGCATGAAACTGGAATGCAAGTGATGCCCCAGTTCATGGAGTAATGTTACCCGCAGCTGTTCAATACTTTTTTCTTTAATATCAGGAGCGGTGATCATCGCAAAACCAGCCCCTCCCAGACCGCTGATTTCAGGCATCCCGACCGGCAATAGATAAACCCGAAAACCAGTAAAAAGAGCAGGCGGTAAATTCTCCCCATCCAGTTCATTGAGGACCTGGAATGCTTCTTTACTCCCATAGGCCGTCCCTCCCCGCTCCTCCAAAGCATAGCCTTCCCAATCATCAATAGCGGCGACTTTCCCTCGATTGAGGTACTCCAAGCCGGTTCGCAACTCCTTGTAATACTGCAACATTTTCCCGCTCTCTTCCGGGGAATATATCTTAAAGCCATCGGCGCCGGATAACCCGTTATCCTCCTCAAAGTCTTCAATCCGCTTTTTAATGGCTTTTAATTCCTCAATGATCTCCGCTTTACTCCGTTGCGGCATTTGGGATGAAACCTCATTTGAAACACTACTCGAACGGCTCTGAGCATGTAACAGTATTTTAGTAAAACTAAGCGCCAACAATAAAAGTAACGCGAAAATCCCGATCCGGGACCCCGTTTTGCGCATCGGATTCACCTCCTGTCTAGAGAATAATGTTTGAATTATGAACCATCGTGCTCGTGCGCGTAATCGTAATCGTAATCGGAAACGCTCAAATTAAATATATGGTACAGAAAAGACGATTACCAGCATCGCTTCGCTGAATACGAACGTGATCACGAATAATACTCATTTTCATCATTGCTTGCGCTCTTCCGAGTTTGAATAGGAACTACCCCGGCACACCGATTATATCATGTTTATAATGTTATGTAAACTAATGCTTCTTCAAACATTCCCGGTTTAGCGGGCATTCCTGGCAGTTGGGATTATGAGGACGGCAGTATTTCCGGCCGAGATTTAAGAGGAGAATATGAAGGGATGAATGGTATTGAGGCGGAATCAGCGAAGTCAAGATTTCCTGGGTTTCTTCAGGCCGGGTTCGCGGTTCGACCCAACCCATCCGCATCGCAATCCGCTGAATATGAATGTCTACCGGAAACGCCGGTAGATTAAATCCAAAAAGCAAAACACAAGCCGCGGTTTTCGGTCCCACTCCCGGCAAGCTTAGGAGCAACTCCCGGATAGAATCGCGATCCTTGGCGATGGTTTCTAAAGATAATCCTCGATACCGTTCCCGGATCATTTTTAAAATAGCCCGAATGGTTTTCGCTTTTTGGTTGGCTAAACCTCCGGAATGAATCACTTCCGTTAGAACGGATTCATCAACTTCGAGGACGGATTCAATTTTGGGAAAAGTTCGTTTAAAACGCCGCCAGCTTTTTAAAGCATTCCGGTCCGAAGTCGCTTGAGTCAAAACGGTTGCGATTAGCGTTTCCAGAGGAGTATGACAATAAGCCAACGGACTGCTTTGATGTAAAACCTCCGGTTCTCCCAAAGCTTTACGGAGCAGCTCGGCGAGCATTTCAAAATAGGTATCCGGATCCGCTAACTGATTTTTTTTCATACCATTATTATACCAAAAGAAAATGATTCGCTATTGCAAAGCACTGATGGAGCTGAATCTGCTATTAAACCTCTTAAAGCGGTCCTTTAATTTGGAACTCAAGGCCGTAAAAACCGTGAATATACTTGGTTTTTTGTCGATCTTCGGGAGAGGAATCGCCGACCTAAACGCGAATAATCCTGTTGTTACAAAAAAGTTAAAAGGAGAGTCGGATATGTCCAACGTTGTAATTGAGCAAAATGAAGCTTCCATCCGCCACGAAATTTATCTCCCGCCCCAGGAAATCAAACATTTATACGCCATCGCTCAAAACGGCGCCACCGACTCAATCAATTCGCTGCGGGATTTTCTGGGGATGAATGTTGATATTCATCTCAACTGCCTGGGTTTTCTGCCTTTTTCCATTTTAATCGACCGGATCAAACTTTATTATCAAAACAATATCGGTTTTCACCTGCGATTTTTCGGTGACATCGCCGGTGAAATCTATACTTTCTTCTGCGAACAAGACGCTCTCAATCTAATTGAACGGATGTTGGGACAAAAACGAAAGCCCGGGCGCGGTTTAAACCGGGTTGAAACCTCAGTCCTGTCCGAACTGGTTAATATCGTCTCCAATACTTTCTGGAGAGCGCTCTCCGAAAAAACGAATTTAAATTGGTACTTTACTCCGCCCGCCCCGGTAGCGGACTTAAACCGTTCCTTGATTTACTCCGCTAAAATTTATAATCTGGACAATCTTTTGCTTCATTTCGAATACATCATCCCTTTGTTGGAAATTCGCTTTCAGTTGATTATTTTACCGGCCAAAAACACCATGAATAAAATCCTCGCCAAACTCAGCGCCCTACCGGCTCCCGAATCCGAATAACCGGCCCTCGGCGGAGACGAAATCGGCTGTCGCTAAATGAGCCGGCGCCGAAACCGGGGCTTCGTGAAAAAAGGGGCCAAGGGATGGCCGCCCGGATGCCGAAGTCTAAAACTGCCGACCGGTTTTCCGGACTAATCGCCGCCTCAATACCCGTGAATAATCGGCGCCGTTCCGGTAAAACTATGATCATGAAAGAAAAAACGGTTAAAAAAGATTTACATGTTCGAATCAATATCGAACTTTACGAAAAATTACGCCAAATTTCCTTTTATGAACGCCGGACCCTTACCGAGGTTATTTCCAGATTAATCAGCGAATATGTGGAAGAAAAAGCCATTGAAGAATTGGATTTGACGATGCCGATGAATCTCTAAAAAAAAGGCCCTCTTACGGGGCCCTTGAAGCTTTAATCTTACTCTTTGTTCGGCGCTCCAACCGGACAAACGTCGGCGCATGCGCCACATTCAGTGCATTTGCTCGGGTCGATAACGTATTTATCGGGGCCCTCGCTAATGGCGTCCACCGGACATTCCGGTTGGCAAGCGCCGCAACTGATACATTCATCGTTAATCTTGTAACTCATAAGGCACCTCCTAGTGAAATAGCTTGGTAAACATGTTTTCAACAAACATACTTTCACCTGCAATTTTCTTCGACTAAAATCCGAAAAATCCTTTTACTAAGTTTTTAATTTTAGCGCGGCTTGTTTCATTACATATTCAGCGATAAATAAAATTTGATCTTTTGGCTGATATTGGATTGCGCAATCAATTTGTCCGGCTTGCTTTTTCAAAAATAATTCGTTATAATATAGTTTACAATGCGGGCGTGGCTCAGTGGTAGAGCATCGGCTTCCCAAGCCGAGGATCGCGGGTTCGAATCCCGTCGCCCGCTCCAAAATTTTATCTTGTTAACGCTTTAACGCTGGCGTAGCTCAATCGGCAGAGCAGCGGTATCGTAAACCGCAGGTTGTCCGTTCGACTCGGATCGCCAGCTCCATTTAGAAACGAAATCCGGAAAAGACCGGATTTTTCTTTATCCATAAATCACCCATAAACCGCTGAATCTTTATCTCACTGGTTTACTAACAGTGGTGCTTTTTGTTAGCTTTTCGGCTCTTTATATTCAAAGGCGATACCAACCCTACCGTTAGCCGGCTACTTGTCCCGAAGCGCGCCTGCATCATCCAAAAACGCGTCAAACAAAGTCCAAAATAGAAAACCGGGGTTTTATTCCCGGTTTAAATTAGATTCGGATACCCCCAGATATTCCTTTAATGCCTTCTGAAGAATGTCGGAATAACTAATCCCACGTTCATCTCCAATCGATTTTAACCACCTTGGAATAGTTGTAGTTATCTTCTCGGCTTTATTGGCCATCTTATCGCGAAACGGAACCATCCACACCTCAACCAAGGCATAAATTTGCCCTTCATCTGATTTTAAGTCTTTAATCTTTGACGGCTCGGGAATAGGATCTCCGTCCTGTTCCATGCCATAAAGATGTAAAGCTAATGCTTCTTTAGCATTTTTAAGGGCTTCTTCCTCTGTATCTCCACAGGTAATACAGCCGGGCAAATCCGGAAAATCCACCGATACCCCGTCTGTATCGACAAATAATCTTGCCGGAAATACATAGTAGTCTTTCACTCTTCTATCATCGCCTTTCATTGTTATTTATCTACATACAGGGAAATCAGGGCCGGGCCTTATTTTAGCGCCGCTTGCTTCAAGATGCTTCTGATTGTTCTTTCCGGGAGGTCTTTTCTTGGATGTGGTATTGTGACCTTCCCGGGCTTTGTTGGGTGAACCATCTGAACGTGAGATCCTTCTTGATTCTTGATCACCCAACCAT
This sequence comes from Bacillota bacterium, assembly GCA_012735315.1. Classification (GTDB taxonomy): domain Bacteria; phylum Bacillota; class UBA4882; order UBA8346; family UBA8346; genus JAAYHS01. The sequence goes on along the minus strand of JAAYHS010000024.1, from coordinate 22,445 downwards.
CTGCGTTTAGTATCTGAATTATTTCCCTTGACGATAGGCCCTTCAATCTTTTTCCTCCTTTTAATATAATTATAACACGTACTATTATACGTGTAAAAAATTTTTTTACATATTTTTTTACGTGTTAACCATTGGGAAAATTTAAAAAGTTTTTTGATGACAAACGTAACAATCCCCCAGATTATAAAGAAACGGCAAATTGCGAGCAGGCTTAATTATGTTTGTTTCCGGCATCAGATCCCCAAAGTCGACAATGACATAAACATAATAGTTAAATTGTTGGCGATAGGATTTTTGGAAGATACGTCGAAATATTCCATTGAAATCTTTCCCATTATTATGCTGAATCAGGAGGATCGAAATGACGTCCGCGATATCCTGTTCAAATTTGTATAAAAACTACGGCTCTAAAAAAGTGCTTCAAGGAGTAAATCTGGAAGTTCCTACCGGAACGATTTTCGCGCTGCTGGGAACCAACGGAGCTGGGAAAACAACCTTGATCCGCACTTTATTGGGGTTAATCCCCAAGACAAGCGGCGACATCCATGTCTTAGGCGAAGAGCCCTATCAAATCGGCCCCCAGTTAAGGCAACGCATCGGCTACGTTTCCGAAGAGCAAGGACTATACGGCTGGATGACCGTTTCCGGTCTGGTGAAGTTTTGTAAGGCATTATACGAACGGTGGGACGACGCGTTGGTGGATAAGTATCTCGACCGTTTCCAGCTGGACCCGAATTCAAAAGTCAAGACCCTTTCCAAAGGCCAAACCGTGAAACTGGCATTATTGTTGGCTTTAGCCCCCCAACCGGAACTGTTAATCCTGGACGAGCCCATGAACGGGCTTGACCCATTAGCCCAATACGAATTCATGCAAATAGTTTTGAAAGACTTTAATCTCGAGGGCCGGACCATCTTTTTTTCAACTCATATTCTGGCTGATGTTCAAAACACAGCCCATCAAGCCGCTATCCTGCACGATGGAAAAATACAAGCCGTAGGCCCGGTAGATGAGATTTGCAAGAAGGTTGCTAAAATCAAAGTCAAAAAAGGCGCCGAGCTTCGCTCGCTTGAAGCCGTCCCTCTAAATCAGGACCCCGCCGAAGCTTATTTATTAATACCAACCGAGAGCCTCGCCGAGGTCGCCGCGGTTTCGGAAGAGGTCTCTCCCCAAGTCTCTCTGGAAGAAGCTTTCTTCTTTTATTGCATGAGGGGGAAGAATAATGACTAATCCGGTAATCACGCTTTTTCAAAAAGAAGTCCGCCAAAACGCCTTTATCTATTTCTTTCCCTTGCTCATAATCGGCGCGGCTTTCGCTTTTCAAAAGATTCTATCGCAATTGCTCTCTCCCTCCTGGGCCAAGAATATCGCGGTCAGTATTCCGGTGGCCTTAGCTTTTTCTTATGCCTTACAGGCCTTTGACTTGGAAGAGAATAATCAGACCCGCGATTTTTTACTCACCAAACCGCTGGCTGTTTCCCAAATTGTCGGAACCAAATATTTTACAGGTTTATTCGTCCTTTTATGCTTGACGGTTCTCTGGCAGTCGGCCTTAGTTCCCGATTTGATCCATTGGCCGGACCTGAATGATTTCGGTAGTTTATGGTTTACGATCTATCTTTTATTCGTGATCCTCGTTTATAGTCTTAGTTTTACAACGGGCGCCCGGGTCAAAGGTCCCAAAAAACTATTGGCTGCCATTGGAGCTTCTTTTTTGGGAACCGTCTGGTTTTTCTGCGGCTGGTTGGAATTATTAACCGTCTTTTACCTTGCCCCGATTAACGGCGAAACCCCGATTTTGGGAATCCTTTTGATGATTTCTCTAATTCCGCTGCTTATCTTGGTGAAATTATTATTGTTATTGACTAATGATATTTTTTTAAATCATTCGGGGAGCGAGATTTTCTCCCGGAGTAAATGCTATCTGCCGTTGCTCCTTTTCCCCTTGCTCTTTTATTTGATTAATCTCTATTCCAAACCGGAAACTAGCCCTTTCAATTCGCTATTCGCTTGTTTAAACGGGACGGAAGAGTTTTTCCAAACGGTTGAAATTGTTAAACAACCCGAAGGGGATCTCTACGCCGCAACCGACATCAGAGGCCGGCTGGGTCTGGCCAAACCGGGCCAGGCGCCGCAGGTTATTTACGAAGGAGAAAAAGCAACTGACAATCTCCTCTCTAATTTAAGGTGGTCTCCCGACGGCGCCAAAATCGCTTTCAACGAAAACGGCGTTATCAAAGTATTTTCGCTCACTTCCCAAAATTTGCTTGAGATCGCCGAGGGAGAACTGGCTTTCTGGTCGCCTGATTCCGATATTCTCCTGGTCGCCGCCGCGGAACCCGCCGCCGCTAAAGAAGCAGGCCCGGGATTTCCTTTCCAAAACTATCGCCTCTCCTATATCTCGTCAAGCGCCAAGGAAAGGTATGAACTGCAAGGAAATCTCTTTTTTCCGGGCAGCTCCATGTTTTGGCATCCAAGTTTGAATACCATCATCGCGGTTACCCATTTTTGGGAGATCGCCATCATGAATCTCAACACCGGTGTGGTTGAAATGCTTAAAATACCGCCGCCTTCCCGGCCGGGACCGGTTTTTCTAACCGAAATCGCTCCCAACGGCGCCGATTCATATCGGATAGCGGTATTTACCGATTTAAGGATGAGCAAAATTTCGAAAAACAATTACCGCTATAATTTGGCGCTTTATGATTTTTCCTTATCCGATAAACAAGCGCGCTTCAAAGCCGAATTAAAAAACTTGGCCTACCAAGACATCCTGATCAACGCCGGCGAAAGTCAAATCTGGGGCGGCAACTTCAGCGGCGCTTATCGAAAGATAAATCTTCCCTGAGGTGGTTCCGATGTCCAATCCGGTTGTCAAACAATTTCAAACTCAAATTAACCATACTTGCTTATTAACCTGGAACGAGTTGAAAAAAAACAGCCTCGCCTGGCTGGCGCCCTTACCGGTTTTAACGGGGGTTTTCTGGTGGAGTTCGAGGCAGGCTTGGACGCCCCTATCCTTAAATGCCGCCGGGACCTGGGCATATCTGTTAACCGCCATTGTCTTAATCATGGTTTACGGTCTCCAAGCGTTCAGCGGCGAGGCCGATCGCAAAACATTGGATTTTATACTCACCAAACCGCTTGCTCCCCTGGCGATCCTTTTCGCCAAATATCTTCCGGGTTTGATTATCTTCATGATTTGGCGGCATTTCTTTAATCTCTTTTTAAAGCCCGACTTTGCCTCATTAAACTTGCCGCAGGGAATCGGAATTGAGTGGGCTATGTTAACTTTTCTTACCGTCCATGCCGTTAGCGTATTCTCCGGCCTGTTGTCCAGAGGGCTGGAACGGTTTTTCGTAATCACCGTCATGACCGCAACCATGAGTTCCGCGGCTTATTATCTCTGGCATAAAATTTTCACCCTGATTACCGTCAACTTTCTATGGTTCGATATCCCGCCCCAACTCCGGTTCTTTCTGGAAAAACTATTGCCCTGCTATTTGGCAGTTCTCTGTTTGCTCCTGCCCCTCACCGGAGTGTACTGGAGCTTGAAAAGCAAAACCCGGTTATGGCGCTTTAAACCCGCTTTAGGACTGAGCGGGGCTTGGTTGTTGACTCTGCTGATTATCGAATTTGCCTGTTTTTTGTTTAACCCTCAAGTTTGGCCCGATCGCGACTGCCAAACCGGCGATTGGCATCCCCAAAGCGGCGTAGTGTTGGCCGGCGTTAAAAAAGCAGCCGTCGATTCAACTTCCCAATCCTATTTGAGCTTAAACCGGAACGGCCGCAAACCACGGATAATCCATACCGAGACTGATCTTAAAAATCCCCGTTTTTCTCCGGACGGCGCCCGGATCGTTTTCTCGGAAAACGGCCGTTTAAAAATTATGAACTTAACCGATAAAACCTTGCTTGACATCGGCGAAGGCGAAGTGGCCGCCTGGGGAGGCGACGGGGCGAGCCTGATTGCAGCCAAAAAAATCGGCCCCCGGGGCCTCAGTCGGCTTTATTTAATCGATTTAAAGAACAAGCAAACCCGTTCGTTAACCTCTCAACAACTGGAAATATCCGATCTGGTTTGGGATTCCGAACGGGAACGGTTATATCTTTTAAGTTATACCGACCGGCTGAGCCGCATGGACTTACGGGACTTTTCCATTAAGGAAATCCCCTTTCCGGAAGACGACCCGCCTAAATTATTCGGAGCCGTCAGACCCAACCTCCGGTTGGAAAAACAAGACGGCCTGCTCTTTATCGGCCAAGTCTTTGACCGGACCATCAAGGTCTATATTCTCAACCCGGAAAATGAAGTGATTCGGTTTTCAGAGGAAAAAAGCGATTTTCGGATCCTCACTAACGGACCGCTTCTCTTTAATCAAGAGGGAACGGCTTATCTTTGGCCTAGAATCGACGGGGGGTTCGTTTATCAAGCGACATATTACGACCCGGATCATCATCATCACCATCATGATCATGATCACCATCATGATTATGATGATCACAAGCATTAGCATGAACACAGCGAATCTAGCGAATCTTAAAATCCTTCATTATAAAATACTTTCTTCGGTTAAGGTAAATACCGGTTTGCAATGTTTACCCCTTTGGCGCCGCTCATCCTTCCGGCAATGCCCGAATTGCCGCCGGCTTCTTCTTCCCCCATCAAAACTCTCAAACAACCAGGTCACCGTGGGTTGAAACCCACGGCTAGATACAAAAGCATTCCAAAGCCCGGTTTCACCGGGCTCCGTAATGCCTCGAAGCCGAATAACGAAGGAGACCGAAGGAATTTAGACGTTTTTATTTATTCGGCAATGCGGTTCAATCCCTGGCGGAGATTGCCCGTTTTTCCCTATTTTTAATGTGTCCCGGCGAACCGGGGCGAACGACTGTCTAAAAACATTTATTTGTCCAAAATATGGATGGATTCTTTAAAATTCTTGAGATTTAACAAAAAACCGCTTAAATGTTAATTTTACCTCGTTTACCCATACTTTCCTAAAGGTTTTTAGTTTATTCCAACGAACTCTATTCTTACCAGAAAGGAGTGAGTCTGGTAGAGCAGGGGTTTGTTGGGTTTATTACAAAAAAAAGAAACCGAAAGGAGAGATTCGCTTGAAAAAAAGGCTTAAATTCGTTTTCACTCTTTTCCTAGTAGTCGGTCTCCTCGCGATCGGAATCGTTCCCGTTTTGGCTTCTAGCAGTAATTATTATTCCACCAAATACTCCACCGGGAAAACCTATTATTACAATCCCGGTTCTTACAGCACTAAATATTATTACTATTATCGGATCATTCCCGGCACCCCGTCGGTTCCCAAGCCTGCGCAACCGTCCCAACCGGCTCCATCAGTCCCGACTCAACCGAAACCGACGCCGCCTGCCGCGCCGACAAATCCGGCGCCGACCACGGGCTTGACCGCTGATGAAGCCAAAATGGTGAATCTGGTAAATCAAGCTCGAACCGGACAAGGCGTTAAACCTTTAAGCGTAAACTCCCAACTGGTGACCCTCGCCCGTCGTAAAAGCCAGGATATGGTGAATAACAATTATTTTTCACACACCTCGCCCACTTACGGTTCGCCTTTTGACATGATGAAAAGCGCGGGGATTAAATATTCCACCGCCGGGGAGAATATCGCAGGCGCCGCGACCGTAGAAAGCGCTCACCAGAGTCTGATGAACAGTTCCGGCCATCGCGCCAATATTCTAAACCCGAGCTTCACTCAAATCGGTATCGGTATTGTTTCGGGCAGCAGGTACGGCAAAATATTCACGCAAATGTTCATCGGTTTATAAGGATCATTTCCCGGGGGACTTGGGTCTCCCGGGATTTTTTTTCCCCCAAGCCCGGAGGGAGAGACCGAGAGTCTCTTTTAAGTAAATAATACCTTGACACAAGTTCGTTATTTGCCGTGGCAGCCAAGTAATCACTCCCCAGAATCTTCGATAAACCCGGATTAGCTTCGGACTGAAAATCATAAAATAAAAAGCCGTTCCGGTCGCCAGCGCCAACCAGACATAGAGCCTTAACTCCAGCCAATTGCTCCAATAAATTGAAGGCCCCAACAAAAAGAGGGCAATCACCCAAAAGGATAAGTCTCCGATAGTGTCGATTATTTTATTTACTTTAATCGTACTCCGGAAAACACGGTATAAATCAAAAAAAACCCCCAAAATCATTCCGGTTAAAAACAGAATTAAAAAGGAGTTAAATTGAAGGTTTACGTATTCCAACCGATCCCCTCCCGGACTCCGCCCGCCGCGGGTTAAAACCCACGGCTAAGGGTGAAAAGCATTCCAAAGCCCGGTTTCACCGGGCTCCGTGATGCTTCGAAGCCGAATAGCGAAGGGTAGCCGTTCTCGAAAGGATTTAGAACGTTTTTTACTCAGTTGAGGTAAGCGCGACTTTCTAAGAAATGCAATCCGGCTTCCCATATATCAATTTATGTCCCGGAGAGAAATTCTAAAACCTATTTCCGGAAGAGTTTGCGGTTAGCCCACCAAAAAAGAACCACCCAACAAAAAAAGGTGAGCCCGAACAACCACTTTAAACCTAGTTGCAACTGGATGGATAATTTTAACTGTTGGTCGATGGTGAACTTTCGCAAATCTTGCCAGGAAGAGAGAGTCTGTTGAATGTAATGTCTAGTCTCCCGATACTTGGGAGCCATTCCCGGCCTGACATTGCCAATCCCGGCGTTATAAGCCTCCAAGGCCAGATCGACCCGGCCTTGATATCGATCGAGCAAATCCCTTAAATAATTGACTCCGGTGCGAATATTGGCGTCGGGATCGAAAATGCAATCCCCTTCCTTACAAACTCGGCGATCTTTATGATTTCCGTTGCAGCCGGATTTTGGGTTATATTCGCGCCAGACTTCGGGCATCAATTGCATCAAACCCCTGGCGCCCGAACGCGAAATAACCATTGTTTGAAAATTGCTTTCCGATTTGATAACCGCGTAAATAAGATTGGGATCAACGTTGAATTGAAGCGCATACTTATTGATAGTCTTGATGATCGGCCTTAAATCCCCGGCTAATATTTCCCGGCTTTCAATTTGAGTCGAGATCATCCGTAAGGTTTTAAATAAAGGAATATCGTTTAATAAAATCCCCATCCCCGTTAATCCCATTACTACGGTGGTAAATAAAAAAAAGGCATAAAGCCAACTGTTGTCAAGGATCCCTTTACGCCTAAAAGAATCCGCCAACAGCACCAACGGGCTAATCAGGATTTTAATAAAAACAACGATAATCCGTTGCCAAGTTGATTGCCGACGTTTGATCTTTTTTTTCGCGGAAGCGATCGGAGTTCGCGACAGCATCATTGCACCTCAATTATTTATTTCGATATGCTTGAAAGAACTCCTTCCTTTCACTTTCAGCAATTGAACCGCCGTCGCTTCTTATTTCATTAACCTGCTTAAAAATCCCTTTCCCTTTTTCACCAAATTTTGATCAGTATAAATCAAAGAACCGATCTCCCCGTCGATCACGACCCGGCCTTGATCGATATTTAATTGCTGGACATGCAAATTGCTCCCTTTAATCTCCAATACCCCGGCTACGGTTTCCAAAATTAATAAATCTTCCTCATAACTTCCCAGATTAGTTACCCCGTCGACTTCCAACAGATTTCGATTGTTCAATGTCAGTTGATGCGCTTGATCCGGCAGTCTTTTTTCCAAACTAATCCCCCCTTGTCGGTACAAGATATTCATCATCCTTCAGGGTTAGAAGTTGGAAAGCTTAAAAAATAAAGGCTGGAAAACAGCCTCTACTATTAATCTAAATAGACTACCAGATTTTCGACACCTTGGCTTTTGGATAATAATGTTTTACTATATCCTGGGGCGATTTATTACGCTTGGCCAACGTATAGGCCCCCCACTGACAAAGACCGACGCCGTGGCCGAAACCTCTCCCCTTGACCGTAATCTTCCCCGGCTCATTTTTAATCTCATCGGAGATCCAAATGGAGCGGAGTTTTTCCGGTCCCACATTAATTCTAAAGTCCGCGCCGCTGACTTTGACCACGCCTTTGTCACCGGTGAGCTTGATTAAGGTAGCCCGTTGACTTTTGCTCCGTTTGACGATTTCCATGGCCTTAATGGTCCCGATATCCGGTTGGTTCATATTTTTAAGCGCCTTACTAATATCGGCGCCGGTTAAAGCAGCTTGCCAATACAATTCATCCTTCGGAGTATGTTCTTCCTCCGGACATTTTACCGATTGAATATAGGGCGGTTCCGGTCCTTGATAATTCAATCCTTCCTTTGCCAAAGCGGTCCGTCCCCCGCAACTTGCCGCATACCAACCTTTAATATAGCGGTTTTTATAGGTAAGGACCAATCCCTTGGTCATTTTTACCGCCCGACGAATGGTCGGCGTAATGTTGGCGGCGTTATAAGCCTGCGCTTCCTTTTCATCGGTGGAGATGTCGGTATTATGAATTTTTCTGGTGCCGCCCCGGGACAAAAATTCCATGGTAAAGGTACGGGCGATAATGGCTTGAGCGGCATAGGCGTTGAGCGGCCACCCCGGTTTCATTTCCCCGGCGACTACCCCCAATAAATACTCCTCGATATCCATCCGCTTCACTTTGCCGGTTTCTTTCATATATACGGAGATTGTAGGCGGTTTTCCAAAACGGGTAACCATATTTTTAAATAAGGTTTCCTCTTTACCGGGGCACCCGGTCCCCCAAAAGATCGTTATTACCAAAACCGTCGCTAGTAGGTGATGATGCTTTTTAAACACCGTCGTTTCCTCCCGTTTTTTAAGAAAATAAAGGAAAATGATAGCTGAAACGCTCTCTCACCACTAGCATCTCTTTTCCAAGCTATTTTATACCGGCTCTACTCCTTGCCTTTTGCCTCTTCCCAATAACGATCCATCTCCGCCAGGGTCATTGTTTCCAAATTTTTTCCGGCGCCGGCGGCCTCTTTTTCAAGGTATTGAAACCGCTTGACAAACTTTTTATTCGTCTTGATCAGAGCCAATTCCGGATTGATTTTCATAAACCTGCCAACATTGACCAATGCAAAAAGAATATCACCGAACTCATCCTCAAGTTTAGCCCATTCCGGGCTATGGGGCGCAGGAGGCTCGTCCCCCCGGATCAACTCCTCAAATTCGGCGAATTCTTCTTTAACCTTATTTAAGGGTCCTTCCAAATCGCCCCAATCAAACCCCACCCTCGCCGCCTTAGTCTGCAATTTCTCGGCTTGCATCAAAGCGGGCAACTCTTTGGGAACCCCGTCCAAGACGGATTTGCGCTCTTCCGGCTTCTCGCTCTTTTTGATCCGATCCCAATTCTCAATCACTCCGGAAACCCCGGTTACTTTCAGGTCACCGAAAACATGGGGGTGTCTGCGGATCAATTTTTCGGTAATCCCGGCGATCACATCGCCGATTGTGAATTGACCCGCCTCCTCCGCCAAGCGCGCGTGGAATACGATTTGCAGTAATAAATCGCCCAGTTCTTCGGCCAGCTTGTCCGGGCTTCCGGAATCGATCGCTTCCACCACCTCATAGGTTTCCTCAATCAAGCACGGCTTGAGGGATTGATGAGTTTGCTCCCGGTCCCAGGGACAACCTTGATCGCTCCGGAGCCGCGCCATGATTTCGAGTAATCTTTCCAGTCCAACTTCAAATCCGGTAGCATTCGGTTTAGCCATTATCGGTTCCTCTCTTCTCCAGATATTTACCGAGAACTTCGAGATCGCCGCTGTTTATTCCTCCCCACAATAACAACGATATTAAATAAACCAGCAGACTCGCTCCCCCGGCGATAATCATCTCCCAGAGGCAGTTTAATTGTAAGACTTTTATTAAATAGCCGCACACAAATAACATAATCATCCCGGCGCATCCGGCGGGTCCGGCCTTAATATTTATTTTAACCAATCCTCGCACTGAAAACAAATTCAAACCGGCCGTTATTCCCGAACCGCAAACCGTCCCCAACGCGGCCCCGGCCAGATTGAGTCCGGGCCATCCGATGGTTAATAGGGTAACCAAAATTTTGATCACCGCGCCGGCTAGAAAATTAAGCAACGGTATTAAAGGCTTCCCCAAACCCTGCAAAATCCCGGCGCTGATTTGTTCCAATCCCAAAAAAATCACGGCCGGAGCAAACCAACTCAACAGATCAATGCCGTGAATGCCGTAAAGAATCCGAAAAATCGTATTTCCAAACCAAAAAAAACCGACCGCCGCCGGAAAAATCCAGCTGCAACCCAGTCTAATCCCATTTTCGACTTTATTCCGCAAGTCGTTATTACCGGCGCTCGTATTTAAAGAAGCTACCGCGGGCACTAAGTTTGAGGCGATGGCGCCGGTTACAATCATCGGTAGATATACTACCGCCCAAGAATTTCCTAAGATTCCCAACATCGCAGTCGCTTCGTTGACTGTATAACCAATACTTTGCAATTTTACCGGAACGATGATTGAGTCTAAACCCTGAAGAACCGGCATTAGCACGACGGTCACTGAGATTGGGAACGCGAACCGGACAATCTGTTTGATAGCGGCTTTAATTTTGCGCCAAGACGCTTTCTTTTTGCAAGTTCGCGAGTTCCCGCAATAAATCAGCGCCAAATATAACAAAGCCGCCGCGCCGCCCATCGTCGCCCCGAATGCCGCTCCCGCCGCCGCATACTCCACTCCCAATTTAATCAGATAGATCGATAAGATGAGCGCCACCCCAACTCTGACAGCCTGTTCGATAATCTGAGAGATTGCGCTCCATTCCATTTCCCGCTTGCCCTGAAAAAAACCGCGAAACACCCCCAACAAACTCATGAAAAATATCGCCGGCGCCAAAGCCCACATGGCATAGACCGCCCGGGGATCGGCCACCGCCCGTTCCGCCAGCCAACGCGCTGAAACTCCCATTGTTAACGAACAGGTTAACCCTAAACCGGCCAGTAATATTAACGCCGCCCGAAAGATTAAGCCAACGCCCGCCTTATCCGCTTGACTTTCCTTTTCGGCAATCAATTTCGACAGCGCGATCGGAATCCCGGCCGTTGACAGCGATAAAAAGACCAAATAGACCGGGTATGCCATTTGATACAATCCAATACCTTCAACCCCGATCAAACGCGCTAAAATGATCCGGTAAACCGCGCCCAATATTTTTACGGTAAACCCGGCAACCGCCAATAAGATGGTGCCCTTTAAGATCGATACCGGTCGGTTCATCGTTTCCACCTCGTCTGACTTGGACTACTTTAAAATGTACGATTAACCCCCCGGTTTCATGCATTAATAATTCTTGAAAAGGAAAAGGCCGCCGTAAAGGCGACCTTGAACTATCCCGAGACCTTAAAATATTCCGATCGATCTTTATTTAAATAAAGCGTTCTGGAGGATAAAGGTGGCGAAGACGACCGATACCATCGACACCAATTTAATTAAGATGTTCAACGACGGTCCGGAAGTATCCTTAAAGGGATCGCCGACCGTATCCCCAACCACGGCCGCTTTATGAGCATCGGAGCCTTTGCCGCCGTGGTTTCCTTCTTCAATATATTTCTTGGCATTGTCCCAGGAACCACCGGCATTAGCCATCATCACCGCCAACACAAAGCCGGACGCGGTGGCCCCGGCCAACAATCCGGCAACGCCCTTGACGCCGACCAGTAATCCGACGATCACCGGGGCGGCGATAGCCGAAAGAGCCGGTAACATCATTTCTTTTTGAGCCGATTTGGTACAGATATCGACGCAACTGGCATAATCCGCCTTGGCTTTGCCTTCCATCAAGCCGGCGATCTCTTTAAACTGGCGACGGACTTCCACCACAATGCTTTGCGCCGCTCTGCCAACCGCCTTCATCGTCATCGCACAGAACAGGAAAGGCAGCATCGCGCCGACCAACAAACCGACCAACACTTGAGGATTGGTCAGATCGAGGAAATTATTAAGCTTGCTCGCTTCCTCAAGCCACTGGGGAACAACGCCGTCGGCTTCGGTAAGCTTGTTGATCAGTTCCAAGCTTTCGAATTGCACTTTTTCGGTGAACGATGCGATTAACGCCAACGCGGTAAGAGCCGCGGAACCGATCGCGAAACCTTTCCCCGTAGCCGCGGTGGTATTCCCAAGCGAATCCAAGGCGTCGGTTCGATTGCGGACTTCTTTCCCCAAACCGGCCATCTCGGCGATACCGCCGGCATTGTCCGCCACCGGACCATAAGCGTCGGTCGCCAATGTGATTCCGAGGGTCGACAGCATGCCGACGGCGGAGATGGCGATCCCGAATAAGCCCATGCTGAAATCGCCCCGGCCGGCTACGAAGTAACTGATAAGAATCGCGATGGTCACTACTAAAACCGGCAAGAAAGTCGACAGCATTCCGACCGAGAGACCGCCGATAATCACGGTGGCGGGTCCGGTTAGAGCGGTTTCGGCTACCTCTTTAGTGGGTTTATAATTGGCTGAAGTATAATACTCGGTCAAAGCGCCGATGATTACTCCGGCTAACAAACCGGCCAACACCGCGCCGAAAACCCCGATATGCTCCCAACCTAAAACCATTCCGATTAACGGATAAGAAACGACCGCGACAATGACAGCGCTGATATAAGTCCCTTTACGTAAGGCTCTAAGCAACACTTTTTGTTCCGCTTTTTCTTCGGAACGGACAAACCAGGTGCCGATGATCGAGGCCAAGACACCGACCACCGCCATGATCATCGGGACCATGACGCCGCGGAGACCCAAGCCGGCCGCCACCGCCAACGCTGAAGTGGCGACGATTGAACCGACGTAGGATTCATATAGATCAGCGCCCATACCGGCGACATCGCCGACGTTGTCGCCGACGTTGTCGGCAATGACCGCCGGATTACGGGGATCGTCTTCGGGAATCCCGGCTTCGACTTTACCCACCAAATCGGCCCCGACATCCGCCGCTTTCGTAAAGATGCCGCCGCCGACACGGGCGAATAAAGCCATCGAGCTTGCGCCCATTCCAAAGTTTAGCATGGTGGCCGTAATCTCGGCAATCGGCCGATTCAAAACATACTTCAGGATTAAAAACCAAATGCTTAAGTCCAAAAGACCCAAACCGACCACTACCAGACCCATAACCGCGCCGCTCTTAAAGGCGACCTGCAGTCCGGAATTAAGGCTCTTGCTGGCTGCCCAAGCAGTCCGGGCATTGGCTTTCGTAGCGGTCATCATTCCGAAAAATCCGGCCAGCGCCGAGAAGAGACCTCCGGTCAAGAAAGCGAGCGGCACTACTTTCGGAAGATAATCCATAAAGGAGATCGCTGTTAAAATAACAAACATCACCGCGAAAAAGACGCCGACTCCTTTGTACTGCCTCGACAGATACGCCTTGGCGCCTTCTCGCACATAGTTTGAAATTTCTTGCATTTTTTCAGTTCCCGGTTCTTGCTTGCTGACGAAAAAGTATAAGTATAAAGCATAGAATAATGCCAGGAGCGAACCTACCGGCACTAAGTAAAAAATAAATTCCACTACCTGATCGGACATAGCTGTAATCTTCCTCCTTACTATTGGTGATTTTAGCTTTCATAATCGTTGTCAATCATGAAACAATCACTTCCCAAAACCAACCACAAAGGCATTTGTTCGTAAACCGTTTCTAAACCCATTTCACCGCTGGGTTTGGTCCGAACCCTCAGCTAATCTGCTCCCAACTTCACTCCTTTCTAAAACAGGTCCAGTGAAGCTCATTGACCTGTTGTTGCTGGATGCTTAAAAATCAATAAAAATAAAGATGAAAAATATGAATACGGCGAATTTTAAGTCTTTCCCAAAAAATTCAACTTATCGCCCAATATATATTATCATAAACACCCGATAAAGGAAAGCCCGTTCCGTTATTCGAATTACGCCTCAGTTGCGCAATACCGATAAAATGATAATAATCGCTAAAGCCGGTAGAAAATTGGCCACTTTAATTTTTTGGAGACCTAAAATATTAATGCCGATCCCGATTACCAAAACCCCGCCTACAGCGGTTAATTCCGTGATCACTTCCGAGCTGAAAAATGCTTGCAACCCTTTGGCCAGCAAAGTCAAGCTTCCCTGATACACCAAAATCGTGGCCGCCGCGCCCAATACTCCCGGCCCCATACCCGCCGCGAACGGAATTGAAATAATCCCGTCCATCATTGCTTTGGTAACTAAAATCGAATGGTCGCCCCTGACCCCATCGGCGATACTGCCGACGATGGCCATCGAACCAACCGCAAAGACCAGACTGGCGTAGATAAAACCCTTGGCCGGGCTTCCTTCGGTAACTTTCAATCGCTGTTCAATCCATTTCCCGAAATTATCCAAGCGGTCCTCAATCCTGATGATTTCACCTAGAATCGCTCCGGCGGCGAGACTGATTAAAATGAGTATCGGTTCTTGCCCCTGGAGCGCCATCTGGATTCCGACCAATAACGTAAAAAGGCCCATTACCTGTAAAGCGGTTTGGGCAACCCTTTCCGGGAAGCGTTCCCGTAAGATTAATCCGATAATCCCTCCGCCGATGATTGCGATGACATTGATTATAGTTCCCATGAATTTTTACTCGCCACCAAGCTTGTCTTTTTTTAACTTAATCTTATTTAAATACTACACGCTATCGCAAAAACCTGCCTTGATTATGTATTCTTTGCCATCCGTAAATGAATTTTAACCTTGACCGATCTCCACCGCTTTCGAACGGGTTAATCATGAAAAACTTTTTGTAAGCATAAATATCTTCCGGTAGGAAAACATTCAAAATTACCTTTGGAAAGGAGGTCTTTTACTTATTTGTCTAAACGAATTCGGATTACAGTTATCTTAGTGATTATCTCATTATCGACATTGACAGCGCCTAAATCCACATTTGCCGGCGGCCATTTCGGCGTCGGGTATCAGGTTGAGGATCAAACCTTAACCTTTGATACTCCCAATCTATCCGGCGATTTTAATTATAACGGCGCAACTTCCTTCCATTCGCCGCTTGACGGCTATCGGATCGATTTGGGTTTTGATTTGACTAAAAATCTTTCCGTTGACTTTTCACTGTTTAATTTAGCCGAATCAACCGTATATACCCACTCGTTTTCCGGTGGAAACTCCAGCTCTTTCGAGACCGGCGATCCTTCTCTTCAAAATTCGCTGTTCACTATTAGCGATTGCGGTTGGATTGGCGGCAGGCCGGTAATGATGAACAGCGATTTCTCCGGAAGCACTAAGGTGCGTTATCGCGCCAACGGAGGCAACCTGGAGTTTATTTATAATTTCCCTACCGGTTGGCCTAAGAAGGACGTTATCAGGGTTAAGGGGTTTCTCGGTCATATCCGATCAAAAGGTGTGATGACAACCGACTTTGAAGTCAATCGGAGATCCGCGTCCAACGGAGGAGAAATATTGGTTAACGTTGACTTCTCCAAGGAAGTTATCGTAGGTTATGAGCCGCAAACGGGAACTTACACTTATTATACGAAAGAACTGGCTATGGATTTACCCGGCGGCGATTACGCTTTTGGCCTGTTCCGAAAATGCGCCGACCAAGAGATTATCGATTATAAGGCTCAGTATGGCGAATGCTATGAACAGGTTGCCATCGTGATACCCATTGAGCCTACCGGTGAATTTGATTCGACCGTCGCAACGGTTAAACAATCATGAGAAACTGCCGGCGCTTATCTGGGTTTATCTTTCACCTACGACATCATCAAAAACCTGGACCTGGAATTGGCCTGTCGCCGGGTCCTTCAGGGATATGTTCGCAATGAAATGAGCGTTAACGGCTTCTCCGCAAAATTCGAAGACGACCAACCGGATATCGCCATGTTCGACTTAATCTTCACCGCCCATTTCGTCAAAGACGTAGCCCTTAAGGCGATTTACTCCAAGACCTTTGCCGACTATAGCCTTGGCGGAGTCGACTATGATGAGCAATCAAGTAAAATTTCATTAGTTTTGGATTGGAAATTTTAAAAGTTTTACGAGCGGATCCTTCCTACCATCCGCTCCCAATATCCTTCACGAAGAATGTTAAATATTCGGAAAAACCCGTAGAAATCTCGCCAATAAATCGATCCTCCGGTATAAGCTCGGGATGTTCAAAAATTCAGCCTCCGAATGATGTCCTCCCCCGATCGGCCCGACTCCGTCGATGGTCGGAACTCCCAAAGCCGCGGCAAAATTGGCGTCCGATCCGCCCCCGGACTGAAAAGTCCCCAGTTCGACGCCGATCTCCCGGCCGACTTGGCGCAGCTTCTCATAGAGTTTTAAATTAATCTCGCTTACCGGCATGGGCGGCCGGGTAACGCCTCCGCTTAAACGGGCCGAGGCGCCGGAAACGACAGCCGTTCCGGCAATCCGCTCCAATTCTTTAAGCACCGGCTCGGCTTGGTCCGGCTTAACGATCCGCAGATCAATTTCGGCCATTGCATAGTCGGGCACCACATTCGGCCTTACCCCGCCATTAACGGCCCCGACGTTCAAAGTAACGCCCGCCTCAAGATCGGTCAGGTTTTGAATGGCGATTATTTTATGGGCCAATTCCAAGATCGCGTTACAACCCTCGCTGTAATCGGAGCCCGAATGAGCCGACTTCCCGAAGACCCGCAACGTGAAACGGCCGATTCCTTTCCGGGCGACCGTGAGGTTTTCCCCTTCGGCCGGCTCAACCACCAGTACGGCTGCCGCGTCCTTAACCAAATCTTCGATGATCTTCCGGGAACCCGGCGAACTAATCTCCTCATCGGAGTTGAAAAGACAGTTTACTTCGATTTCAGGCCATTGATCCCGTCCAACTTGTTCCAAAGCCCCGATAATGGTAACCACCCCGGATTTACAATCGGAAACCCCCGGTCCGAAAGCCAAATCCCTCTCAATGTGAAACCCGCGCCCGGCAGCGGTTCCCCGTGGAAAAACCGTATCCAAATGAGCCAATAATACCACTTTTTTACCTGCGCCCCGCCGGGCCAAAAAATGGACCGAACCGTCCGCCGCCGCCACCGGTTCAAAGCTAAATCCGAGTTGAACCAGACGCGGGCGGATTACTTCGCTTATGGCGGCGATTCCCTCAGCGTCTCCGGAGCCGGAATCGATATTCACCAAACTCGCTAATAATTCAAGATAATTCGACTTCATTTTGCACCTCGGTAAAAAAACCTTCTTGTCGGGAAGCGAGTTCAGCCGCGATCGCTTTCTCCAATTTGATGCCGCAGTCGCAGTCTCCCTCACAATCGCAAATCTTTTCCCAAGCCAATTGCCTTAATTTAATCCTCAACTCACCCAAAGAACGCCGGCCGCTTTTAAGGAGCTTAATCAGCCAATATGACACCCAAAGGTTACCGATTAAAAATACAAAACAAATATTGGAGGTCAACCTCCAGGACGCTTGCCGGGGCGGAAAAAGGATCCACCAAAAAACCATCAACAGCAACGTACCTCCCGAATAAAAACCTCGGATTAGATAGCGCCGGTATTTCTCGATTTTAAGCTTAATTTCATTGAGCTCCTTCCAGGTTTTAAGCGCCTCGGCCCTCAACGTTTCCATCTCAAATCCCCCCGCATTAACCATATGTTGGTCAATGCCGTTTTAGAAGAAAGCGGATTTGAGATAATCATAGGACTTAGAACCGCTGGGACGCATTAAAGGATAAAAATTAGTTTTTTACTCTGTGTCTCTGCGTCTCTGTGGCTAAATTATTTTTGGCCACAGAGACACAGAAGCACGGAGAAAGAACAAATTAAAGTATTTTCTCTGGATAGCAACGCTCCCTCAAGCGTCGTCGTCTTCTTCTTTCAAGACCCCCGGTTTCTCCAACAGATCTTTAACTTCTTGGGGAATAGTCATGCCCAATTCCTCGGCGCGGCTGAAATAGGTTGCGGCCATCTTAAGGTTTTGGTTGTACAGATAGCAGATACCGAGATAATAATTGAGGTATTGATCGTCCTGATAGTTTCCGTAGACTCTTAAAAAATACGACAATGCTTTATCAAATTTTTGTTCCTTGTAATAACTATAACCAAGTAAATATAAAGTATAAGCAATATTCCCATCGCCAATCGCCGTTAACGATTCGGCGATTCTTAAGTAGGTGATCGCCGCTTCATAGTCGCCGGAATTGAGCGCAACCCGGCCCAGTCCGATAAAGCCTTCCGGCCGGGAGTCATCGCGGTCAATCGCTTGATTGTAAGTCCTAAAAGCTTCATTTAATAGATTGTTCTTTTCATAGGCTTCCGCCAGATAAATCAAAGACAAATAATCATCCGGAACTCTTTTCAAATACTCGTTCAAAGCTTCGATCGCCTTTTCATGATTCGATTGGCTCAGAAAACTGATGCCGATCAAAAACCACAACCTTGAAAACTCCTGATCAAGGCTTAAAGCTCTTTCAAAGTATTTTATCGCCTCCTGATACTCGCCTTTTTGATAACTTTGTCGCCCGTTTAAGTAATGTATCCAAGCATAATACTCCCGCGGCGGGAAATAAGGGACGTCATTGATGGAGTTAACCAAGGCCGGCTCGGTCTTTTTCCGGTTCCAGGCAAGCCGCCAAGCGCTTCCTTCGCGGTTTATCAACCGCGCGTAAGCCCAGAGCGCCTGATTAGCCGTTTCCGTTTCCCGGCCGGACTCGATGGCGTTGAAGATCATCCCCAGGATCACGTTGGCGGCATAATCCTCCCATGAATGATACCGGCCTTCAACCTCGCTTAAAATTCGACAGAGATATTCCCATGCTTGATTAGCCGTTAAAAATCCCACCTGATATCCGATCCGGCAAAGCAACGCCATCCTCGAATAATCCCAGGCGCGCAGCCCCCTGTCCCCGATCACCGCTCCTTTTTCTTTTACAAAACACAAACGTTTGGCGAGTAATCCGGTATCGTTGAGTTTAACGCCGATCTCGTTAACGGTTAAACCTTGATGATCATTTAAAATAGCGGCTAATCCCCGGTAAACTTGGGAATCTCCCGCAGACTCCAAAGCGGACAGCTTTTCTAAAAGCTGCTTACGATTGTTTATCAGCCACTTCTCGGCCAACACCTTTTTCCAATATTCGGTGGCGGTTTTGTCAATAGGAACCAATTCCAACTTTTCATGATATAATCCGTTAATCTCGGCGATAATCCCGGATAAGCCCAAAGCTTTTCGTTGCTGTTCATCGAAGGAGACTTGCTCCAGGCTTTCGAGTCCGGTCTCGGCCGTAATCTCCTTAAATTCAGGGACATACCGCGCCTTAATTTTGGCGAGCGCATTTTCGGCGGTGGCGCCGTTGCCCCGGTTTTCCGTAAAAGTGAAAGTAAAAACCGTCGGGAGCTCGCTCTCCCGGAAAGCTTCAAACTCCGCCTCCAGCGACAGGTGATCGCCGGTTATTTGCAAAGTCGGAGGTTGAATCAGCTTGATGATAAAACCCTGTTGATTAAAGAGATCAAGCCAGGCCTGATATGATAAATTCCACCTGAAACCGGCGTTTTCCCAAACCGGAGGCATGGCGGCGGTCTTTTCCAATTCCAAAGTTGTGAAGACGCCTTTTTCATAGTCGAATCGCGCCGCTTCGATCGTGATTGAACCGCAGGAATCGGCCCCATCCTCCGGCTGATCTTCTTGAACATCCGCCACTTCCGCGACGGTGGTTTTCCCCAAAGTTATTCCGTATACCGGAAAAAGTTCGTGGCGATCACCTTCGCCGGCAAAGACCGGAACGGCGCCCATAAGTAACCTCGACAATGTTAAAACCAAAAATAAGCGTCTCCATATTTTCATTCCAACCGCTAATCCCCTTTCAATTACGCTGTAAAATTCGTTGCCGCCGACCGAAAACCTTCTTTAAGTAATGATTTCCTCATTAATAACTTAAGCATTAAAAAAGGGCCGTCGCCAAAGTGATACAAGCGAAAGCCCTTATCTTCGCCGGGCCTAATAAGGACCCGGCCGTTGATAAAATTCTGCTACTCCGTGACGCCTACTCGGCCTTCCATAAGCCGTGGAGGTTGCAATACTCCCGGGCCGAAACCCGGTTCGCGTCCACTTTAAACACAGCCTCCGGAATCATTCCCGGTTTTAAAAATTCCCGGTATACCTTATCGTCCGCGATTAATTCGATCCATTCGATATAATGCGCTTCTTCCATCGGATGGGCGGCGCTTCCGATTTTAACGCGATAGCCGCCGTCGATCTTTTCAATTACCGGCACATGTTTTTCTTTAGACGCGTCAACGGTGTTTTCCACATTTAAAGTCATCGGTTGGTTGCAGCAGACCAATTCACCGGCGCCCTCATGGACAACTTCAACAATATTTCCGCACACTTTACATTTATATACCTCAAGTCTTTTGGTCATCGGCTTTCCTCCTCGTTTTGGAATATGGTATTACCAATTTTCGGCCAACAGCTCAAAATGAGCTTGGGGATGCGCGCAAGCCGGGCAGATCTCCGGAGCTTCGGTTCCTTCATGAAGATAGCCGCAATTTCGGCAACGCCAAGTCACGACTTGATCGCGCTTAAACACTTTTCCCGTTTCAATATTGGATTTTAAAGCCTTAAAGCGTTTTTCATGCTGCTTTTCAGCCACCGCGATCGCTTCGAATACCGCCGCGATTTCATCAAAACCTTCTTCCCGGGCTACCTTGGCAAACTCCGGGTACATGGCGGTCCATTCATAATTCTCTCCCTCGGCGGCTTCGGCCAAGTTCTCAGTGGTAGTCGCGATAACCCCGGCCGGGAAAGAGGCTTGGATCTCTACCTGGCCACCTTCCAGCATCTTAAACAAACGTTTGGCGTGTTCCTTTTCCTGATTGGCCGTTTCTTCGAAAATTTCGGCGATTTGAACAAAACCGTCTTTCCTCGCCTGGCCGGCATAATAAGTATACCTGTTCCTTGCTTGGGACTCGCCCGCAAACGCGGTTAAGATGTTTTTTTCGGTTCTAGTGCCTTTTAAACTCACAAAGATTCCTCCTTTTTATTTATTAAATTCAATTTGAGCCGCTTTAAGAACTTTTAGATTTTTAAATGAGATTTATAATTAATATAGTTAAATAAAACTCAAAAAAATTATACTTCTCCTTTATCATGTCCGGTTAAATCGCGATAGCGAACATTTCCGGGGCAATCCAAATCATGGCTCCAACCGCACTTCAAGCAAATTTCGTCAATATGTTCCGGTTTTTCCAATGCCGCCGTTAAAAAAGCAGTCATCCCCTTTTCTAAAGCCAGTCGACTTTCCGTCGGCATCCGCTTTAAAATCTTGGCAAAATTATTGCTTTCCGCGGCGCAAACACCTTCCAACAATTTTTCCCCGGCTTCGGTAAGTTTAATCTTTAGTACCCGGCGGTCTTTGGGGTCTTCCTCCCGGATCAGCAATTGTTTTTTAACCAACCGGTCAATCAATTTGGCGGCTGCGGCGTCACTAACTCCCAATCCATCGGCGATCATTCCGACGGAAGGTTCCGGGTGCCGGTGGACAAAACGAATACAGGAGAGCTGAACTTGAGTCAAATCTTCTTCGGAAGTGAACATTTCAAGGGCCGGTTTAATTACCCGGAACAAGACGGCCTGACAAAAGAGTCGGGTGGTTCTTTGCAGTCCTTCATCCATTTTGGGCATACTTGCTCCCTTCACATACCTATATGAATTTTAACATAGTTAATTAATTGTTGTCAACATTTTTCCCTTTGATAAATTCATTGCTTGATAGTATTAATCTTTCTTACCGTCCGTTCTCAGATACTCTTTAGGAAGATAGGCCACCCGAATATAGTTTTGAAAATATTTGGCGGCCGCTTTCTTGATATCGTCGGTGGTGACCCGTTCCAATTCCGCCAACAACCTTTGATCGTATACCAACTGCGTTTCTAGAAAATAACTCAGCGCATTTAGCGTAGCCGTTCCTCTTCCATTAACCCGGGCCAACTCGCTTCGCGTCCGCATCGCTTGAATCACGGCGCTAATTTCCGTCTGCTCCAACCCGGCTTCGATTATTCTTTGCAAGACCGCGACCGTCCTTTTTTCCACCCGGTCCAATAATTGGGGTTCGGTCATCACTAAAAAGGCGATATTGGGCGCATTGGGTTTTTCAAGATAATTATAGTAGACAAAACCGGCGTACATTAGTCCTTCTTCAACCCGTAATTTTTCAAAATAATGTTGATATTCCTCCAAATAGTAGGCAATGATTTTAAAAGCCGGAAATTCCGGGTCTTTCATTCGCGGCGCCGCATATCCGATACTAATGGAGGCGACCCGTCCGTTCGGATCTTCCGCGCTTAACCGCTTCACACCCTCAATGAACACCGGTTTAACCAATAAGCGATTATCAATGGATCTGACCGGGATTTTGCTGAAAAGTTTTTCTAAGTATTTTAACCGTTCTTTAAAATCACCGGTTATCGAAAGGATGGCGTTGCCGGGTTGATATGTTAAGCGATGCCATTTAAACACATCACTGCCGGTGATGTT
>JAAYHS010000023.1 GCA_012735315.1 Bacillota bacterium | reverse complement strand
GCCAAAACCAGCAAAGCTCCGTCGACATATTTTTTCAGGTCTATTATCTAGATACAATATTAGTTAGTAAAGACAAGGTAATGTTAATTGAAAAACTATAAATAAAGCAACACGTGTCCCCTCTCCCGGAAAGCAATCCCTTTCCGACTGTTGTGAGAGGGGGCAATGATCGATATTGCTTTTCATTATTTATTTATCTGGAGGATTAAAATACCCCAATTAATCATCCAACGAGTCGGAGAACTACGGAAAAACCAACACCGACCAGTGGAAGCAACCAAGAAAGAATGGCTTTGAAAATTTAAATAAACAAAACGCTGTTCAATTAAAGTCCCTTATGTGAGGTTCAAAAATCTACAGTGGCTTGACACGATCATCCCTCGAGTTTTGATTGACATCTCAGCTTATCTTTGGTAAACTTAAATCTAGTAAAAATCCTTTAAGCTAGTCCGGCGAGGCTAGGAAGGTGTTATAGTTTTAAGATCATCCTTTACCTTCTTATGCCTGTGCTAAGAAGGTTTTTTTGTGCCCATTGCGATTACGAGCACGAGCACGATTACGAGTTGGGGAGGTTGCGACGGATGAAAGTTAAAGCCCAGGTTATGAATGAAGAAAATATGCGGCGCGCTCTGTACCGTCTCTCCCATGAAATTACCGAACATAACTCGGGTACCGAGGATTTGATTTTGGTGGGCATTCGCACCAGGGGAGCGCCCCTGGCCAACCGTTTGGCAGAACTCATCAAGGAACACGAGGGGAAAACGGTACCCGTCGGGATATTGGATATCACTTTTTACCGAGACGACCTTTCCTTAATTTCTCCCCAACCGGTGCTGCACCGGACGGAAATACCGGAGAAAATATCCGGGAAAAAAGTCATTTTGGTGGACGATGTTTTATATACCGGGCGCACTGTCCGGGCCGCTCTTGACGCTTTGATGGATCTGGGGCGTCCGGCCGCAATTCAATTGGCGGTTTTAATCGACCGGGGGCACCGGGAATTGCCGATACGCGCCGATTATGTCGGTAAAAACGTTCCGACATCCAAACGCGAACTGGTCCAAGTAAAAGTGAAAGAGATTGATCAGATCGATCAAGTGTTGATCGTCGAAACTGAACCGGTGAATAATCAAACCTAATCCCTTTAAGACTTGTCCCGAGAGGCAAGAAAGGGAGGAGAAAGAACCGGGTGATTAATCCTCCCTTACTGAAGGAGGATTTTTTTATGGGTCGATTTTTTAATAGCGGCTTAAACCGGAAACGGTTTTAGTAAATATAAAAAACATAAAATGGAGGAATTTGATGATGATTGGGAAGAAAGTGGATGTACACGAAAGACTGCCTTTATTGCAAAGTCTGCCCCTGAGTCTGCAGCATTTGTTTGCCATGTTCGGGGCCACTGTTTTAGTGCCTTATCTTGTGGGTTTAAACACGTCGGTGACCTTGTTTTCAAGCGGCGTCGGAACCTTGTTGTACATTTTGATCACCAAGGGGAAAATTCCCGCTTATCTTGGTTCTTCGTTTGCTTTTATCGCCGGAATGAGCGCTATTATCGGCGCAACCGCGGGTACACCCGGAAGTCCCGATAGGATTGCCATTGCCATGGGTGGCTGCGCGGTAGCCGGTTTGGTTTATGTGGTGGTAGCCGTATTAATCGCCATTTTCGGAGTCAAATGGTTGGACAAGCTGTTGCCCCCGGTGGTGGTCGGATCGGTAGTAATCGTTATCGGATTGGCTTTGGCCGGGTCGGCGGTTAATATGGCGATGAACGGCGCCGGTACGACCTATAATCCGGAGTATTTGTTGATTGCATTAGTCTCCTTGGGATGCGCCATACTGGCTTCGGTCTTTTTTAAAGGATTTTTAGGGGTAATCCCCATTTTAATCGGAATAATCGGCGGATATATCTTCGCCTTCTTGCTGGGACACGTGGATTTTACCGCCGTTCGAACCGCTTCTTACTTTGCGGTGCCTCCGTTTATCTTCCCGAAGTTCACTTGGGGAGCGGTTATCGCCTTAGCGCCGGTTGCCTTGGTTACCATCACCGAGCACATCGGTCATTTAATCGTCACCAATAAAGTCGTCGAACGGGACTTCATCAAAGACCCCGGATTACACCTCTCCTTGAGCGGCGACGGTATCGCGACTACTTTCGCGGCATTAATCGGTGGACCGCCGAATACCACCTACGGCGAAAACATCGGAGTAATGGCGATTACCAGAGTTTTCAGCGTCTGGGTGATTGGCGGAGCCGCGGTCATCGCGATTATTCTTTCCTTTATTCCGAAGATCGGGAATTTAATCCAGACGATTCCGGTGCCGGTAATGGGCGGTATTTGTATTCTGTTGTTCGGAATCATCG
This sequence comes from Bacillota bacterium, assembly GCA_012735315.1. GTDB lineage: Bacteria > Bacillota > UBA4882 > UBA8346 > UBA8346 > JAAYHS01. Next base: position 16,972 of record JAAYHS010000023.1, on the reverse strand, counting down.
CCTCCGCCGGCATCCGAATGCTGGTTGAAGCCGGAATTGATTTTTCCCAAAAACGGAACCTGATCATCGCTTCGGTAATCCTGGTAATCGGTATCGGGGGAGCGAAAATCACCATCGGCGGAGTTGAATTCCACGGTATGGCTTTGGCGACGGTGATCGGAATTATGTTAAATCTAATAATCCCTCAGACCAAAGAACTTGAAGGAAAGGAATAATTAAGATTTTAAGAGATGCGGGACGGTGGGTTATGGTTAAGTTTTCAAAAGATTTGTTGGGAATCAGGGAACTATCGGCCGAACAGATCAATTATATTTTAGACTCTGCGGCTGTCTGTAAAGACATTTTTAACCGGGATCTTAAGAAAGTACCTACTTTAAGGGGCAAAACCATTGTGACGCTATTCTTCGAACCAAGCACCCGCACCCGTACTTCTTTTGAGATAGCGGGCAAGTGGATGAGCGCCGACGTGGTTAATTTGACCGTTTCCTCCAGCAGCGTCCAGAAGGGTGAAAGTTTCGTGGATACGGCCAAAACGATTGAGGCGATGGGAGTCGAAGTGGTAATTATCCGCCATTCTTTGGCGGGAACCCCCAAACTTTTGGCCGATTCCATCAAAGCCCACGTGATCAATGCCGGTGACGGCGCTCATGAACATCCCACCCAAGCTTTACTTGACCTTTTTACCATCCGGGAACATAAAGGAAGGATCGCCGGGTTAAAAGTGGTAATCGTCGGCGATATTCTCCATAGCAGAGTGGCTAAGTCCAATATTTGGGGTTTAACCAAACTGGGGGCCCGCGTAAGCGTGGTTGGGCCCCCAACCTTGATTCCCTCCGGTATTCGAGAGTTGGGTGTAACGGTGGAGCAAGATTTGGATCAAGCGCTCCAAGACGCCGATGTGGTTAATATCTTACGAATTCAACGGGAACGCCAAAGCAGGGCTTACTTCCCTACGTTAAGGGAGTATTCCAGACTCTACGGGCTCAATCTTTCCCGGTTGGAAAAAGCCAAACCGGATTTGTTGGTCCTGCACCCCGGCCCGGCTAATTTGGGCGTGGAAATTAGCGAAGAACTATCGGTCCACCGGCAGTCGGTGATTACCGAGCAAGTAACCAACGGGGTGGCGGTCCGGATGGCTCTCTTGTATTTGTTGACTGGGGGAGGCAATCAAGATGAGATACTGCATTAAAGGCGGAGAAATTGTGGACCCGGCGGGGGGATTTAGCGGCAGCGGCGATCTGCTGATCGAAGACGGCAAGGTAACAGCGGTGGAACGGGAGCTGGAGGTAGAGGATTGCCAAGTTTACGACGCTTCGGGTAAGTTGGTATTTCCGGGACTGATTGATCTCCATGTTCACCTGCGCGAGCCGGGACGGGAAGATGAGGAAACCATCGCCGGGGGAGCGAAAGCCGCGATCAAGGGCGGATTTACCGGGATCGCTTGCATGGCCAATACCGATCCGGTGGCCGATAATGCGGTGGTAATCGAATATATAAAAAAACAGGCTCAAGCGGCGGGATACGCCAAGGTATATCCGATCGGGGCCATCACTAAGGGTTTACAAGGCCGGGAATTGGCGGAAATGGGGGCGATGGCCGCCGCCGGAGCGGTCGGCTTTTCCGACGACGGTAAAACCGTGACCAATGCGGCCGTATTTCGGGAAGCTTTGGAATACGCGACTCAATTCGGATTGCCCTTGTTTTTGCATGAAGAGGATCCGGATCTTGCCGGTGACGGAGTGATGCATGAAGGTTATTGGTCTACCGTGCTCGGACTGCCCGGAATACCTTCCGTCGCTGAAGAGATTATGATCGCCAGAGATATTCTGTTGGCGGAATACACCGGGGCCAGAGTCCATTTTTGCCATGTCAGCGCCGCCGGCAGCGTGCGTTTGATTCGCGAAGCCAAATTCAGGGGCCTTTTGATCAGCGCCGAAGTTACTCCCCATCATTTTAGCCTTAGCGATGCCATGGTTCAAAGCTATGATCCGGTTTTCAGGGTAAGCCCGCCGCTGCGGGGAGAGCGGGACCTGGCCGCCTTGAAAGAAGGGTTGCGGGACGGCGCCATTGACGTCATCGCCACCGATCATGCGCCTCATACTTTGGAGGAAAAGCACCGGGAGTTTTCCTTGGCGCCCACCGGAATGATCGGACTGGAAACCGCATTATCCGTAGCCTGGACCGAACTGGTCCTCGAGAAAATTCTTACCAAACAACAACTGGTTGAGAAAATGTCCGTTAATCCCGCCGCCGTGCTTGGAATTTCCGGCGGCAGCCTAAAAACCGGCGCTGCGGCCGACGTGATCGTTTTCGATCCCAATCTGGAATGGACGGTCACGCCGGAACAGTTGGTTTCCAAATCCAAAAATTCGCCCTTTATCGGCAGAAAACTGATGGGTGGAGTTGACGGCGTCTGGGTTAACGGCGACTTAAAATTAGCGCATGGGAATTTCGTGGAATAAATAATAATCAAAGGTGACTGAATGTATCTCCTGCGATCGATCATCAGCGAATTAACGGAAATCGCGCCGGGTTACTACCGCATGAAATTAAACGCTCCCGAAATAGCGGCGGCGGCAAAACCGGGGCAATTTATTCAGATTAGAGCCGTGTCCGAATTGTGCGCCGATCCTTTATTGGCGAGACCGATCAGCATTTACCGGATCAATAGGGAAGAAGGCGGCATTACCCTGCTTTTTAAAGCGGTCGGCAGAGGGACGAAACTGATGGCGTCCAAGCGCGCCGGAGACGCGGTGACGGTTTGGGGCCCCATCGGCAATGGCTTTGAAGTGCCGGAAAAGGCGCGCAATATCGCCTTGCTGGCGGGGGGTATCGGAATGCCGCCGCTCTTTTGCTTGCAGGAAGGAATGAATCTTGAAGCGAATCCGCCGCAATTGACCTTTTTCTATGGCGGCAAAACCGGCCGCGATTTACTGGAGACGGAACTTTTGGAAAAGGCTCCGGTTAGGCTTAAAATAGCGACTGAGGACGGAAGCATGGGGTTTAAGGGCTTTATTACCGATCTTTTCACGCAGGAACAGCGGATTACGGGCTTTGATTATCTTATCGCTTGCGGTCCCGCGCCGATGTTGGCCGCGGTCCAAAAAATCGCCGCCCGGTTAAGTTTACCGGGGCAGATTTCATTGGAGAATTATATGGCTTGCGGGGTGGGGGCTTGTCTGGGATGCGTTTGTCAAACCGTTCAAGGTCCGCGGCGGGTTTGTGTCGACGGGCCGGTTTTTCCAATCGATGAGGTGATTTTTTGAGCGCTCGACCTAGCTTGGAAGTGGAAATCGGAGGTTTAAAATTAAAGAATCCGGTGTTGCCGGCTTCGGGGACATACGGTTACGGCCGGGAATATTTGCCTTTTTTCAGTCCCGATCGCCTCGGGGCGATCGTCACCAAAGGAGTGTCCTTGACTCCCTGGCCGGGCAACCGGTCGCCGCGGATTCGCGAAACAACCGGAGGCATGCTGAACGCCATCGGTTTGCAAAATCCGGGAGTCGACCATTTTATCGAGGAAGCCTTGCCTTTTTTACGAAACTATCAAACTCCGGTGATCGTAAATATTGTCGGGAAGACGACCGAAGAATACGCGGAGGTCGCGCGGATTTTAAACGATTACCCGGAGGTCTCCGGGTTCGAGATCAATATCTCCTGCCCTAACGTTAAAGAAGGCGGGATCGCCTTTGGGACCGATCCGGCAATGGCGGCCGCGGTTACCGGCGCGGTCCGTAAAGCCACCCGCAAACCGTTAATAGTTAAACTATCTCCCAATGTCACCGATATCACCGTTATCGCCCGTTCCGTGGAAGACGCCGGCGCCGACGCTTTGAGCTTGATCAATACTTTACTGGGGATGGCGATCGATATCCGAAGCCGCCGTCCGGTATTGGGCAACTTGGTGGGAGGGTTGTCGGGTCCGGCGATTAAGCCGGTGGCGTTGCGGATGGTTTGGCAAATATTCCCGATAGTGAAAATTCCCATAATCGGAATCGGCGGAATTTGTTCATCCATTGATGCGCTTGAATTCATCATGGCCGGGGCTACCGCGCTCGGAATCGGAACGGCGCTGTTCAAAGATCCTTTGACGCCGATTAAAATTTTAGAAGGAATCGAAGAGTTTCTTGTCGAAGAAGGACTTACCCGTGTTACCGAGCTTAAGGGCGTTGCCCATTGTCAATGATTGATGTTCGGCGTAATTATTGACAATGCTCATTTTTCTTAATAAGCTAAGGAGGAGCCACTGTTGCTGGAAGAAAAAGAAATCTTAGAGATTTTGCGTGAAACCAAAGTGTTGCGCGAAGGTCATTTTAGGTTAACTTCGGGACGTCATAGCAAAAAGTATATGCAATGCGCTCAAGTTTTGCAGTATCCCAAGTTTACCGAAAGATTGTGCGAGGAATTAGCCAGGCGTTTCAAGGGGCATGAGGTTCATGCGGTTGTCGCTCCGGCCATCGGTGGAATCATTATCGCTTATGAAGTAGCAAAGGTTCTCGGTGTGAGAGCGCTCTTTACCGAACGGGAAGACGGAAAAATGACTTTCCGGAGAGGGTTTGAGCTGGATGAAGATGAGAATGTCTTGATTGTAGAAGATGTAATCACCACCGGAGGTTCGGTCCAAGAAGTAATGGAAGCGGTTCGGGAACGGGGCGCCAATGTATGCGGGGTTGGGATTTTGGTAAACCGCAGCGTCGGCAAGGTTAATTTTGGAGTTCATACCGAATTCTTAATTTCAATAGAGATTGAGACTTGGGAACCGGAGGAATGCCCCTTATGTAAGGAAGGGGTTCCGATCACGAGACCGGGGAGCCGCAGATAAACCCGGTGTCGGCGACGCGATTTTTAGTAGGAGTTGATCGAGATGCCCTTGGTGGGTATAGTTATGGGTAGTGATAGTGATCTCCCGATCATGAAATCTGCCGCGGAAATTTTGGAAAAATTCGGGATCGATTACGAATTAACGATTATTTCCGCTCACCGTTCTCCGAAACGGGCGATTGAATACGCTTCGACCGCCATGGAACGCGGTTTAGAAGTGATTATCGCCGGGGCGGGCGGCGCCGCTCATTTACCCGGAGTATTGGCGGCGATGACTCCATTGCCGGTAATCGGGGTTCCGATTAAAACCAGCGCTTTAGACGGGATCGATTCATTGTATTCCATCGTCCAAATGCCGAGCGGGATTCCCGTAGCCACGGTCAGTATTAATGGCGCAAAAAATGCCGGGATATTGGCCGCTCAAATCTTAAGCGTGGTTGATTCCGGTTTGCGCCAAAAAATTGTCGAACATAAAAAACAGTTGGCGAAAGACGTTAATGATAAAGCCGTTTTATTAGAAGAAATCGGTTATAAGGAATACTTGGCTCAAAAAGAAGCGGCTAAAAAAGAACCGAAATAAACCGATCATTGACAACCGCCTTTCGCTTTTGTTAGAATAAAGGGTGTCATTAATTAATTTTAAAGGTTGATCTCCTTAACGATTCCGTTCGAGGACTAATTGAAGCGTAAACTGAATATTGGGAAGTGCACCTAGGGTTCCGCTAATGGGGAAAACGGCTCGATTTACCGCAAAGGCGCGCTTTGTCGTTTTATCCTATAAAGGTCTGGTCCAAGTGGTGCAGGCGCCGTCGGCGTTACACCGTAGAGGGATAAAAACCCGGGCGGATAGGTTCTTTGTCTACCTATCCGTTTCTGTTTTTTCCGTGAATTTATGAGAACGATGTTTGGTCGTTGACAAAGGGTAAAAGTCGGGTTTAATCATAATTGACACCGCCCTATTCATTGATGAAGCATGAGGGAGGCGTAGTTTTTGGAGCGAGATATTTTTTTGAACCTAAGCCCGTTAGACCACCGTTATTATGCTTCAAACCAGTCGCTCTTCGCGGAATTGGCGGATTATTTTTCTGAAAACGCCTATATCCGCTACGAATTAAAAGTGGAATCCGCCTTGGTCAAAGTCTTGGCAAAACGCGGTCTCTGCAGTCCGGAGGTAGCGGCCGAGATTGCCGACGCTTGTGAACAAATAGCCCCGGAGGAAGTTTATTTGGAAGAAGAGATAACCAAACATAATATCCGGGCTTTAGTGAATTGCATTCAACGCCGGGTCGGCGAAGCGGCCAAACCTTTCGTGCATTTCACGACTACTTCGGTGGATATTATGGATTCCGCCAATGCGATGCGGTTTAAAGAGGCTACCGAAAAAGTGGTTCTTCCCAAGGCGTTGGATTTGGAGCAAATATTAATCGAGATTAGCCGCAGGGAAAAAAATACGCTTCAAGTGGGACGGACCCATGGCCAGCATGCGGTTCCGATAACCTTCGGATTCGCCATGGCCGAATATGTCAGCCGGTTTGGTTCCCGGATCGAATTGATTAAAGAAACCGCTCAAAACCTGCGCGGAAAAATCGCCGGCGCGGTTGGCGCTTATAACGCCAGTTCCCTTTTTTTCGACGACCCGGTGGAGTTCGAAGCCGAAGTTCTTTGGGAACTAGGCTTAAAACCCGCGGAGTATTCCAATCAGATCGTGGCCCCCGAATATCTGACCGATTATATTCACGCCGTTATTTCAGCCTTTGGAGTGCTTGCCAATTTGGCGGATGATATCCGGCATTTGCAACGGTCCGAAATCGGCGAAGTGGGGGAAGCGTTTGAAGCGTCGCAAGTCGGCTCCTCAACCATGCCCCATAAGCGGAATCCATGGAACTTTGAGCATGTGAAGAGTATGTGGAAAGAATTTATGCCGCGGATGATAACCATATATGCGGATCAGATTTCCGAACACCAGCGGGATCTGACCAATTCCGCCTCCGGCCGTTTTACGCCGGAGATCGTGGTCGGTTTTGTGGCGGCGGTTGACCGTTTAACCAGGGTTTTAAAGAAATTAGTGGTCGATCAGGAACGGATGAGACGCAATTTTGAATTTACCAAGGAAATGGTGATCGCCGAACCGATTTATATTTTGCTTGCTTCGTTAGGTCATCCCAACGCCCATGAAGCGGTTCGTTTATTGACGCTGGAGTCCCAAAAAACCGGAAAAACGCTGCGCGAGCTATTAGTGGAACGAACCGAACTCCTTCCCTATTGGAATAAATTAACCCCCAAGCAGAGAGAAGTGCTTGAAAATCCCGCCAAGTATACCGGTTGGGCGGCACAAAAAACGGAAGCGATTTGTGATGCTTGGGAAAAACGGTTATTCAGCTAGATTCGATTTTGCATAAAATAACTTATTTTAGGGACAAGTTTCTTGAAAGAGTGACCAATTTTATCCGGAAGGGAAATTCAGATGATAAAAAACGAAGCGGTAAGAGATCATTTAATATTGGAAGATCAGCAGGAAGAGGCTTGCGGTGTTTTCGGGATCTACAGTAATGATCCTGATTTTGAAGCGGCTACCTTAACCTATTTGGGATTATACGCTTTACAGCACCGGGGACAGGAAAGCGCCGGAATTGTAGTCTCCGACGGTCAACATTTGGCGGTTCACAAAAATTTGGGTTTGGTATCCCATGTTTTTAACCGTGATATTTTGGAACAATTAAAAGGCCGGATCGGTATCGGGCATGTGCGTTATTCCACTACCGGTTCAAGTTTGTTCGCCAACGCTCAACCCTTGGCGGCCCGGTGTTCGAGGGGAATGATGGCCGTGGCCCATAACGGCAACCTGGTTAATACCGAATCGCTTCGGATTAGACTCCAAAACGAGGGCTCGGTATTTCAAACCACAACCGATACCGAAGTTATCATTAATTTGATCGCCAGACACAGCCGGGATTCCTTACCAAATGCGATTATCAAGGCCACCGCCGAATTGAAGGGGTCATATTCGTCGTTGATCATGACCAAGGACACCTTAATCGGGGTTCGGGATCCTTATGGGGTGCGCCCCATGTGCCTCGGGAAACTTTCCAACGCTTATATCCTGGCTTCGGAAAGCTGCGTTTTTTCTAGTATCGGAGCCAGATTTATCCGGGACGTGGAACCCGGGGAGATCATTTTTATCGACAATGACGGAGTCCGTAGTTACCATTTGCCCAAAGTGAACCGACGCGCGCTTTGCGTTTTCGAATATATTTACTTTGCCAGACCGGATAGCAATATTGACGGGATCAATGTCCACTTGGCCCGGAAAGCCATGGGCAATGAGTTGGCTAAGCTTTTTAAAGGGGAAGCGGATGTGGTGATTCCGGTGCCCGATACCGGAGTATCGACCGCCGTCGGTTTCGCGGAAACTTCCGGAATACCTTACGATATCGGTTTAATTAAGAACACTTACGTGGGGCGAACTTTTATTCAACCCCATCAAGAACTGCGCGACTTGGGCGTGCGCATCAAGCTGAATCCGGTTGAGAGTGTCTTGCGGGGAAAACGGGTTGTGATTATCGACGATACGATCGTCAGGGGCACGACCAGCGGTAAAATCATTCATTTATTACGTGATGCCGGCGCTAAAGAGGTCCATATGTGCGTCAGCGCCCCGCCGATTACTCATCCTTGTTATTACGGCATCGATACTTCGGTCCGTAAGGAACTGATCGCTTCTTCCCATTCGATCGAAGAAATCCGGCGTTATATCGGAGCCGACAGTTTGACTTATTTGAATATGGAAGGCCTTTTGCAGGCGATGGTTCCCAAGGAAGAATTATGTTTGGCTTGTTTTAACGGCGAATATCCGATTGAGATCCAAGATGAGCATAATGATAAATATTTATTGGAGGAGCGATAAGGGTGACTGATCTTTATAAGGCGGCCGGGGTTGATATTGACGCCGGAATCAAATCCGTTAACCGCATTAAAAACTTGGTAAGAGGGACATACAACCAACGGGTTTTGGGGGAATTGGGCGGCTTCGGAGGTTTATATTCCTTTCCGGCGGCCGAATTCCGGGATCCGTTGTTGGTGTCGAGCACCGATGGAGTGGGAACCAAGCTTAAAATAGCTTTTGCCCTGCGGAAATATGATACCGTGGGTTACGATTTGGTCAATCATTGCGTTAACGATATTTTGGTACAAGGCGCCAAGCCCCTCTTTTTTCTCGATTACATCGGCGCCGCTTCGGTAAATCCGGAACTCATCGAGGCTGTTGTTTCCGGTCTGGTCAAGGGCTGCCGCGAAAACGACACGGTGTTGATCGGCGGAGAAACCGCGGAGATGCCCGGTATGTACGCGGCGGGCGAGTTCGACTTGGTCGGCACGATTGTGGGAGTAGTCGAGCGGGAAGAATTGATTACCGGTTCTACCATTAAACCCGGCGATTCGGTACTGGGGCTGCCGTCCCTCGGTTTGCATACCAACGGCTATTCATTGGCGCGCAAGATTTGTTTTGAGATTTTAGGGTTGAAGCCCACCGATTCGGTTGCCGGTTTTTCCGAGCCCATCGGCGAAGTATTATTGGCGCCGCACCGTTCTTATTTTCAAGAGTTGTATCCATTAATAACCGCCGGATTGATCAAGGGATTGGCCCATATTACCGGCGGAGGGTTTTATGATAATATTCCCCGAATCTTGCCTCAAGGTTGCGGCGTTCGAATTAACAGCGGCTCCTGGCCGGTTTTGCCGATTTTTGAGTTTCTGATCAAAGAGGGCGCGGTTCCCCTGGAACAGGCTTACCGGGTCTTTAACATGGGTATCGGAATGGTCTTGATTTGTTCCCCGGAAAACCGGGAGCGGATCCGGTCGTCTCTTAAGGAAGTCTATCAAATCGGCGCGGTAATTGAAGGGGAACGCGAGATAACGATTTGTTGAGGATGAAATCCGTTTAAAGGATGAAAAGTGGTTTTAACTCTGTGTCTCTGCGTCTCCGTGGCTAATTTATCGGCCACAGAGACACAAAGGCACGGAGAAAGAACAAAACAAAAGTATTTTCAATCATGCCACAGTCTAATTCATAAAATTGAATAATTGATTAAAGGAGTGTAATCATGGACGCGAATTGGAAACTGTTATCCCAAAACGATCCCGAGATTTATCAAGCGATTAAAGGGGAGGAGGAGCGGGAAAAGAAAGGAATCGAACTAATACCCTCGGAAAACTATACATACCCCGAAGTATTGGCTGCCAACGGTTCCGTTTTTACCAATAAATACGCGGAAGGCTATCCTGGAAAACGCTATTATGGCGGTCAAGATTATACCGATGTCATTGAAAGAATCGCTATCGAACGCGCAAAAAAAGTTTTCCGTTGCGAACACGCCAATGTGCAGGCTCTTTCCGGTTCTCCGATGAATCAAGCGGTTTATTTGGCGTTTTTAAAACCGGGAGATACGGTATTGGGCATGGATTTATCCCACGGCGGTCATTTGACTCACGGCGCGCCCGTGTCCCACATGGGAAAGATCTTTAATTTCGTCCGTTATAAAACCCGGCCTGAAGCCGGCGGGGCGATCGATTTCGACGAATTAATGCGGATCGCCAAGGAGACCAAACCCAAAATCGTGCTTTGCGGTTATACTTCATATCCGCGCGATTACAATTATGAAGACTTTAAAAAGGTTGCCGACGCCGTAGGCGCCATTACCATGGCCGATGTCTCCCACATCGGGGGCTTGATTGCCGGAGGCGTAATGCGCAATCCCTTCGATTATGGTTTTGATATCGTGACTACCACCACCCATAAAAGCTTGCGGGGCCCGCGCGCCGGTTTGATAATGTGCCGCGCTGAATTCGCGAAGGAGATCGACAAGTCCGTCTTCCCCGGGCTCCAGGGAGGACCGCATATGCATACCATCGCCGGAATCGCGGTCGCTCTCGGAAAAGCGCTTACTCCCGAGTTTAAGATTTATGCGGCCCAAGTTCTTAAAAACGCTAAAGCACTGGCGGAGACGCTCCTTAAAAACGGCGTTCAGTTAATTACCGGCGGCACCGATAATCATATGATGGTAATCAATACCGTCTCCAGTTTCGGCGTCGACGGCAAAGAAGCCGAACAGATCCTGGATCGGGTAGGGATTACCACCAACAAACAAATTATCCCCGACGATCCCAATCCTCCGCTTCGTCCCAGCGGGATCCGGCTCGGCACGCCGGCGGCGACCACGAGAGGGATGAAAGAAGCGGAGATGGAACAGATCGGTGAGTGGATTGCCAGCGCTTTGAAAAATCACCAAAATGAAGCGCTCCTTGCTCAAATCAAGCGGGATGTGGAAGCTTTCTGCTCCAAATATCCGGTGCCGGGGATTTGACACCGGTTACAATTGGCAGTGATCAATCATTTGAGGTTGGGGACATGAAACGAATCGGAGTCTTGGTCTCAGGCGGGGGTAGTAATCTCCAGGCGATTATCAACTCCATTGAAGATCGAAAATTGGAGGCGGAGATCGCCGTAGTCATTAGTAATCGACCGAATGCATTCGCGTTGGAACGGGCTGCCCGTCACGGAATTCCTACCGTGGTGATCGATCATCATGATTTTCCGACCGTTCGGGAGTTCACCGAGGCGATCGTCGGCAACCTCCGGAAATACCGGGTTGAGTTGGTTTGTTTGGCCGGTTTTCTAAAGATTTTGGACCGAATCATAATCGACGCCTATCCGAACAAAATTCTCAATATTCATCCGGCTTTATTGCCCGCGTTCGGCGGCAAGGGGATGTACGGTCATCATGTCCATGAAGCGGTGCTTGCTTCGGGAACAAAGTATTCCGGCGCCACGGTCCATTTGGTGACTGCCGAGACCGATGTAGGGCCGATAGTGCTTCAAGGAGTTGTAAAGGTTGATGACGACGATACTTCCGAGAGTTTGGCGGAAAAAGTACTCCAAATTGAGCATCAAATTTTTCCGGAGGCCATCAGACTAGTGTTGGAAGATCGGATTATGATCGACGGGTTGAGAACCAAACTAAAACGTTGAATAAAAGCGTTGTTCTCTTAAATGATGCGAAGGATGGGAGATATTAGAATGACGGGGTGAAAGAAATGCTGGATATTAATGCTATTAAAGAACTTTTGCCGCACCGGTTCCCTTTTTTATTAGTTGACCGGGTTATTGAGATTGAAAGCGGTAAAAGAGCGGTGGCTATTAAGAACATCACCACCAACGATTACTATTCGCAGCAGGAATATTTTAACGGCGAGTATGTAATGCCCGGAGCGTTGCAAGTGGAGGCGATGGCTCAAGTATCAGCTTTTGTGGTGATGGATTTGATTGAAGATAAGACTCAGATTCCGCTTTTCGCTTCCATCGAAAAAGCCAGGTTCCGAAAACCGGCGCTGCCCGGGGATCAACTGCGGATTGAGGTAATCCTGAAGCGTTTTAAAGCGAAAATGGGTAAATTTAAAGCGACCACCTATATCGGCGATGAGATTGCCAGCGAGGCCGAGATTACCTGTATGTTGGTGAAGATGAAACAGTAGTTTGGAGTGGGAGAATGGCCGTTACTCAATTCGGTTTAATTTCATTTCCTTTGGTTGCCAGGGGTAAGGTCAGAGATATTTTTGACTTAAATCAATATCTGCTAATTGTGGCGACCGATCGGATTTCCGCCTTTGATGTCGTTTTTAACGAGCCGATTCCGGACAAGGGCCGGGTTTTAACGGGGCTGTCGGTATATTGGTTTGAGCGGACCGCCGACCGGTTCCCCAATCATTTAATTACCGCCGATATTAATCAAGTACCCGGACTGACTACCGAAGAACGCCAAAAATTGAACGGCCGTTCGATGTTGGTAAAAAAGGGGGAGGTTATTCCGGTTGAATGCGTAGTCCGAGGTTATTTGGCGGGCAGCGGCTGGAAAGAATATCGGAGTACGGGTTCCGTTAACGGGATTAAACTGCCCGCCGGTCTCCAAGAAAGCGCTGAACTTCCGGAACCGATCTTTACTCCGACTACCAAGGAAGCCTCCGGACACGATCAACCGATTATCTTTGCCGAACTTGAGAAGCTTGTCGGTAAAGATTTAGCGGAAAAGCTACGGGATTATTCGATCAGTCTTTATCAAACGGCCCGGACCCACGCCGAGGCTAACGGGATCATTATCGCGGACACCAAATTCGAATTCGCCCGGATTGACGGCGAATTAACGGTTGTTGATGAGATTTTCACCCCCGATTCATCGCGTTTCTGGCCGTTGGATCAATACCGGCCGGGCCGGCCTCAACCCAGTTTCGACAAACAGTATCTGCGGGATTATTTGGAGACTCTGGACTGGGACAAACAATCCCCCGCGCCGCCGCTTCCCGAGGAAATAATCAGCAAGACCAGGGAGAAGTATTTGGAGGCGTATCGGAGGATTACCGGGAAAGAGTTGGCATAATTTCCGAAAAGAAGTCGCAAACCGGGGCGCCGGAAGCCGTTGCTCGGGTGGCGACTGTACAGGGGAGGTTTACATGAAAGTTCTAATCATCGGAAACGGCGGTCGGGAGCATGCTATTGCCTGGAAGCTAAATCAAAGCCCGTTGGTTACCAAGTTATATTGCGCTCCCGGAAATGCCGGCACGGCGCAGATCGCTGAAAATTTAACCATTGATTCCGATGTGATCGAGGATATCGCCGATTTTGCCGAGCGCAATCAGATCGATTTGACCGTAGTCGGTCCGGAAGCATATTTAGCCCAGGGAACGGTTGATTATTTCCAAATGAGAGGATTACCGGTTTACGGGCCGACTCAAGCCGCCGCCGGATTGGAGTCGAGCAAGGCATTCGCCAAGGAGTTCATGGCTAAATATGGGATTCCGACCGCCCGTTCGGAAACATTTACCGATCCCGAAGCCGCCAAAGATTATATCAGGGAAACCGGGGTTCCCGTCGTGGTTAAAGCCGACGGACTGGCCGCCGGAAAAGGCGTGGTGGTAGCCTTTGATTCGGAAACCGCCTTCAAAGCGGTTGATGATTTGATGAAGGTTAAAATATTCGGAGCAGCCGGGGATACGGTGATTATCGAAGAATACCTCGAAGGCGAAGAAGCGTCTTTATTGGCGTTTTGTGACGGAAACGAGGCAGTTCCGATGCCCCCCGCCCAGGACCACAAAAGGATCGGCGATGGCGATACCGGTCCCAATACCGGAGGGATGGGGACCTATGCTCCCACCACCGCTTTTACACCGGAAATCCGGGAAAGGGTGATTCAGGACATTTTAACCCCAACCATCCAGGGAATGAAGGCGGAAGGAACGCCGTTCGTCGGAACTCTTTTTCTCGGGTTGATGCTTACCAAATCCGGTCCCAAAGTGGTTGAGTACAATGTCCGGTTTGGCGATCCCGAAACCCAAGTGGTGCTGCCGCTTTTAGAATCGGATTTGGCGCAAGTCTTTTTAGATTGTCTCTCCGGTACGCTTAACCCCGAATCGGTGCGCTGGAAGAAAGGAACTACCGCTGTTTGCGTGGTTGCCGCTTCGGCGGGTTATCCGGGGAAATATCAAACCGGCCTCCCTATTGAGGGGCTGGATCGAATCCAAAATTCACTAGTGTTTCACGCCGGCACTAAATTGAACTTTAACGGGGAGGTCGTAACCGCCGGAGGCCGGGTGTTAAACCTGGTCCATTTGGGGAACGACATCCGTCAAGCCATCGATGGCGCATACCGTGATTTGAAACTGATCGGTTTTGAAGGCATGTATTACCGCAAAGACATTGGAAAACGGGAATTAGACCGGATCAGATAAAAAAAGTTGATTTAATAGCCGTAATATTATCGGTTTCTCATTAACGGCGAATATCGATCTTTTGCTCGTTACCCAAGGAATCTGGGTCTTTTTTTTTAGAATAAACCGTCGCTTGAAGCAGGAACCGGAACATCGATGACGAATTTTATCTAAATATAATACTAATGATGAGAATTGGTTTGGGACTCTGTGTTTCTGCGTCTCGGTGGCAGACATTATCAGCCACGGAATTCCGGAGACACAGATATATCTTTTATATGCAGCGTTTATTGGTTTGAACCGGAATTGGCAATTATTACAAATTTAATAATATCTTGAAGGATGCCGATAGGATCAATAGGCATATTTTTAAGGGTTGTTAGGGACGATTTATTTGCTTTAACCATAATCGAAAATGAAGTTGAGTTGCTTTAAATCGCCGCTGATTGCCGAGGGTTAATACATACTTGAAGGGTGATAGGAATGAAATTTTTGCTCAAAATATTAAAGGGGATCGGTTTCTTTTTCCTTTCGAAGTTATCGAAACTGAGAGTATTTTACCAGATTTTGTTAATTATTATAATAATGATGGGGTTTATTTTCTTAGAAGGTTACTTGGGGCTAGGGGTTATCAGCCAAATGCAACAAGTATCCAACCGGGTTTTCAACAATAGCGTCGATGGATTAAAGACCATTACCGAAGCCAGGGAGGAACTGAATAAATACCGCAAGGAATACTTAACCCAACTTGCCGGCGTCGACCAGAAAAAAGTAGTCAGTACAAGTATGTTATTCAATCAACTCCTAGGTTTGCTGCCGCTTCTTTCAAGGGTCGATTCCGAACAATCTTCCGTAATATACAATGAAGTCCAATTACTTAAAGAATTTTTTGAAACGCCGGCTTCTCTCCAAAAATATGATGAATTTGAACAGAAAATCGCCCTTATCAATATAGCCTTAAAAAGAATTGAAGAGACTATCTTAAATTCGGCCACCGAATCAATGCAATTCGGCAACACTTTTTCAGCGGAGTCGACGAATACTACCATTCTGCTCCTGCTGGTGAGTTTGGTTTTTTCGATTTTGCTTAGCTTAATTATTACGGCCTCAATTTCCAATCCGCTGAAAGCGGTCGTTAATGCCGCTAGATCCTTGGCGACCGGAGATCTTTCCGAAAATTTGAGAGCCCATGGTTGTCAAGAGGTTACCGAGGTGGTGAAGGGGTTAAACGAGGCCATCGCTGGTCTGCGTCGCTTGGTAGGCGGTATTAATGAACAAGCGCGCTTATTAATCAATGCCAGTAAGGAATTGCAGGACGCTTCCACCGATTCCGGCCGTTCCGCGGCTGAAGTGGCCCGGGCCATGGAAGAATTGGCCCGCGCCTCCTCGGAACAAGCGAATCAAATCAATCAAACGGTTAACATCGTCACTGAACTGGGAGATTTGGTTCGTCAAGTTTCGACCGATACGGAAAATATCGCTACCGTATCCGAAAAAGTCGCCGACTCGGCCCGGCTGGGGCAAAAGGTAACCGGAGACGTGGCCAACGAGATTAATGAATTATATCTTTCCACCAAAGAAGTCGCCGAAGTTATCGAAGAATTGAACCGGACTTCCGGAGAAATCAGTGAAATCACTTCAGTGATCGGCGGTATCGCCGAACAAACCACTTTATTGGCTTTAAACGCTTCCATCGAAGCCGCCAGAGCCGGTCTCCAGGGTAAAGGATTCAGCGTTGTCGCCAAAGAAACCGGAAAACTAGCCGAACAATCGAAACAAGCCGCCCAGATGATCGCGGAATTAATCGTGCAAATGAAAACCAAAACCGGTCACGCGGTTGAAATTATTCAGAAAGGGATTTCAAGGGTTGAAGCGGGAAAGAATTTAACCAGCGAAGCGGCTGTCACGTTTGAAAGCATCTTTAAACAGTTGCGGGATATGCTGAATCGCATCGAGCAGGTAGCGCATTCCGCCCGGCAAATGGCTGAGAAAAACGAGAATGTGATCACTGCGATCACCGGGATTGCGACAATCAGTGAACAGAGCATGGCCAGCACCCAAGAGGTCTCCGCTACCGCGGAGGAACAAAGCGCCGCCGCTCAACAGGTTTCGAGTCTAGCCGGTAATCTGGCGTCAATTGCCGACAAGCTTAAAGAATCGGTTGCTGTTTTTGAAATAAAAGATGCCGGTTAATAGAGGAGTTTCAAAGCTATTCTAAAATCTTTTTAAATGGTTCTCTTTAAAACACCCGTCATTGCGGGTGTTTTTTATTGTACGCCCGGCATGGGCGTTGTCTATAGGGTGGAAGTCCCGAACGGGGGCTGGCGAGCGCCTACCGTTAGCGGAAGGCAAGGGTGTTAACCGCGAGGTTAAATCTGAAGGAAGCCGGATGCAAACG
>JAAYHS010000164.1 GCA_012735315.1 Bacillota bacterium | reverse complement strand
GATGAAGCGATGTTTGTTTTGGAGGATGTGATTAACCAATAATGGAAGACAACCCCGGGGAAAACCGGGGCTATTTTTTAAAACTGAGGTGATAAAATGAAAAATTTCGAGTTTTTGAGTCCCACCAAAATAATTTTCGGGCGCGGCGTTGAGGAGCGAGTGGGGGCGGAAACCAAAAAATATGCCGCCAAAGTGTTGTTGCATTATGGCGGCGGGAGTATTAAGCGTTCCGGACTTTATGAGAAGGTTGTCGCTTCTTTGAAAGCCGCGGGAGTGGAGTTTGTGGAATTAGCCGGAGTCCAGCCCAATCCGCGCTTAAGCCTGGTGAACGAAGGGATCGGTTTATGCCGGGCGGAAAAAATCGGTTTCATTTTGGCCGTGGGCGGAGGCAGCGTCATCGATTCCGCGAAGGCGATTGCGGTCGGTACGCCTTACTCCGGTGATGTTTGGGATTTTTTCGCCAATAAGGCGGCGCCGGTGGAAACTTTACCGACGGGAGTGGTTTTGACGATACCGGCGGCCGGAAGCGAGGCCAGCAAGAGTTCGGTGATTACCAATGAAAACGGCTGGTTGAAATGGGGGTTGAATTCGGAAGTGATCCGTCCCCGGTTTGCGATTATGAACCCGGAATGGACTTTCTCCCTCCCTCCTTATCAAACCGCTTGCGGCGCGGTGGACATCATGGCTCATGTGATGGAAAGATATTTTACCGATGTTAAAGGGGTTGACTTAACCGATCATCTTTGTGAGGCGGTCTTAAAAACGATGATTAAAAATACGCCGATCGCCATCGCCCAGCCCGACAATTACGACGCCCGGGCGGAAATGATGTGGGCCGGGACCCTGGCACACAACGATCTGTTAAGCGCCGGGCGTTTGGGCGACTGGGCGGCGCATCTGATTGAACAAGAGTTGAGCGCGATTTATGACGTGGCCCACGGCGCCGGTTTGGCGGTGATCTTTCCGGCATGGATGAAGTATACGCTGCGAAGGAACAGGGACAAGTTCGCCCAATTTGCGGTGCGGGTCTGGGGCGTGGAGTATGATTTCGAAGCGCCGGAGCGGACCGCCTGGGAAGGGATCCTCCGGTTGGAAGAATTTTATCGCAGGATTGGGATGCCTACCAGATTAGGGGAGCTTGGAATACCCGACGACCGCTTGGAAGAGATGGCCGATAAGGCGATCAAACCGTGGCTGACTACGGTGGGGAATGTCAGTAAGTTAACCAGAGACGAAGTATTGGCGGTATTAAAATTGGCGGTATAGAACTACCCGTCACCGGTACCATCGCCGTCCGTTCCGTTACTTTGCCTCCGTTGCATAACGACCCTTGCGACCGCTTTATTATTGCCACGGCGCTTCAGAATTCCATGGCTATAGTTACCTGCGACTCGCTCATTGCTCAGTATCGAGAGGTTAAGGTAATTTGGTGACGGCCTCCACGAATTGGCCAAGAGATCGGATTATAGAGCCGTCATTCCGATGCTTCGAAGCAGCGCGGCGCTGTCCAAAATTTTTCGCGTCGGTTATTCATTCGATCCCCTTCAACCCCATTTCCCGGGTGGGGGGTTCTTCCCAAACCATCACATCGACCCGGCGGTTATATTGCCAGGAGGATTCGTCACGGCCTTTTTTGGCCGGGTGGTCTTTACCGTAAGCATAAATCGTGATCCGATCCGGGTCGATTCCCTTGTCGACCAAGTATTTTTTGACGGTTTCGGCGCGCCGGGCGGAGAGATCGAGATTGTATTGTTTACCGCCCCGTTCATCGGCGTGCCCGCCCAATAGAATAAATAATTTTGGATTGGCGGTCAGGATTTTTAGGTTGGCGTCCAGCCGTTCCGGTTGTCCGGGCTTGAGGCCGTCGCGGTTCAGATCGAAAAAGATCGGTTTTAGGGAAGAATTTAATTTGATCGCTGAAGCATCCATGGTTTCAATCGTAAAAGCATCGGTCAAGATGCCTTTCCGGCCGTCGGGATTAATAATTTCAACGGAATATACGCCGACCGGCCGGTCCTTAATATCAAAGAAACAAGTTATCTTGGAAGATGATTCCAGTTTAACATTGAGCGCCGTTAATTCCACGCCTTGACCCGCCAGCTTTACGACGGCTTCAGGTTTAAAGTTGGCGCCGCTGATAGCCGTCAGAATATAACCGTTGTTAAAGCCTCTTTCCGGCGTGATAGCGGCGATCTCCGGGGGGAGTATATTTTTCGGAGGGCCCTGCACCACAAAGGCATTTGGTAAAATAGCGGTCTTGCCGTCGTCATTAATTACCTTAACATGGTAAGAACCGGCGGGGACATTCAGCAAATTGAATCGACAAGTCAGTTGACTACCGGAAATTAAGTTAATCTCCGAAGCTCCAATCTCCATTTGGTCGTTGCTCAGCATTACCGCGACGCCGGGGCGAAAATTAGCCCCTTTGACGGCATCAATCTTGATGACGCCGGAATTCAAACCCTGCCTGGGATTAATACTTTCAATTACGGGCGCCGGGTATTCAATCCTAAAACTTGGAGGCGGCGACGCTTGCTTCAATCTGCCGGTTAAACGATCGGTATTGGCAACGATTAGATCCCATTCTCCGGCCTCTTGCCCTCTCAGATCGAATCGGCAAACGATCCGGTTTTTTGATTCCACTTTGACTTGGGCCGGATAGATATCGGTTTTGCCGGGGCGTGATAATTTGACGCTTGCCGACTGGTCAAATTTAGCCCCGTCAATTATCATGGTTACCGTCTCCGTATTTAAACTTTGAGGCGGGGTAAAGGAAGTAATCTCCGGGGTCGGAGTCACTAAAAAGAACAGGGCGATTGCCGCCAAGGCGATTATTTTATCCATTTCTTC
Organism: Bacillota bacterium; assembly: GCA_012735315.1. Classification (GTDB taxonomy): domain Bacteria; phylum Bacillota; class UBA4882; order UBA8346; family UBA8346; genus JAAYHS01. The sequence continues at coordinate 6,118 of JAAYHS010000164.1, read as the reverse complement.
CCTCCGGCGCTTAGATGTTAATGAATGTAGTTAATTTAATTATAGATTGTGATCAAAAGATGTAATAGTTGATAATCGATGGAAATAAAGGATTTTATAAAAATGACTCAAATTATATATTTACGATGCTTATAAACCTTAAAAAGGGTGGTCAATAGCGGTGGGTACGATTCGTAAGCTTTTAATAGCGGTAGCCTCGATAATGATTATAATGATTATAATTTGGACGGCATTGACAACGGCGGAGGTGAAGGAGCCGGAGGTTCAACTTAGCTCCAATTCTTTAAGGCCGGGGGATTTTATTCAAGTAAAAGTAAAGGCTCCGGCGGACGCCGCGGTGAAAGTCCTTTTTTTAAAAAGCGGTTATCAACTATGGAAGAATGAAAACGGTGAATTCATCGGATTTTTGCCGGTTTCTTACTATAATGCCCCCGGTGAATATCAGATCTCGGTAACGGTGGAGAACAAGACGCTAAAATGGGTTAAAGCTTATCCGTTAAAGATTTTGGAACGCGCCTTTCCGGAAAGCAGGATTTACGTCCCGGAAACGACCAGAAAAGAAGTACTCAGCAATGACAGCGTCGGTTCCGACGCCAAAATAACAACTAAAGCGCGGTTGGATGCCATTCAATCCGGGGAACCGCCTCTTTGGGACGGCCCTTTTATCTGGCCCGTAAAGGGTAGAATTTCAACCGGTTTCGGACGGATTCGTTATGTGAATCAAATCGAGAATGGACGTCATTCGGGATTGGATATCGTTGCAGCCGCCGGTACGCCGGTCTTGGCCGCCAACCGGGGCCGGGTGGTCTATGCGGGGAATTTAAACGTCACCGGTTTGACGGTAATTCTGTATCATGGTTTGAGTTTATTTACCAGCTATTGTCATTTATCGAGCATTGAAGTTCAACAAGGAGAATTGATACCCAAAGCAGCGCTTTTGGGCAAGGTCGGTTCCACCGGTTTATCGACCGGGCCTCATTTGCATGTGACCTTTAAGATCGACGAAGTAGCGGTGGACCCGGAATTGTTTTTAGAGCGGTCGCTCGAATGGGATTTTAAGTGACAGCTTTATTTTAAAGCTGAAAAGACCGTTAATTTTCGGGTTGCGACAGTCAACGCGGCGGGCAGGGTTCCGCTTTTTTCACCGTCGATGCTTAAAACGATCTCCCGGTCGCTTGATAATTCAAATTCGGAAGCGGTTTCGATTCTCACTTTATTATTGTTTTTTAAGGAAAAACGCCCCAAAATATTCAGGAATATCCCGGTGAGTCCGATGGGGTCGCAGTTTTTAATCATAACCAGACGCAACCAACCGTCGTTGGGTTTCGCCTCCTTGACCAGGTCGGTTAAACCGGCGACGTGAGGGCCGTTGAGGATAAAAAAGAGTAAAACTTCTTCCTCGATGGTCGTGGATTTGGTTTTAACGGTCAATCGAAACGGGTTGATCCGCGACAGTTCTTGAACCCCTTTAAGATAATAGGCTAACGGCCCGATGCTCCGCTTGAGTTCTCCTTCGGTTTGATAGGATACGTCCGTAAAAAGCCCTCCCGCGCAACTGCTCAAAAAATAAGTCCTCTTATTGATTAATCCGACGTCGATCAGGCAGGTTTTGCCGGCTGCTATCAAATCGACGGCTTTTTTATAATTCGGAGGTATTTTTAAGTTGCGGGCCAGGTCGTTGGAGGTCCCGGAAGGAATAATCCCGATCGGTAGTTGAAGATGATTTTTTAATAAGATATTAGCCACGAAATTGATGGTGCCGTCACCGCCGGAGATAACCGCCAGGTCAAAGCGGGAGCCGGTTAAAGCGTTAAGCAGTCGTTGCTCATCGCCAAGCCCTTCGAGGATGAAAGTTTGGGCCCGGATTTTTCCGGACTCTAAATGAGTGAGAATTGAATCCGGCGGATTAAGACGATTTCCTCCGGCCTGGGGGTTATAAATTAAAAGCGCGTTTCTCATCTTATTCCCTCGTAAAATTCAATCTCTTAAATAAGCGTCGCGCGAGAAATAAGCGCGCGTCTTAACAACACTGCGGCGCTAATTAAAATGTTAAGCTTGATCATCTTAGGCAAGCTTGGGGTTTCCTGTTTAAATTGTGCCTTAATTTTTGATGGAAGTCAATTCCGGGTTTATGCCGAATCTGATTTTTGAAATCTCTCATGGTATTGAAAAGCCGCCTAAGGTTTAAGCTAAAACCGGGTGAATCGGAATTGGCGAAAAAGGTTAGGCATAGATATTCCCAGAAAAGAAGGCCCAAATGGTTTTTCCGGTTCGGACTGAGTTTGTTGTTGATTACCGGTTTTACCGTGATCGGGTTGGTCTTTTTTAACCCTTGGGTTTGGAAGTTGGATTTACGTTCCGAATTGGAAAAAAGCAAAATAGCGACCACTCTTTACGATCGTAACGGGGAACCGATCGCCGGTCTGTTCCCCACTACCCGATTATGGGTTCCTTTGCGGGACATCCCGGAAGATTTGCAAAAGGCGGTGATCATAACCGAGGATAAGCGGTTTTACCAACATAAGGGCATCGACTTCCGAGGCATACTAAGGGCCGTTTATCAAGACATTCTGGCCGGGAGAAAGGTCCAAGGCGGCAGCACCATTACTCAGCAATTGGTGAAGAATCTTTTTTTGAGCCACGAAAAGAGGATTATTAGGAAAATATTTGAAATGGCCTACGCCATCCGGATCGAACAGCAGTACAGTAAAGAGCAAATATTGGAATTCTATTTAAACAGCATCTATTTCGGCCATGGCGCCTGGGGGGCGCAGAGCGCCGCCGAGGTTTACTTTGGGAAACCCCTCCGGGAATTGACCGTTTCCGAGTGCGCTTTGCTTACGGGTTTAATCAAAAGCCCGGAGTATTACTCGCCGTTCCGCAATGCCGAGAGGGCTTTGGAACGGCGCAACCTGGTTCTGAACTTAATGGGGAATGAGGGTTATTTGAAAAGGGAAGCGGTTGAAAGGTTGAGTCAAGAACCGGTCAACGTCTTGGAACAGCCCGGTTCAACTTATGTTGGAGCTTATTTCGTCGATTATGTTTTGTCAAAACTCAAACAAAGGACCAACTTCAATGAAGAATATTTGCGGGGCGCCGGATTAAGCATTTATACCACCATGGACCGGAGGGTTCAAAGCGCCGCCGAGGAGGCGATTAAATCTTTGCCGGTATCGATGACCGACCAATGGGGAGTGGTTCAACCTCAGGGGGCAATAGTGGTATTAAAGCCTACTACCGGGGAGATTTTAGCGCTGGTCGGCGGGAGAAGGTTCAGCCAAGCGCAGGTAAACAGGGCTTTTGAAATTTACCGGCAACCCGGTTCGGCGATCAAACCGTTTTTATTCGCCGCTGCTTTAGAAACCGGCTATCGTCCGGAAACCAAAATGATTGATCAACCCCTCGAAATAATGGTAAATGGACGTCCTTGGAGGCCTCAAAATTATGATAACCGGTACCGGGGAGAGATTACCCTGCAAACCGCCCTCGAGGAGTCGGTCAATACGGTGGCCGTTCAACTAGTAAGGGAATTGGGGCCGGGTAATGTTTACGCGTTGGCGCAACGGATGGGTTTGGAAAACCTGGTGGCCGAGGGTGAAAAGAATGATTTGGGACCGGCGCCTTTGGCATTGGGAGGGCTGACCAAGGGGTTAAGTTTACTGGAATTAACCGGAGCATACACCCCTTTTGCCAATCAAGGAATCCGCTCACGGCCTTTTGGGATATTTCGTGTTTATGACCGAGCCGGGAAATTAATCTATCAAGAACGGATTTCGCAAGAAACCGTTATCAGCCGAGAGACGGCCTTTGATTTAACGTCGATGATGGAGGGGGTTATTTTACGCGGCACCGGAATTCGCGCCAATATTGGGATTAAAGCGGCCGGGAAGACGGGGACCACCAATCGGAACACCAACGGCTGGTTTATCGGATATACTCCGGAATATTTAGCCGGTGTTTGGATTGGCAACGACCGTTCCGATCAGCCGTTATCGGTTAAAGGTATTCCGCTTGGAAGCGGCGCCGCGGCTTCAATTTGGGGAGGGCTGTTGCGCGGGATTTCGGCAGATACGGCCGGAGTTCAGCCAGACTGGCCATGGCGATGAAAATTTGAACAATATTGATGGCCCATGCCGAGCCATAGATTCCAAAGAGGGGCGTCAAAATATAAATCAAAAAGGTTTTCAATCCGGCCACCCAAAGACTGAGGTAAAGAATTTTAGGGGTTGCCCCCACAGCCGCCAAAAAAGTGACGTTTAAAATGGAGATACCGGTAAAGGGCAGTCCAAGCACGAGGATTTTAATTAGCCGGATTGGGACCGCCACCGCCTCACCATAGAGAAACCGGGCTAAAGGAGCCGCTGATAATAGAATCGTAAAATATCCGATCAGACACAACAAAGAGCCGCCCAGGTAAAAGATCCCTATTTTTCGTTTGATCGTATCCAGAGAGCCGGTTTTATAAGCGGAACTGATTTGGGGCGAGAGGACGCTGGCCAGGGGGCCCATCAAGATCAACGGGAAATAAGCCACCGGTTCAGCCATGCCGGTTAATTGACCGAAGAGACGGGTGCTTTCGGGAGTTGAATATCCGGCGTAAATCAGCATGAACGGTATGAGTACTCCTTCGCTGGCGAGACTGACCGAAGTGATGATTTGATTAAATAATAACGGCCAGGAGTATCTGATAATTTCGGGTTTCGGCACCGTCGTTTCCATATCCGGCCCGGGAAGTATGGTGTGGTGTTTCAAAAACAGGACCAAACTGATCAAACATACGATCTCTCCAACGGTTAATCCGGCAAGAGGAAAGGCGTAAGTCGAAAAAGGCAGCAAAGGCGCCATAACACCGACCAATAAAAAAGTGGTTCCGATCTCGGAAAACTGTTCGGTTAATTCGGAGACCGCCGTGGGAGCGGTGTTCGAAAACCCTTGGAAGTAGCCGCGATAAATTGCGGACAATGCTGAAAAGGGGATGGCCAGGGAGATTACAAACAAAGCGTCGCGAACACGGGGATCCGTAAAGACATGATTGCTTAAGCAAGGGGTGAAAGTTATCAATAGGCCTCCGGTTATTAGCGACGAAATTAAGACCACTTTGCTCGCCCACTTGCGGATGGCGATAATCTTACCATAATCTTTGACGACAAGGTATTCCGAGACCCATTTGGTTAATGCCGACGGTAGGCCCAGCGCAGCCAAACCGCTTAATAAGCGGTAAACCGGATAAACCATCTGCAGGATGCCGAGACTTTCCGGTCCGACTTTGCGGGCTAGCCAGATGCGGTAAATTGAGCCGGAGAATTGAATAATCAAGCCGGAACCGACCAAATAGAAGAAATTAATCAAGTTGGGACGTTTTTTCAATAAAAGCCACCCCCATAGGATACTTATGGGGGCAAAAGGCGCAATATGCCAATGGCGCTAAAAGCAAAAGACCCGGAATTAACCGGGCCAAAAAAGGAAAGGAGGTAGTGTTGATTTGAATATATCATAACCCAAGAATGTTGAGAGTAAATGAATAGAAGATAAAATAATTGTAAAAAAACCAAATTTTAACGTTTTGTTAATCTAAGCATTAGCCTTGTTTATGAGTTTATGAAATGAATAGGGATTTAAAAGATAATCGTCAAGCGGCGCGTTGCATCTTCGAGTATGTGAGAATTAGCAAAGAAACGGCGTCGCTGTTAAACGCCGTTTCTCTAAAAAGAAGGGAAAAATGAAAGGGTTATGATAAATATAACATAATCCGATGGTTTTGAAGTTAAGAAATAGTAACCGGCCGGTTACTAATTTTTTAAGGTTGCGGAGATGTTGGAAACGGATTTTAAAAACCGCGACCGGCGGGTTCGTTGGGAAATTCGTTATCGGAAAGACAGTTAACTTTTTGAGCAGGGGATGGAAACCGGTTGTTGAAAGTAATTATTGGAAATGATTAAGGGTGTAACTTTTCGGCGCCGATTTCGTTAAAGTAAGGGATAATCCTTAATAAGGATGTCTAAAATGATATTTAAAGCGATAGGTTTGACAATTGAAATACATCGCTCGCCTTATGAATTATTCTTTGGCGGCGAAGCGACGACTTGCGCTCGTCGCCCACTATTCAACGCTGCCTGAT
>JAAYHS010000163.1 GCA_012735315.1 Bacillota bacterium | reverse complement strand
CGAACATCAATTATTAGGCGGACTGCCCCGTCTGGGACAGATTTATAATCAAGTCAAAACGGCATGCCCCGGGGTACGGGACGTCTATATGCCTCCGTCCGGTTTCTGCCGGGCCGCTTGTTATGTCGCGATTAAAAAGTTTGTGGAAGGCGAACCCGCTAACGGCGCTGCGGCCGTTTTCTCGGCTGATCCCTTCGTAAGGCATGCGATCTTTGTGGATGAGGACGTTGATATCTTTAACGACGCCGAGGTCTTAAAGGCAGTCAATTTAAATATGGATATCAATAAGTGCTTCATCATTCCCAACGCCAAAGGGAGCCCGATCGATCCCACCAGCCGGAACGGAGTTGTCACTAAAATCGGAATCGACGCGACCCGGCCGCTGGACAGCAAGTTTAAACGGATCAACTTCAATGAAGGGTTGGAAGAAATCGATCTGGGAAAGTTTTTTAAAACCTTTTAAATGATTGGTGGTATCAAGGCACAAAGCATTTTCAGGGCTAAATGGGAATATTTTGTGCCTTTTCTTTTATTTTAATGTCTTTTTAAAACTAGGCGGTTTCATAATTCCGGTTTTCCGGATTTCCATACAATTATATTGATAGACTAATAGAAAACCTACACTATATATTGTATGGAAACATTAATTATTGTAATTATGAAACACGCTTAAACAACAAATATGGAGAAAAAAATGAACAAAAGGGTAGTAGTCGGCATCACTGGAGCTTCAGGAGTAATTTATGGAGTCCGTTTATTGGAGGCTTTAAGAACTCTGGGGGTGGAAACCCACCTGATTATGAGCGATTGGGCCTGCAAGAACCTGGCCTTGGAAACCGACTATGAACAGTCCTATGTCGAGAGTTTGGCTGTAAAAAAGTATGACAATCGCGATTTGACCGCTCCGGTTGCCAGCGGTTCATTTCCGACGGATGGCATGGTGATCGCGCCCTGCACTATGAAAACCTTGGCGGGAATCGCCAACGGTTACAGCGAAAACCTACTGGAAAGAGCGGCTGATGTGACAATCAAGGAAAGACGAAAACTGATCTTAGTCCCGCGGGAAACGCCGCTCAGCCCGATTCATTTGGAAAACATGTTAAAACTAGCAAAAATCGGCGTACTGATCGCGCCGCCGATACCGGCTTTTTATCTAAAGCCGCGTGATATTATGGAAATAGTCGATCATAAAGTGGGCAGAATCCTCGATCAACTTGGAATTGAACACCAACTTAGTAAGCGTTGGGGTGAAGACTCGACCGAATAGCCGGATCATTATTGATTATTAAAGGATCTTTTAACCTCCTAACGAGAATTATTCGATGACGAATTGACTGATTAATTCTCTTAACTTTTCAGCCTCGTGATATAGAGCTTGACTAGCCGCTGAATTTTCCTCGACCATGGCCGCGTTTTGCTGGGTCACTTGATTCAATTGTTCAATTGAAGTTTGAATTTGGAGCGACGCCGCGAATTGTTGTTTCAATGAGAGCGACGATTGGGAAATCAGTTCCGCGGTTTCTTTGGTGTTGTCCACAATTTGCCGCAATACCGAGGTTGATTTTTCGGCCAAGAGGTTGCCTTGTTGGATCCGATTCGCGCTTTCTTTGATTAGTTGTTCGATTTTTTTCGCCGAATCGCTGGTTTTGTTCGATAAGTTCCGGATTTCGGCGGCGACAACGGCGAATCCCCTTCCTTGTTCCCCGGCCCGGGCCGCTTCAACAGCCGCGTTTAGAGCCAAGAGATTGATTTGGAAGGAGATCTCATTGACGAATTTCAGAATTTCGGATATTTGGTTGCTGCTGGCTAAGATTTGGGTCATCGATTCCAAAGTTTCCCGAATCGTTTTCTCACCCTCGTTAACCGCTTCCAAGGTAATCTGTGACGTTTGATTGGCTTGGGCGGAATTGTTGGACACCTGTTCAATGGAAACGTTTACTTCCTCCATGGTCGCAGCGAACTCTTCAAGGGTAGCCGCCTGTTCTTGGGTTCTTTCCGACAAATCTTGATTGGCGATACTGATTTGTTGCGCGGCGACTTTTACTTGTTCGGAAGTCTTTGTGATTAAGCTGAGGACTTCGCGCAATCGGTCAATGGCATGATTTAGTTCCCTGACAACCGAAACGGCCTCGCGACAACCGAGCGCCTCGATGGTTTGAGAAAGGTCTCCGTTGGCCAGGGAGTTGGCCGCTTTGACAATGGCCCGTAGCGGGCGAGAAATGGAAGTGGCAATTAAAAAGCCGAATACCGATGAGATTAGCGTACTGATTATTAAAATAATTATAGTATTCTTGCGGGAATTGGCGATAAACTCGTTTCCGAATCCCATCGATTCCATATTGGCCCTTCTAACCGCGGCCTCAAGGTTTTCAAGATTGATCATGGCTGCTGAGATTGTTTTCGAAAGTCTGTTATAATTCACCTCGTTGATCGGCTCATCTAAAATGAGTTTCAGTTGATTCATTTCCTCTTCGAATTGAACCGCCGCGGTTTGGTCAGCTGTTTGCAAAATACGGACGTGATTGATCATGGTATTTAAATCGAAGGGAATATTAATATCCGATTCCGCGCGCAATCTTTCCAAATAAGTGATTTTTATATTTGTTAAAATATTCCTAATATAACTGACGTTTTCATTACTCTTAATTGAAGAGGCGAACATCTCTTGGGTGACGCCTTGCATATTATCGATTATTTTCAGCCCCGTATACCCTTGAACCAAGAGAAAGACGATCATTAAAAAAATTAGGATTAAAATTAAAAAGAGCACTTTCATACGGCTAAAAATCTTTAAGATCAGATTGTAAACGGCTTTAAAGAAACTGAAGATGAACATAAGTCTCCCTCCGCAGTTGATTGAAGAACTTGTGTTTAATTT
>JAAYHS010000162.1 GCA_012735315.1 Bacillota bacterium | reverse complement strand
CTCCTTTATTAGCGATAGTTTTATTCGCTAATAGTTTAAATTGTCAATATTATATGTAAGTTATTCGCTAATATATCCCAAATACCTTGTTTCGCGAATAAATTTCGGTAATAAATCCTTATAGGTGGGGTATTGATCCGAATCTTTATCAGATAACTTATCCTGTTGATACTCCTGGACCAACCGATCCAAAGGACTTTGAATCTTCTTAATATTCCTATTCGTCACATGCGTATAAATCTCGGTCGTCTTTGAACTCTGATGCCCTAAAAGTTCTTGTATAAAACGCAAATCAGTCCCATTTTCTAATAGATGGGTAGCAAAAGAATGCCTTAACGTATGCGGAGTTATTGCCTTCTTAATTCCTGACTTTGCGCAAGCATTTTCAACAATCTTCTGTACCGAACGTTTTGTTATGTGCTGGTCATCTTTAGATCCCGGAAAAAGCCAATTGTCAATCCGGTATTTACTTAAATAAATTTGAAGAATTTGCATCGAAACACTGGAAAGAATTGTGTAACGGTCCTTTCTTCCCTTAGCTTGTCTGACATGAATTAACCCGCGTTCCAAATCAAAATCTTCCAGCTTTAAAGCTACTACTTCGCTAATCCGTAACCCCGCGGAATACATCAATATAACAATACATAAATGTTTAAGATTCTTTATTGAGCGTAATAATATAATTAATTCTTGATAATTGATGACATTCGGCAGTTTCTTTTCAACTTTCGGTCTCGAAATTAAAATTGTTACATCATTTAATTTTAAGATTTTACTATAGAAAATTTTTAAAGCGCTTAAAGCTTGATTGGTATAAGCATGAGACTCTTTTCTTTTATCTAAAATCTCCAACAAATATTGCTTTACCTCATTCTCCCCTATTTCTTTAGGTCTTTTCATAAAAAAACGGAGAAACCGTCTGACGTGTCCCTGATATGCTTTAATGGTTTCTGGACTATAACCCCGTAATTTTAATTCTTCTTCATACCGTTTTAATAATCCTTTTTCATTAGGAGCATATAAATATCGAAATAATTCCGGTCTAGTTTTGAGGAGATCCGGGTCTACCCAAATCTCAATCCCGTTAAAAACCGTAAATATTTGATTTACTACCTTTTCTGTAGCCGGAACTGACCAATATTTTTCCTCAAAATGCCAAAACCGATCTTCAATTAATCTTATTTTACACACCAATTCCGGTGCAAAATCAAACTCAACCCTTAACCTTACTTCATTTTCAGCTTTTAATCGAATTAACATCAAAAACACATCACTTTCATTTTTGGTAATATATACTAATATCTTAACCGAACATTTATTCGATGTCAACTAAAAAATATCCAACAGCGAAGTGGCTTTTTATTACCCTATAAAAAACCCAACCATCAGTGCCGTAAAGCCAAATAGTAAATTGTTTACTCCACTTATAAATAAAAAACCAACCCTCAAACTGGTTGGTTATCTTTTAATACTTCTATTAATCAAAACGAATTACTACATCTCAACCGGCTGGCCTTCGCCGACCAACACCGCTTTGCGGGACAGGTTAATCCGGCCTTGTTTGTCGATCTCGATCACCTTCACCATAATCTCGTCGCCGACATTGACCACATCTTCCACCTTGGCCACGCGTTCTTTCGCCAATTGGGAAATATGGACCAAACCTTCCTTCCCGGGCAAAATCTCCACGAAAGCGCCGAAGTTCATCAACCGGGTCACTTTACCCAGATAAACCGCGCCAACCTCAACATCGCTGGTTAAACGCCTGATCATCTGCTCGGCCTTGGCCCCGGCTTTGACGTCAACCGCGGCGATGAATACACGGCCGTCGTCTTCGATATCGATCTCGGTGCCGGTCTCCTCGATGATCTTCCGGATCATCTTGCCGCCCGGTCCGATCACGTCACGGATCCGGTCCGGATCAATCTCAAAAGTGATGATGCGCGGTGCATAGGGCGACAGATCCGGACGGGGTTCGGCGATAGCCTCCGCCATTTTAT
>JAAYHS010000022.1 GCA_012735315.1 Bacillota bacterium | reverse complement strand
TTACTCCTTTTTTAATTGTTACCGATAGAAGTTCTTGACCATTATTGTTTTTTATGTTTCTTTCAGAAAATAATGCTCGATTAGGATGTACTTCCCAATGTTTCGGTATTGGTCCTATCCAAGATACACCAGATTCTTTATATTCAGGGTAGGGCTTTAGGATCATTGTACTCCCTCCCCAATGTTCTCACTTAACAACCCATCCGTCTCCCTCTCCAAGGCTCTAATATCCGCTACAATCTCATCCAAACTCCTCATCGGCGTTGGTTTATAAAAATACCGGGTAAATGATATTTCATATCCAATCTGAGTCTTGCCGGCGTCGATCCAAGCGTCCGGCACATAGGGAAGGACTTCCCGCTTAAAAAAAGCTTCAATACCGCCTTCTTCGAGCAGGGGAACCTGCTCAGTATCACGTAAATTGGCGTCTGGTTCATACTCCACCACGCACTTTTTCCCGCCGATCACCGTTTCAAAAAGCCCATGCAACGGATCAGGCGGTGTATTTTTATGGATTTTTCGAATCACCGGAAACCCGTTTTCATCGGCCATTCCTTTGGCTATAAACTCCTTAATCTCTTTACTGGAATAAACTTTCTCCGGGTCAATATCTTTTACGCGCAGCGGGCGTTCCACGGTAATTTTGTAATAGCCAAAGGCTGCATTAGGAAATATCTTCGACTGCTCGGTTTCTCTGGGATTGATTATTAGGTCGCAAATCATAGCGATCTGCTCATCCGAAAACTCACAGTTTTTTTTGCCGAGGTTCTTCCGGAGCGGGACATACCAGCTGGTGGCGTCAATTAATTGGATCTTCCCTTTTCGGGCGTCCGTCTTTCTGTTAGAAAGCAGCCAAATATAAGTGGCAATCCCCGTATTATAAAACATATTTTCCGGCAAGGCGATGATCGCCTCCAGCCAGTCGTTTTCAATGATCCAACGGCGGATGTTGCTTTCGCCCTGCCCGGCATCACCGGTGAACAGCGATGAACCGTTATGGACTTCCGCGATCCGGCTACCCAAGGCCGTACCATGCTTCATTTTGGAGAGCATGTTTACCAAAAACAGCATCTGCCCGTCGCTGGAACGCGGTATCATTTTATATTCCGGATTATCTTTAAACTGAATCACAAAACGGTGATCTTTTATCTCCCCTTTGCCGCCCAAACGGTCCTGATCGATCTTCCAACTCTTCCCGTAGGGCGGATTCGAGAGCATAAAGTCAAATTCTCTGGAGGGAAAAGCATCGGCGCTCAATGTTGAACCGAACTTCATGTTCTCAGCTTCATCGCCTTTTCCCTTAAGCAATAAATCCGCTTTAGCAATCGCATAAGTTTCCGGGGTAATCTCCTGTCCAAAAAGATGAATCGACAATTCCTTTTGATGGATTTCAGCCAAGTCCTTCAAAGTCTCTCGGCAACGGTTAACATTCCGCCGGTCCCGCAGGCTCCGTCATAAACCAAATAAGTTCCGGATTGGATTTGATCGGCGATCGGCCTAAAAATCAGATTGGCCATCAGTTTGACTACATCGCGAGGGGTAAAATGTTCTCCGGCTTCCTCGTTGTTCTCTTCGTTAAAACGCCGGATCAGTTCTTCAAAGATCGTGCCCATCGCATGGTTATCAAGGCCGGGCAATCTCACCTTGCCGTCTGCGTCTAATATATCATTGGGGCTTAAGTTTATCTCCGGACTCGTGAATTTCTCAATCACTGCGCCGAGTATATCCGCCTCAATCATAGTTGGTATTTGGTTTCGAAATTTAAACTTCTCCAAAATTTCTTGAATATTGGGCGAAAACCCATCGAGATAGGCTTCAAAGTCGGCTTTTAGTTTCTGTTGGGTTGCCCTGGATTTCAAATCCCGAAGCACAAAGGGACTTGTATTGTAAAATGCCTGTCCCGCCGCTTGACAGAGAGCGGGATGCTGATTAGTCACTTTAGCCGTATCAAGCTGTTCTTTCATATGCAAGACCGCTTGTTTGGTTGGTTCAAGCACCGCGTCAATCCGGCGAATAACCGTCATGGGAAGAATAACGTCCCGATATTTTCCGCGAACATAAACATCCCGCAGGCAATCGTCGGCGATGGACCAAATAAAGTTGACGATCATGTTGTGTTGAGTTGAAGTCATGGTGTCCTCCTAAATTAATTAAAGTATGAAATTGGTGTATTGGATAAACTGGGGAAGCCCAAATTGAAGTTAATCTAGCCTGTACTAATTGCAACAATATTTTAAATAATTTCTTTGAGGAATTCACTTAAAAAACCAAAACTAAATAACTCTCCTAATCGTCCTTTAACATTTGGCGGGCACACCAAGAACAATATCCAGAACCATCTATTTCACAATAAGGAATATCCAATCCACATCGCTTACATTTTCTTTCTACTGATACTTCACATATTACACAAACATCTTCACCAAGAAGATACGTATTTCTTTTACATTCTGGACAATTAATTATGGCAGGCTCACCACCGTCTGTTGTTGAAATAAGATTTTCTAAGAAATAATAATCC
>JAAYHS010000161.1 GCA_012735315.1 Bacillota bacterium | reverse complement strand
TTAAAATTAAAAAGAGCACTTTCATACGGCTAAAAATCTTTAAGATCAGATTGTAAACGGCTTTAAAGAAACTGAAGATGAACATAAGTCTCCCTCCGCAGTTGATTGAAGAACTTGTGTTTAATTTATAGATTTTAATAGAATATAATCTATTGTTTTTATCGGTAAGCTCGGTAAATAACCTGAGTAAAAAAATTTGCCGATTACTGTTTTTTTAAACTTTTCGCCCGGCAAACAAAAAACCGTAAGGTTTGATCCTTACGGTTCGGTTTCATTGGGCCTTAATTTCGGTCCAGATCCGGTCGTAGTCCTTTAGCGCGCTTCCCAGATCAATGAAGACTTCGCAATTTTTCAAATCCTCCGCCGGCGGATAAGCAGTCCGGTTGTTCCTGATTTCAGCCGGCAAATTTTTTACCGCCTCGGTATGGGGTGAGGAATAACCGATATAATCAGCGTTACGGTACGCGATTTCGGGTTCGCACATAAAATTGATGAACTTTTCGGCCGCCTCCTTATTGGGCGCTCCCTTAGGGATCACCATCGCGTCGAACCAATAATTCGATCCTTCTTTAGGAATAACGTAATCCAAATTCTCATTCTCCCGCATGCAGTAAACCGCGTCACCGGACCAGACAAGCGCCAGGGCGGCTTCTTCGACGATCATCTTATCCTTGACTTCATCAACCACATAGGCGAGAACTAGAGGTTTCTGTCGGATCAAAGCTTCTTTAGCCTGTTCCAGCTCGGCTAAATTCTTGGTGTTCAGAGAGTAACCCAGCATCTTTAAAGTAATCCCAATACTGTCGCGATGGCTGTCAAGCATCAAGATTTGTTTGGCATATTTTTGGTCCCAAAGAATCCTCCAGCTATCGGGACGTTCGGAGACCATTTTTTTATTATAAAGAATCCCGACCGTGCCCCACATGTAAGGTACGGAGTATTCGTTGTCAGGATCGTATTCGAGATTTTTAAATTGGGAGCCGATGTATTTATAGTTGGGAATGTTTTCAAAATTGAGCTTTGCCAGCATGCCCTCGTCGATCATCCGCTTGATCATATAATCCGAGGGGATCAGCAGATCATAACTGCTGCCGCCGGATTTGAGCTTGATATACATGTCTTCGTTGGTGGTAAAGGTGTCATAATTCACTTTGATATTAGTTTTTTTCTCAAAATCCGCCAATACCGATTCATCGATGTAGTCGCCCCAGTTATAGACATTCAGCGTTAATTTTGAAGAGGGGCCGCAACCTCCCGCCGCCATGATCATGCTCATCAATAAGAAAATGATCGAAATTTTCTTTAAAGTTTTCATTCGGATTCCTCCCGTATTTTTAAATGTCTTTGCCGGGACATCATCAGATTGACGGTCACCAGCAAAGCAAGAATACTAACCAGCAGCAAGGTTGAAAGGGCGTTAATCTTCGGGTTGATCCCGCGCCGCGCCATGGAATAAATGATAATCGAAAGATTGGATACGCCGGAACCGGTATTAAAAAAGCTGATTACGAAATCATCCAGTGATAAGGTAAAGGCCAACAACCAACCGGTAACCACTCCCGGCATAATTTCCGGTAAAATAACCTTCCAGAAGGCCAAACCGGGAGTGGCGCCGAGATCCAGCGCGGCCTCATACATGTTTTGATCCAATTGTTTTACTCGCGGTAGGACCGACAAGATCACATAGGGGATGTTAAAAGTGATATGCGACAGCAGCAAGGTTAAGAAACCAAGCTTTAATCGGACGAAAATGAATAATAACATTAAAGAGATTCCGGTCACGATATCCGGATTTAAAACCGGCAGATAAGTTAAATTCATAATAACGGTCCGGGGAATCGGTTTCAGATGGTTAATCCCGAGCGCCGCCAAAGTCCCGATTATAGTAGCGACAAAAGCGGCAATCACTCCGATTGACAGTGAATAATAGAGTGAAGTCATGATTTGTCGATCTTGAAACAGGGCCAGATACCATTTAAAGGTAAAACCCGTCCAAGCCCCCCTGGTCCGGGAATTATTGAAGGAATAGAACGCAAGCACGATGATGGGAGCATATAAAAATAAGTATAAAGAGAACATATAAGCACGTTTCAGGATTCGACTCACCATAAACCGCCGCCTTCCTGTTCGGTTTCATATTTTGAGGCAAACCCCATACTGATTAAAATCACCGCCATCATCACCATGGAGATCGCCGATCCGAAGTTCCAATCACCGACGGTCAAAAATTGCTGTTCAATCAGATTGCCGATTAACGTAAATTGACCGCCGCCTAATAATCTTGAAATTACAAAAGTAGTGACCGCCGGCATAAATACCATCGTAATTCCGGAAAATACCCCCGGAAGACTCAGCGGAAAAACGACTTTTCGGAACACCAGCGCCGGATCGGCCCCCAAGTCTTCGGCGGCTTCGATCAGACTACGGTCGATTTTGCTTAAAACCGAGTAGATCGGGAGTACCATGAAAGGAAGAAAATTGTAGACCATCCCCAACATAACGGCGAAATCGTTGTAAAGCAAATTCAGCGAAGGAAGCCCCAATCTCCCTAAAATATAATTGATTAGTCCTTTTCGTTCGAGTAAAGGCAGCCAGGCATAAGTGCGCAATAAAAAGTTGATCCACATCGGAAGAACCATTAACAGAACCATGGTGTTACGGTGTTTCAAGTCATGGGCCGCTAAAAACTGCGCTGCCGGGTAGCCGAGCAACAAACACAGGACGGTGCTTAGCGCCGCCAACGATAACGAACGCATTAGAACCTTAAGATAAACCGGTTCCAGAAACCGCCGGAAGTTGTCGAGGGAAAAGACGATCCCGGAAGCGGTTTGAACCGTAATACTGAAAAAGATCAACAAACCCAACGGGATGATGGTGAAGATGATGATCCAAAAAAGATACGGATAAGCGGCCCAGGTTTTTTTCATCAGCAAGTCACCTTTTTCATAATATGAATATCATAGGGATCGACCCATAACCCTACACTATTCCCGGCCGGACGCATCTTGGTGCTATGGATGATCCACTCCATATTCTTGGCTTGAACGATCATCTCATAATGGACTCCTTTAAAGGTAACCGACTTTATTATCCCCTGGAAAATTCCTTCCGTTTCATCCACAATCTTAATGTCTTCCGGCCGGATCACCACATCTACCGGTTCGTTTTTATCAAAACCCCGGTCGGAACAGCGGACCATCTTATCGAAGATTTTTACTTGGTAATCTTCCAACATCACTCCGTCGAAAATATTACTTTCACCGATGAAATCAGCCACAAAGGCGTTAACCGGTTCATTGTAAATCGCTTCCGGAGTACCGGTTTGCTGAATCATTCCGCCGTTCATGACTACGATTGTGTCCGACATGGTAAGCGCTTCTTCCTGATCGTGGGTAACATAGATGAAGGTAATCCCCAGATGTTTTTGCATGGCCTTCAGTTCCAGCTGCATGCCTTTGCGGAGTTTTAAATCCAAAGCGCCCAAGGGTTCATCCAAAAGGAGCACTTCCGGTTCGTTCACCAAGGCCCGGGCGATGGCGACCCGTTGTTGCTGTCCGCCGCTTAAAGAGTTTACCGAACGTTTTTCGTAACCGGAGAGGCTCACCAACTCCAAAATCCGGCCGACTTTTTTCGAAATAATCTTAGGATCAAGTTTTTTTATTTTTAATCCGAAGGCAATATTTTCAAAGACATTCAGATGCGGGAAAAGCGCATATTTTTGAAAAACCGTATTCACCTTTCGTTTATAGGGCGGAAGGTTGATGATATCGGTTCCCTCAAAAAGCAGCTTGCCTGAGGAAGGATATTCAAAGCCGCCGATAATCCTCAAGGTGGTAGTTTTACCACAGCCACTGGGGCCAAGCATGGTTAAAAACTCATTTTTTTTAATATTTAAAGTAACGTTTTTGATGGCCTCGGCGCCGTTGTAATCCTTTGAGACGTTAATCAGACTGATGAGGTAATTATCCATCGTTTTCCTCCGAAAAAGGCGGCTAAAAGTATAAAATACCCCGTCATGAATCGACGATATATTTTCGAAGCTCGCCTAGATTCGAGAAGGGATATTTTTCTGCATCTTAATTATTTTTTAAACCAATAATAATTATCACAGAAAGCGCAAGAATGTCAATAATTTTTAAAAAAAATAATCTAAAATTCGTGATAAAGGAAAAAGCGCGAGTAATACGACTTCCCAAAATAGCAGACGGGTCTCCCGTTGATTAAAACCGAGTTTTTGGTAGGGGGCGATAATCTCAACAATAGTAGAGATTTTGGTTTGAATAGTCTCAAATCGTTTCTGGAGTTCAAAAGTATTAACCGCCAAGCCGTAGGTGTTTTTAAGATATAAATCGTCAAAATCTTTAGGGCGGTCTAATATTTGAAGAGCATTGAGGAGTGTCAGTTGGATCTTGACAATGTCCAAGGTCATTTTTTTTAAGATTCGGCTGGTTGGTTTGGGTAAACCGCGCTGCAAATCGAAGACAAGGCGTTCGGCTCGGTCATAGATGCGGTCCAAATTGTCAGCGAGGAATTTCAATTCGGTTGCTTTGGCAAGCACGACGGCATAGATCTTTAAGATATTTAAAAGATCGACCGTTTCGGGCGATTCTTCCAACGAAAAGCTATAGTTTTCATTATATTTGGCAAATAAGTTAAAATCGATCGCGCCGTAGGTTGATTCCAAATTTTTTAGAAAACGGTAGGTCTCCGCTGCTTCGAAGTTTATAAAACAGATGCATCCCCACTTAAAAAGCAAAACGAATTTTGAGGGAGATTTAAATTTCAACACGGCGCCGACATGCTCCGGTTCGAACACCAAAGAATCCGAGTCCCTACCGGTAAAAGGGATTTTAAAAAATTCAGCCACCCGGTAAAGGTTTGGTTCCAAGGAGACCTTATAACAGTTAAAGGACGCGGAGTAGACCATTTTTTCTCCTGTATAAACTCGGTATTTGAGTAGAGAGTCGCCCACCCGGTCCGCTGAAGCGCGTTAAAGGATGAAAATAAAGGAGAGCGAGCGATCTCCGCCGGGGGTTAAAACCGCCCGGCTAGGTATATAAAAACGTTCTAAATCCCATCCGGGATCGGCTAACCTCCGCTATTCGGCTTCGGAGCATCACGGAGCCCGGTGAAACCGGGCTTTGGAATGCTTTTTCCGCTTAGCCATGGGTTTCAACCCGCGGCGACCCAAATTAGCCGAAATAAATCTAGTTATTTTCTAAATATGGTATAACCATTTTAAATCATCCTCTTCGAAGGTCGCTCCGTCGCTTACTTGAGTAAATCGGCGATCATCAAGAACACCTCAATCAGAATCAAAATTACGATCAGCCATTCGACGAAAAGCCCGCGGATGGAGTGGCTAATCGAAGAGAAGTGCCCGATGATTACGTTGAGGATGTCCGTTTTTTGTTTCAGAATCTCATATCTGTCGTTCAGCTCGAAAAAATCGCTCATCTGCTCATAAAAAAGACCGGCATCGCTATTTACCCAGGTAATATCCGGTTTATCCAGGATCATCAAATAGTTGATGGTATTGTATTCATGACGGATAATCCCCGCAGCGGTCCTCGCCAATTCCCGATCACTAATCTTGAGATTGGCCTTTTCCAAACGATCGATCATGGTTTCAACCCGATCCAAGATCCGGCCGATTTGTTCTTCGACTCGCTCAAGGGCTACCGATTTGGCGATCACTACCGAGATCAGCTCGGGATGATAGGGTTGAAAATGGGGGGTAACCACATATTCGTCGGTAAAATGCAATTCTTCGTAAGCTTCTCCCGAACTGCTCGCTTCCCTCAATTCGTAATCGTCAAAATAAAGCGCGGCGTTTTTCAGATCCAGATCCGGCTTGATCGATTTTAAATAATTAAACATTTTCGGTTCGTCCTCGGGAGCGATATTGATAAAGACGATGCTCCCGAAGGCGAAAATCATAATTTGTTGAAATTGCTCCGCTTGATGGCCGAGGATGGAGGCGAGAAATTCGTCCCGGAGGATGAGCGGTTCTTCCCAGGTATATTTTTTAGGAATATTGCAGCGGGAGGCAATTTTATTGAGATCGATTTCGTTGGTAATGGCATAAGCTTTGAACTTCACGGTTCAATAACGCCTCCCTTTAGATAGTTTAAACCTTCTCATAAAGTGTCTTTAAAAACTCTCCGCTTTCAACGACGGTTTCGGGGGAAGCCCCTTCCAACATCACGTTAATATAAGGTTTACGGGTTTTGATTAATTTCAATAACAATTCATAATTAAGAATTCCTTTGCCGACCGGAACCTGTTGTTTTTTGCCGTTTTCGATTATAAAGTCTTTGGCGTGAATGATTACGATCCGGTCGCCGAACCATTCGAAGGACTTTTGATAGAGGTCGTCCTGGGATTGATAATTGTCCTCGGTGATTAGATTGAAAGGATCGAAAATAATTTGTAAATTGTTGGATTTGATCGTATCGATCAACAGCTTTATCTTTTCCGGAGTTGACAGCGTTTCCTTGGCCACTCCTTCGATACCGACCATCACCCCGAATTTTTCGGCCTCGGCTACTAGTTCCGCGACGCTTTCCAGTAAGGTTTGAAATGCTTCCTCAGTATGATTGGGGGAGGAGGGGTCCCCGGGATTCACCGATCCGGACTCGGTCCCGACAATGCTGCAACCAAAGTCCCTGGCATAGCGGAGATGCTCCTTAAATCTTTCCAGCCCTTGACGGCGGATTTGGGGATCCGAATGGACCAAGTGAATGTAACAGCCTAAGATTGCGATCTTCAGGTTATGGGCGGCGAAAACCTCCCGGATGTAATTGGCCATTCCGGGATTAAGCCGTCCGAGACCGGTATCAATGTCGGCGATGGCTTTGGATAAAGGCAACTGAACGCTGGTAATTCCCTTAGTCGAGATTCGCTTGGCCAATTCCGCCACGGACGTCTTTCCAAAGTCGTGGGCTCTAACTCCGAGGATCATTTAGTATCACCCTCAATAATATAATATTAATTTATATTTATTATACTATCATTATCACGTCGATTAATTCAAGAAGGCCGGCGAATTTTTTAGCGCTTGAGAATATCAAAATCATCATCTACGAACGACTTTAGGTTAATTATTAAAAAATTTAAGAAGGAATTAATAAAAAATTAAAGAAAAAAAGAGTATTAAATTTTAGGGAGATGACGATGGCAAAACGAACTCAGGAAGTTGACTATAATTTAAAATTAATGGCTGAAGTATTTAAATTAGAACATTTACATTGGGGGTACTTTCCGGAAAAGAGATTTAGCGGCGCCAAAACTTTAGCCGAGCTAAGACAAGCGCAGGTTAATTATACGGAGCGCTTATTTTCGCATATTCCGGAGGGAGTCGTAAACATTCTGGATGTAGGCGCGGGACTCGGAAAAACCGCCGCCTTGTTGCAAAAAAAGGGATATCGAGTCCATTGCTTATCCAACGACAAGTATCAGGAAACGGTTATCAACCAAAAATATCCGGAGATTCCTTTTACCAGAAGTAAATTTGAAGAGAGCGACTTAGCTCAACAATTCGACCTGGTGTTAATGAGCGAAAGCGTCCAATATTTGGATTGGCCCGCCGCGCTTTCAAAATTGAAACAAGTTCTGAAACCCAAAGGATACTTACTGTTGGCCGATTATTTTCGCAAGGACCGCGAACCCTTTTACCATCATTGCAAAATAAAACAACCTTTTGAACAGGAGACCGCTCAGTTCTTTACTTTAATCAAAGAGGACGATATTACCGACCATGTTTTACCAACCCTGGAATATGCCGAATTCATTTGGAATGAATATGTATTGCCGACATCCGTTATATTATCCGAGGCAATCCGGGAACGAATCTCTCCTTTGTTAAGATTTATTTGCTATCGATTTTTTAAAAAGGGTATCGATAAAATCCAAAGATACGTTTATCAATATGCGCCCGACAAGTTTAACAAAGAGAAGTTTAAAGCAAAGATGAATTATGTGATTCAGTTATGGCAGTTAAAATAAACGGCGGCGTTCGGCGGTCGAAAGATATGGTTAAAAACGGTTTATTTTTAAAGACTCCCGTGTTGATATGACCGGGAGTTTTATTTTATTATTAAGGTTTCCTGAATTAATGATTCAATCATTCTTGCTTTTTCGGTTTCGATTTTTCCAGATTCCGAGACCGATTGCGAGTAAAGCGAAAAGGCTGATCGATATCAATAAAATTAGCTGAAATTTCGGACCCCATACCAAATAAGAATCTCTCCAACGTTGTCCCAAAAATCCACCGGCAAGCACGAATGCTGTAGAAGAAAGAAAGATGCTGATTGAAAGGGCGCTCAAGGCGCGGCGTTTTTCAAAGTGGACGATGCCGGCCGTTAAGACCACTCCGGAACGGGCGATGGGTAAGAAGCGGCTGCCTAATAACGTCCAATAACCATATTTTTGAAACCATCGATTGATTTCCAGAAAAGTATCAGTATCCAATAACCGGGAGTATTTGGGAGAAACCAATAATCTGTGTCCCAGTTTATAGCCGAGATTATACAGGAATAATGACGCCGTAAAAGTTCCCGCGAAGGCGCAGATGATGACCCAAAGCGGATTAATTCCGGCGATGCCCGCGATCGAGCTGCCTACCACCAGCATGGTATCCCCCGGTATCGGAGGAACAACCACTTCCAGAAAACTGACAACCAGGATGATTAATAACAGATAGCGGCTGTATTCGGTTAAGACGCGGGGGTTGGTTAATTGGGTTGAAAGCTTAAGGATAGTTTCCATATTTGCTCCTTTTCAAAGGAAAAATAGATGCCTTGTTCAAAACAAAGGCGCCGGTTTTAAATAGTATTAATTATTAGCCGTTTATGATTAGGAATCCTAGTAATTTGACCCACTATTAAAAAATTGCCGTAAAGGCTTTTTAGTTGACAATTGAGCTTAATTAATTTATATTATACCCATACAGGTATATGTATCAGGAAAGGTGGGAAAGGAAAAGATGAAAGAAAAATGGCATCAATGGGCCTGGAGCGGTTTATTGCTATTTCTGCTGGCGGGAATTATCTTTCCGGCGGTGGGGATCTTCGCATTGGCTTGTATGTTGGCCCCGGTAATAACCGCATTTTTCAGCGGCAGAACTTGGTGCGGCTATTTTTGCCCGCGGGGCGGTTTTAATGATCAAATCTTGTCCAAAGTGAGTCTGAAAAGGGGAATCCCACGAATCATAAAAGAACGTTGGTTCAAAAACGCATTTTTGGTTTTGTTAATGGGAGCTTTTATAGTGCAGATATCCTATGCATGGGGAGACATTAAGGCGGTAGGACACGTATTCGTAAGGATGGTGTTGTTGACCACAATATTGGGGATTTTATTGGGAATAAGCTATCGGCACCGGACCTGGTGCATGATTTGTCCCATGGGAACGATGGCCCACTATATAGCGAATATACGGAAAATTCGCGCTCGCATAAAGCATGTGACTTTCATCAAAGACCGATGCATTAATTGTAAATTGTGTTCGCGCGATTGTCCGATGGGAATCGATGTTTCAGCCTACCGAAAAGGAGGCCGGGTTGAAGACGGCGCTTGTCTTAAATGCCGGGTTTGCGTTGAAAATTGCCCGAAGCAATCGTTGTATATAGCTTAAAACCTACCTAATTTAAACAATGCCAATATTTCCTCAACCTGATTACGATTGGCGCCGTCGCAACTAATTGAACGGCGCACCGGAAAGGTTTCGATCCGGGCTTTTTGATAAATATCCATAATAAAATCGGTACGATGGTTGGAGATCAAAACCGGAATGCCACGGACGGCGGCGCGGAGGGCTGCTTGAGCCAATCTTTCTTGTTGGGTCTGATCAAAACCGCCGGCGCTGTATGAAGTGAAGTTGGAAGTCGCGCTTAAGGGTTCATAGGGCGGGTCGCAGTATATCAGATCGCCGGGTCGGGCTTGGTCGATTACAACTTCAAAATCCATGCTGGTAAATTGGGCGTCCTTGAACTTGGCAAGAAAAAAACGCATTTCCTTTTCCGGAAAATAGGGCTTTAAGTACCTGCCGAAGGGAACGTTAAATTCGCCGGCGGCGTTATAACGAGCCAATCCGTTATATCCATGCCGGTTCAAATAGACGAATAAAGCGGATTTGTAATAAATATCGGTTTCCCGGTTGAATTGTTCCCGGAATTCGTAATATTTTTGAGGGGTATTGGTTTCCGGCGTGAAAAAGCGGCTGCAAAATTCGATAAAGGCGACGCCTTCCCGTTGTAGGGTTTGATAAAGATTGATCAAGTCGGTGTTGACATCGTTTATCCAATATGCTTCGTAATCGGTATTTAAAGACAGGGCGCAACTGCCTGCGAACGGTTCCAAGAGCCGTGTACCCGAAGGCAGGTGAGTCTTGATCCGTTCAACTAACCGGTATTTGCCCCCGGCCCATTTTAAAAAAGGTCGCATCTTTTTTCTCCCGCTATCCAAATATGGTCGAAAGACGGAACGATCCGGATTTTTATTTGATAATTGTTAAGTACACAGCCTATTTTATCACAATCAGGT
>JAAYHS010000160.1 GCA_012735315.1 Bacillota bacterium | reverse complement strand
TACTTGGCGGTTTAAACTCCTATTTATGCGGCGGAGATTTTCTGCAAGGGTTTGTAATGGGCGCGATTACTGGAGCATTAGGAGCAGGTGTAGGAGCTGTTTTAGAGAATACCGCTTTAAATGCATTTGGCTCACAGGTTGTGGGTGGCGCTATCGGTGGAGGTATAATGGGTGAGATATCCGGAGAAGGTTTCCGGGAAGGGGCAGTATTTGGGGCTGTTACTTCAGGGCTTTCATGGAAGCTGGATAAACTTATTCCAACTAAAAAAAATATTTTCAAAAGTAAAACTCCATTCAAAGATTTAGCATTAAACAGCATGAAAAGATTAGTTTATGGACCCCTTGATCCTATGGATTATATTGCAGGATTATTTAATGATATGTTTTCTTGGCTTTTTGGGTCGGGCGAAGATGTCTCAGAAGTAGAAGAAGTTCAGCCTCAGCGAGATGAATATATTTTACCTACAGAAGGAACCGTCACATCTGTTTATGGTAAAAGAACTCCTCCGGAATGGTACGATGAAAATGGAATACTTCAAAAAGGAAGTGACTTCCATTTTGGATGGGATATTGCAAATGTGCAAGGTACAAGCGTTGTTTCTATAAGTGAAGGACAAGTTGTATATGCACAAAAGCTAGATGCTAAAAATGGAAATGTTGTTATTATTAGACATAATAATGGTGATTATTCATATTATTTTCATGTACAAAATATAAATGTTGAAAAAGGCCAGACTGTAACAAAAGGCTTTAAAATTGCCGAAATTGGTAATATTGGTACCGGACCACATTTACATTTTGCCATGGGAAGGGGAAATGTTTTATTTAGAGGATATTATAATCCAATAATAAGTCTTCCCGGACTTGCAGACTTACCTAGAAAGAGTGGTCAAATAGTAGTTAATAATGGGCAATTCTTGAATGTATTAAAATAAAGGGGGGTAATAACATATGAAAAGGATAAGTATAATATTATTTTGTATTTTGTTGCTGAGCGGTGGAGTTTATTATATTAAAGCTCAATCAGGTTCACAATTAAGTTCAAAAAACAATTTAAGAACTGAAGATTTTAAAATTATGAATATTTACTTGGGACAACCAATTTCTGAAGCTCTTTCGGTTTTAGGGCAGCCAATTAAAGTAGTAAATGGTGAAGAACTTTCGGAATGCAATAAATACTATTATTTTCCAAATATTATGATAGGGGAACATACATTCCATGCAGGAAAAGTCGGATACATATTAGTTTCAAAAAGTGGAATAAAGACTTTTAGAGGGATAGAAGTTGGAAGCAGTGAAAAAGATATAATTGATCGGTATGGCTCTAAA
Organism: Bacillota bacterium; assembly: GCA_012735315.1. GTDB lineage: Bacteria > Bacillota > UBA4882 > UBA8346 > UBA8346 > JAAYHS01. The sequence continues at coordinate 8,821 of JAAYHS010000160.1, read as the reverse complement.
AAAAAATATCATGATAGTCTTTCATATGGAGAAAATAAGGAGAACGCTCTCTTTGCTAATTTGATAAGTTTTATTATTGATAAAAATGGCAAAGTTAAAGAGATTTTAATTCAATACGCATCGACTCTTTAAGAAGTTCGTTCTAAGTAAAATACGTATTCTAAAATACTGTACATAAGGAACGTCGGCCACAGACTCAAAAACCATGAGACTGTAGCCTTTGTCTATCTGAACCCATTGAGAGATCGGCAACCGTCTTTTACTGAAAGCGAAAATTCCGTGAAAAAGACCGTTGCCTTTAATCTGTCGGCCTATCTTTACTCGAAGAAGATGACTGCCGGAGGCGCGCCGGTCGATCTCAGCAAATCAAGCCAGTAAAAAGCCGATCGACCGGCACAGCTCCCTGATTATATGTAAGGATGGTTCGATAATATTTGTAGTTGTCAAAGATAATACGTTTATTGTTAACAGACTTTACCGAGATGGTAAAATCGAAGAACTAGTGAACGGTAGATACCCGCTTTTAATAGATGCAGAAACAGGCTTACTCTATTATAGTTCCCACTCAATCTTACGGTATGATATGTTGAAACATAAAGAGAAAAGAATAAAAAAGAATATCACTTTATTAGAATCCCCGGTGTTAAGTTCGGATGGGAAGTATATATCTTTTTACGAAATCGACAATGTTTCACCGATTGGTGGAGAATGGACAGACTTTCTAAGTGTTTATCGCTAAAATCCCATGATAAAAGGCATATTAAAGCTTACAATAAGGCAAGAGGTAAACAGCAGTTAAGTGGAGCGTTTTGGACGGATAGTATCAATTGACAAGTTAATTTCCACCCCGGTCCCAAGCTGGACGGAGAGATCATTTTATCCCTGGCAATTGGCGATCAACAATACCGGAATCGTTTCTGCTACACGCTTCGCAATTTTTGTCGGCTGCAAAAAAACCATTGGGTTAAAAAATGAGCTTAACCAAAAAAGTTAGGCTCAGATTTTGTCTAAACGCAACTCATCCCGCGTTAATCAGTGCTTATCGGTTTCCTTGACCCTCTTTGCTGAAGTTGTTTTCAAAATCAGCACCTGGAAAAGCTTATATTGTAGATACAAAAGATGGTAAGGTCACATACCCAGCAGTTGCTCAACAAGGAGGTTTTAGTACTAAATATAATGAGTACAATAATCTTTTATATGGTGAAACAACGAGGGGAACAATGAATTGCAACAGATTTTAAAACGGTCGAATTTTACGTAAAACTCTAATTATTGAAATGGAAGCAAGGTGATAATAAGATGAGAAAGTCAAATTTAATGATTTTAGGAGTTTTACTAGTGATTGCTGGGGTTGTGGCATTAGGTTTTAATTATCATATTAAGGATTCGATAATTATAACTTTTGCTTCAATCAAACAACCAGAGCGGGAAATTATTTTTCAAATGCTAACGGATTTAGATAACGATGGCAAGAAAGAAAGCATAGTACTTGATAAGGTTAAGGGATACGAAGACCCATTTGGAGTTTATAGTAGAGTATTAATATTTGAGATTTTGAATAACAAAAAGGAAAACTTGGTTTTTGATTCTTAAAAAACGAGTTTAAGTATTGAGGGAACTTATTTTGATAACCCTAGAGAACTTCTAAAAATTGTAGACTTAAATAAAAATGGAGTGCCCGAAATTCACTTAACCGAGCAAGATTCAAGTACGGATAAGCTCACGATTATTGAAAAAAGAAAAGGCGTATACCGAGTGATGTTCCACGGCATGATATATAACTATCGGTACGAGGATTTTGATAATGATGGTTCTTTAGAGTTTTATGGGATAATAGATAATTTAACTGGCGCCCCAAGTTTTAAGAAAAAAACAATTTTTAAAATAACAGATGATGTGTATATACCATCTTATAAATTAACACGCCAATATGTAGAAAAAGAATTTGAAAAGGTCAAACAAGAGACTAGTGTTGGTCAAAACTTCGGGAATTTTAGATATTTAACCTCCTACTATGCAGTACTAGGCTTAAAAGAGGAAGGTATTGATTTTATTAAGAAAAATTGGAATTTCACTAAGCTAGAAGAGCAAGAACAATACATGAAAGGATTTGAGCAAAGTATCAAAGGATGGGAAAAATGGTGGGAAAGCCTCAAGTTAAAGGAAGTATCAAGTTAAGGGTTATTATTGGGAGTCTTCATCAGATAGGTTTGAGATAACCCTCACTGAGGTTGGGGGAATTTTCCTCATACATAGGAAAAGAGGGCATCTTATACCTGGAAGCTAGTACATATATCCAACTAATAGATTGAAATGACCGGGTTTACCACTACCAACGGCGCGACGGCTATCTACAACTACGACGCCAACCGGCGTTTGACGATATGAAGGTGACTATCGGGAATGTAGAACTTCTCAATCTTGACTACACCTACGATGAAGTGGGAAACATCAAAACCGTCAATAACGGTGGGAAACTCAAGACTTATGAGTACGATAAGAACAATCAACTCACTAAAACCGTTACCCCCGGAACCTTCCTGGAGACCACCCCGACTCCGGGGACGGCGGTTTTAAAGACCGGTGACGTTTTAGGCAACGGTATCTTCGAATTCGTCCCGATCCTTTCGGGACTGATGGGTTTGGACTATCACGCTTCCAGTATTGGGATTGACTTTAGGAGTATAGCGCCGGGGTGAAAAGGATTGAGCTGGTCCCGGATGAGGATTACTCAACTCACCGGATTACAGAGAATACTATCGCTGTATATGTTTCAAACGGTAATATGAACTACACCTTAATTTACGTTACCATGCTAGAAATCAAAATGACATTAATGATCGTGATATAAAACATGGTATTGGACCAAACGTTTCAAGACCAGGTTCAAGTTATCATAATGCTGGTTTGGCATTTGATTTAGCCGGTCTATCTATTTCCGAAATGGGTACAGTAGAACAAATAGCGAATAAGTATGGTTTTTATAGGACGGTATTACCTAAAGAACCATGGCATTATTCCTATACAAATGGCCTTCAAACCAAAGATGAAGTTGCTGCTTCGCTTGGCTACAAGAATTGGACGACTATGGTAGATATTGTCCAAAAAGCTTATAAATCCATAGGCTATCCGACATACAAGTGTCCTTACGGAAACGATTGTGGGTTATGAGGTGGTATAATCATAATTAAGGAGAAAAACAAATGGTAATAAAAAAGTTAAGAGTTCTATTATTTGGAGTATTATTGTGCGTTTTATTATTGTTAATTTTTAGGGGAAAAGAATATATTCTTAAGGGCCAATCCAATAAAATGGAACATAAAATTCAAAAAGTAGATTTAATAACTTCAAAACAGGATGAACAGTTAGATTTTGATCCTGATGGGTATTACATTCCTTCGGCAGATTTAATTATTGGAGATTATCAGATTGATCATTTCTATTTAGAAACTTCTATTTACGATATTAAAACATCTACACTAAAAAAATTAGAAAAACCAAATGCATATATTGGTTTAACAAATAGTATAACAAAAAGATTTGAATTATACTCTTGTCCTAATCCCCAAATCTCGAAGAGTAAACTCTTTATAAAATCAGAATCAACGCCTATAGGTATAATTACTATTGAAGGAGATTTTTCAGATAATATTAAAAGCTACTTTGTTACAGTTTTTACTGGAGTAGTATCTGTTGAAGAAGAGGGTCGTGTTCAAAATTTGGGGAAGTGTGATTTCACATACTCTGAAGGAGATTAACCAGAAGTTGGTCGCACGACATAGGAACAGGAAGTTCCAAACCATCGGCGTAATAAACCTGAAAGCCGGTTGTCTCCTGCAACCGGCTTTTAAAATGGTGTCAGCCTTACCATCTTTACGAGTACGACAAGAACAATCAACTTATTAAAGCGGTTACTCCCGGAACCTTCCTGGAGACAACTCCGACACTGGGGACGGCGGCCTTGAAAACCGGAGATGTTTTAGGTAATGGAGTCTTCGAGTTTACCCCGATTCTCTCCGGGCTGATGGGATTGGATTATCACTCCTCCAGTATCGGGATTGACTTTGGAAGCGTGGCTCCGGGGGTTAAGGTGATTGAATTGGTTCCGGATCAGAATCACACTACCCACCGGATCAATGAAAACGCCATTGCTCTTTATGTATCAAGCAACAATTTGAACTATACCTTGATACCTAGGACCGACTGGGAGTATCAAAAGGATGACAAGGGAGTCATTACGCTTACTTTAAAAGAGAAACTGGCGACCAGGTATCTCAAGCTGCATGTTAAATACGATGAACGGGGACGGGATTTCAAGCCGGTGAACAAGGCGACCTTCTTGAATGAGATCGCCAAGATGTTACGGGTGTATCAGGAAGCGGACTCAAGGACCGAGGAGTATCAGTATGACGCCGCGGGGAATCGTAAGCTGCTCAGAGTAACATTGGCGCGAACGGCGGAGTTTGAGTCGCTATATTACACTAATTCCGACCGGTTGAAGACCGACGGGAAGTATGCTTTCGTTTACGATGACGCCGGGAATATGATTAAAAAAGGAAATAAATATGAAATATCCGGCGATACGGTAACCTTTACCAAGACATCCGGCGAGGACGTAGAATATTGGGAATACCAATACGATCTACTTAACAGATTGATTAAGGTTACCAAGAATGGTAAGATCATATCAGAATATGCTTATGACCCCGAAGGCTTCCGGGTAGTCAAGAAAGCTAAAGGCGAAATCACCCACTACGTCTTCCAGGGTACGGAGCCGATCTTTGAAAAGAATATAACGACCGGTAAGGTTAAGTCCTTCGTCTATGCCTTGGGCAAGCATTTGGCCAGGGTGGATGGGAAGATAGGCGATTCTAATGCAAAGAAGTATTGGTATGTAACGGATCATCTAGGGTCGGTACGGGCAGTTACCGATAAGGATGGCAAAAAGGTATGGAGCGCCGATTATCTGGCCTTTGGGAAACAATATACTAAGGATGGGGACTTCGAAGAACTTCATAGCTTTACCGGGAAAGAGTATGACCCGGATACGGGATTGCATTATTACAATGCCCGGTGGTATGATGCGGATTTGGGGAGGTTTATCAGCGAAGATCCGGTGGGAGACCCGAATAATCCGAATTTGTATAGTTACGGGGCTAATAATCCTTTAAGATTTAGAGATCCGTCCGGTTTATCATTGGAAGATACCTGGGCTGAACAAGATGCGGCGGATGCGGAGAATACCAGTTACTTTACTGAGAGTGAATTGGCGGATATGGGATATACCGGTGGTTCGGGGTCTTCAGACACGGGAAGTTCGAGTCCATCTACTCCAACCCCAGATCCTTCTGGCGACTCAGATAGTGGAGAAGGGACTAAAAAGACTGAAACAGGGAAACAACAGTCTAAGGAAACAGAAGCCGAGAAAAAGTCGGAAGAAAATACAAAAGCTATTGCAGATGATAGAATAAAAGATGAAATTAAGGTTATTGATGGTATCGTATTTAAAGATTTACCAGAGCAAAAAACTATTATTGTTAATAATGTTACAATAACTAAAGTTGGTGATAATACTTATAGACTTGATGTAGGAAGTTATGTTTCGTTAACTATTGGCGCAATAGATGGCAAATTTGGATTTGAATATAGTATTAGTAAAGATGGTAATATTAATTTAAACGTTGTATCAGGAAGTTTAGCTACTGTCGAAGTTTCAATTCATTCAGCAGATAGAAATAACAGTGTAGCGGCTAAAGTTGAGTGTGGAAAAGGTGCTTTAAATTTTAAATTAGATGGAAATGAAAAAGCTATAGCACTTCAGGCGGAAGTTGATGCTTTAAGAGTAACTCTTTCAACATCTTTTACGATTGGGGATAGCAAAATAACAGCTAGCGTACATGGTGAGACAGGGGCATTTGGTGTTGAATTTAAATATGATGATGGTCAGCTTAGTTTTGGCAATGCTAAATGGGGAGGCGGTTGGGGAGCTAGTTTCAAGGTAGAGTCAAAAAATAAATAGTAATAATGAAAGGTTGGAATACAAACAATGAATATAACAATAAGATACCTTGTTGCAATTTTTATTTCAATAATTGTTATTGTTTTAAAAGATTTTATTGAAAATAGATTAGGTTTAAGGATTATAACCTTTATGGGGGTATCGGTTTTAGTATGGGCTTTTGTATTTTTTCATGTAAGCAGAATCGCCAAAGAAAAACAAGCTCAGATAATTAATAAAGTTTGCTTTTATATTTTTATAATAATTGGAGTTTATGCATTTATTTTAGGTATCATTCATTCAATAAAAAAGTAATTTAAGGAGTTTTAAATGAAACCTGGGACAATTATGGTTGTTACTGCCGGATTAAGTTTGTTAGTACTAATCCTAGGCTTAGGCTATGAACAGCTTCAGGTGCTTTTAAAAATTAATCAAATAATGATTATTGGAGCTGTTTTAATTTTATGGGCTGTTGCATGTATTTGTTCAAGTATTTTTGCTAAAAGCAAGTTTGAAAAAATGATTTATGTAATAGGATTCATATTTCTATTACTTGGCGGAGTATCTGGTATTTACTTAGGATTACTATTAAAGAATAATGGAATCACATTTTAATTATTTGGAAAACAGATAAAAAATTGTTTAAGACGTGTCGACTTCAAAAAATTCGTCCAACAAAAATCAACCCAAAAAAGGGGCTGCCCCAAAAGTAAAAATGGGCACAGCCCATTTTTTTGGTAAAATAAAGGTATGACAAAGAGAAACCATGGAAAAGTAACATTTAAACCATACTGTATGGAACAATTGCAGTTGCCGACTGATATCGAAGCCTTAATACCAGAGAAACACCTTGTTCGTGTGGTCAATAATAGTGTCGAAAGGATGAAGATCGATCCATTACTAGACCAATACAAAGGTGGCGGAACAAGTAGCTATCATCCCAAAATGATGCTAAAAGTGCTAATCTACGCCTACACACAAAAGTTGTACTCATCAAGGCAAATAGCAAAAGCACTGCGAGAAAACATACACTTCATGTGGATTTCCGGAAATAACACCCCGGACTTTCGAACTATCAATAGATTCCGGTCATCACAGATGAAAGCAATAATCGACGAAGTATTTAAATCAGTATTAGAGTTACTAATTGAAGACGGATATGTTCAATTAGAGAACTACTTTCTAGATGGAACCAAAATCGAGGCAAACGCAAACAAGTATAGCTGGGTTTGGGCCAAGACAACCAAGAATTACAAAGAAAAAGTCCAGGCACGGATTTTAGAACTAATGGACCGAATTGAAAAAGCGAACCAAGACGAGAATGAACGTTATGGAGATAATGACCTTGAAGAACTTGGCTCAGGACCGATTGACGAAGAAAAGATTGAAAAAAAGATTCAGGAATTAAACGAAAGGCTTGCCAAAAAGACTGGAGCCAAGAAAGAAGAAAAAGATCTAAAAAAGATTGAAACTGACTATCTGCCCAGATTAAAAAGATATCAAGAACAAGAATCGAAACTTGCCGGGCGAAATAGTTATTCAAAGACAGACGTTGATGCAACCTTCATGCGAATGAAAGAAGATCCCATGAAAAATGGGCAATTAAAGCCTGGCTACAATGTACAAATTGGTACGGAAAATCAATTTATTGTTGGCTATAGTATTCATCAAAATCGCACTGATACAGGGTGTCTAATCCCACATTTAGAACATTTTCAAAAAATGACCGGTAGAAAACCCAAAAATATTATTGCTGATGCAGGTTACGGTAGTGAAGAGAATTATGAATACATAGAATCCAAACAAATTGAGGCCTATGTAAAGTACAATGAATTTTACCTGGAACAGAAGCGAAAGTTTAAGAAAAATCCGTTAAATGCAAAGAACTGGAAGTATGATGAAAAAGCTGATGAATTCATTTGTTGCAGAGGGAAGCATTTGAAATATATATTTACTAGGCAGAGAAAATCAGATCTAGGTTACATATCTCAAAGAAGAGTTTATGAATGTGAAGATTGCTCTAATTGCCCATTGAAATCCAAATGTACTCGAAGCATTGGAAATCGCCGAATGGAAGTAGGCTTAAGGTTAAATATGCTTAAAGAAAAGGCGACTCAGAACCTTTTATCAGACAAAGGAAAAAAACTTCGATCACAAAGAGCCATTGAAGTGGAGACTGCCTTTGGTATGATTAAGCATAATTGGTCATTTCGACGGTTTATGCTTCGTGGGATTGATAAAGTTAAAACTGAATGGGGGTTATTGAGTATAGCCCACAACCTGGCCAAACTGGCAACTAACTAAATCTTATTTCATGTTTTTATCTTTTTAGATTTTAGAAAGTAACTTAAAAGGGGCTGACTCAAAATTGCTTTTGAGTCGGCCCCTTTTAAAATGGTTCAGCCCTACCAGCAAAGGGTCATGGCATTACTCTTACTTTAAAAGAGAAACTGGCGGCCCGGTATCTCAAGCTGCACGTCAAATACGACGAACGGGGCCGAAACTTTGAGCCGGTGAACAAGGCGACCTTCTTGAATGAGATCGCCCAGATGTTACGGGTCTATCAGGAGGCCGAGGCGAGGACGGAAGAGTATCAATACGACGCCGCCGGAAACCGGAAGATTACCAGGATCACTTTGGTCCAGATTGCGGAGTTTGCCTCGTTGTATTACACCAATAGTGACCGTTTAAAAATGGACGGTAAATATGCTTTCGCTTATGATAACGCCGGGAATTTGGTGAAGAAGGGTAATACTTTTGAAATATCCGGCGATATGGTGACCTTTACCATCAGCGGCGAGGGTGTGGAGTACTGGGAGTATG
>JAAYHS010000159.1 GCA_012735315.1 Bacillota bacterium | reverse complement strand
GAAATCCGTGGCTGCAACTAATCTTATCGGTTAAAACCGATATAAAACCCATTATTATCACCGTCCAAGGTTTTTTACCGGTTTTAACCGGTATCATTTTGTTAGCCGCGGGTTTCTAACCCGTGGCTCATGGCGGGTTTCATATAATTCCCCGAACGGAAAAAAACTCCTTCGACACACCCCTAGGACCACCCCAGGAAATCGGATTTTAATTCACAAAATGCTTCCGTCAAATTCCCGGGATGAATCATCAATAAAAGGAGATACCATAGTAATATCGAATAGAAACGATAATTAGATATGTTGCATAAGTTTTTAACCATTTTCGATAATGGTTGAACCTAAAACCAAAGATATCCTTGCTTCAACCGTTTTAAAAACAAGCTAACAAATCTCCAAGGAGGTCTATAATATGGCTGAAATATCAAAAGAACTACTTCAAGAACTCCTCAAAAACCAAAAGGACGAAATTACCAGTTTCCACATTTATCAAGCCTTGGCATCCAAACAAAAAGAGGCCGGCAACGCAAAACTATTGCAAACCATTGCCGCCGACGAAAAAAAGCATTACGCGCTGCTCAAAAAATATTCAAATGTCGAGGTCCGTCCCTCTAAAATTAAAATCTTATGGTATCTTTTACTCGCCCAAACCCTGGGCTTGACATTCTCCTTAAAACTGCTCGAAAAAGGCGAGGAAAAAGCCACAGCGGCTTATAACGCGCTGATAGCCGATTTCCCGGAGTTAAAACAAGCTCTGGAAGATGAAGAAAAACACGAACAAGAACTCTTGAGTTTAATCAATGAAGAACGGCTGAATTACATGGGCTCAATCGTCCTCGGGCTCAACGATGCCCTGGTTGAACTCACCGGCGCTCTAGCCGGTTATACCTTCGCTATTCAAAATAACCGGGTAATCGCGCTCATCGGACTGATCACCGGCATCTCGGCCTCCTTTTCCATGGCGGCCAGCGAATTTTTATCCAAAAAGCAAGAAAAAGAGGAAAACGCTTTAAAATCCAGCGTTTACACGGGCATCGCCTATATCGTTACCGTCTTTTTGCTGATCCTCCCTTACCTGCTGTTTTCCAATCACTTCTTGGACTTGGGACTGAGCCTGCTGATGGCGATCACCGTTATTCTGGCTTTCAACTTTTACATCTCCGTCGCCAAAGACCTGCCCTTTAAAAAGCGTTTTCTGGAAATGGCCGGAATCAGTCTGGGAGTCACCGCCATCTCCTTCGGAATCGGCTGGGCGGTCAAGACTTTTTTAGGGTTGGAAATCTAGCGATATTTTTTCGTTCCGCGTTCCGGGTTCCGCGTTCCGGGTTAAGCGCGTGATGAATGATATAACTTACCGACTCTTCACGGTTAAAATATGTCTTATACAAACCGGGAGTAATCCATGGAAGCGTGGCGTCAAAAGAACTTAACCGACGACCAATCCCCCTTCAATCTGTTCATCACCGATGTCCTGGAGTTTCCTCCCCATTGGCATGATGAGATTGAAATCATCTATGTCTTGGAAGAAGAACTGGTCATCGGTTTGAACAGTGAAATTTTTCACCTCAAGCCCCGTGATATCTTCCTGATTAACAGCGGGGAAGTTCATTACTTTGTTACTCCGCCCAAAAAAAGCCGCCGGATTATCCTTCAATTTGAATTATCATTATTTCAGTCCCTCGCCAATTTCCTGCGTGAGCGCAAACCGGTTTCACCTTTAATCCCTTTTGAGTCACCCGAATTTGGCGCTCATCGTGATTTGGAAAAGCAACTCTTGGCAATCGTTCAGGAATACTCGCGAAAATCACCCGGATATCAATTGGCGATCCGGGCCCGACTATATGATTTGGCCGTCGTCATCTTGCGTCAAGTCCCGACCGAGCCGTATTCATCATCGGATCGGAACAAACACCTGAAACGACTGGAACGACTGGAACAAGTCTTTAATTATGTCGAGCAAAACCATCACCGGGAGATCACCCTGACTGAGATCGCCAAAACCGCCAATTTCAGCATCTATCATTTTACTAGGTTTTTCAAGGAAACCACCGGGATGACCTTCACCCGATACCTCAATAATTACCGGATCAATAAAGCCGTCAAATATCTGACCGAAACCGCCGATCCCATCACTGAAGTCGCCTTTAAATCCGGATTCGAAAGCATCAAAACCTTCAACCGGGTTTTTAAGCAATTAAAGGGATGTTCCCCTTCGGCCTTCAAAAGACGACAACTGTCGCAATAACAACTTCTTTCCCTCAGCCGACCGACTGGGATTATTTATTTGTAAATTATTATTTAACGGATTAAAAACAGCAAAATTTGAGAACTTCTTCGCAATCTGCGGCGAGCCTTTTTTAAACTTTGATTTTATAATGATTTTGAACTCCGCTTATCTAAAATTTAATTACGCGGTTATCGAAATTATCACTGTTTACCTTAACGTAAGGAGTGACTAAAGATGGGATATCAAAACTTCAAGACCGCTGTTTACGTTACAGTTCGGGACATGGAATGGATTGCCGCACATCCCGAATTTGAAGAAAAGTTTGCTTTTCTGGAAAAACATATTCACCTTGACAAGGTCTATCTCGAAACATATCGGGGACAACGGCTAATCGAAAAAGAAAAAGTCCTTAAAATCAAAGAAATCTTCACCAACAAAGGAATTAAAGTATCCGGAGGAATCACTACCGACCTCTCGTCAAGCTGGGAGTTCCAAAGCTTTTGTTACACCAAACAGGATCATCTGGACCGTTTAAGAGAGATCGTCGCTTACACCGCCGAACTCTTCGATGAGATAATTCTGGATGACTTTTATTTTACCAATTGTAAATGCGAGTCATGCATCCGAGCCAAAGCCGACCGTAGTTGGTCCGAGTTCCGAACCGAAAGGTTAAAAGAAGTCACGGAAGAGATTATCGTCAAAACAGCCAAAAGGACTAACCCCCGCGTCAATCTGATTATTAAATACCCCAACTGGTATGACGACTATCAAAGCGTCGGCTATAACTTACGGGAGGAACCGCTGCTCTTCGACAAAATTTATACCGGGACCGAAACCCGGGACCCCCGGTATACCCAACAGACTCTCCAAAGATACTTGAGCTATTTTCTAGTCAGGTATTTGGAAAATGTCAAACCAGGCGGAAACGGCGGCGGCTGGTTCGATACCTTTGACTGCAAGTATAACTTGGGTTCCTACGCCGAACAATGTTGTCTGACTCTCTTCGCCAAAGCCAGGGAAGTCACTTTGTTTTGCCTTGGTACTTTATTGCTGCGCGATAGTATCTTCGTTTCTATTGCCGGATATGTTTTCGAACAGGTTGACAAATTCTTGAACGAACTGGGCAACCCGGTCGGGATCCCGTGTTACAAACCGTATCATTCTTCCGGTGAAAACTATCTCCATAGTTTCCTCGGCATGCTGGGGCTTCCCTTGGAACCATACCCGGAGTTTCCTTCCGGTAAGGGGTTGCTGCTCTTGACCGCAAGCGCCGCCAAAGACGAGTTGATCGTGGAACGAATCTAAAATCTGCTGCTCCAAGGACGGAACGTGGCCGTCACCTCCGGCCTTCTCAGAGCTTTAACCGGCCGGGGTATCGAAGAGATTGCCGAAATTCGTTATACCGATCATAAGG
>JAAYHS010000158.1 GCA_012735315.1 Bacillota bacterium | reverse complement strand
TTGGTGTATACCCGACGTTCTACTGTCATTACACTCAGCTCCTTGTTTCTTTATTGTATCTCTTAACTGAGTGTCTGGCAAATCGGGGGAAGGTCAATTTAACTCCAGATTACGAATCGATAATACTTCTGGTCACAAAGGAGTCACATTACACAAACGTAGATGTAAATGGGAAGCTTCTATAAAAATTGATGGAGTCAAGAAATACCTAGGCGCTTTTACTAATATCGAAGAAGCTATCAAAGCCAGACAACTGGCCGAAATAAAATATTTTGGTTGGAGCAATTCCATCCAACAACCCTTACCTTTTATCTTCAATCAATCCTCCATTGCATAATAATTTCTTCCTGTCCCTTTCGTCCCAATTCCTCCAGTTAACCAAAGTTCATCAACCCATTAAATAAATCATCCCCAAAAGTGAGGTGCCCAAAAGATGCGATTTTTATATGCATTATGGGGATTTAGCTTGCTATTACTGTTATTTGTCTATCATGGACGCAAAAATTATCAGCTTGATATACCCATGTTTTTTGTAACTATGCCAGCAATAATTCTAGGCATTCTGTCATTCATATTCCGTTAACATAAAGGAGCAACACTTAAGCATGAAATTCAATATTTTATACGTAGATCCACCATGGCAATATCATTGCTATGATAAAAGTGATGCTGCCCATGGTGCCGCCACATCGCACTATCCTACAATACAATTTAAAGATTTAATCTCCCTTCCGATACCCAAAATAACCGATACTAATTGCGCTCTCTTCCTTTGGGTTACCGATCCTTGTCTACCTGAAGGATTGCAATTACTTAACGCTTGGGGTTTCAGGTTTGTTACAATAGGCTTCTATTGGGTTAAACTCAATAAAAATGGAACACCATGGTTCGGCCTTGGTCATTATACTCGGGGAAATCCTGAAATTTGTCTTTTGGGGCTAAAAGGAAGGCTAAAACGAATGGATAGAGGAATTCCAAAACTTATCATGTCACAAAGAGGGGAACATTCAGCAAAGCCACCTGAAGCCAGAGATAGAATAGTAAAACTCTATGGAGACTTGCCACGGCTAGAGATGTTTGCAAGAGACCAAACCGATGGCTGGATGGCCATCGGAGATGAGATTGATGGATTGGATATAAGGGATTCGCTTAAGAATCTAATTGCATCCTAATTTGAAATCAGCCTTTTGAACATAATTCAATGCCTTTCTAAGAGTTGTCTTATAATCAAATCCTTTAGGTGCCGCATTAAATGGAGAATATACAACAACAGGAACTACAGGTAGACCAGCATTGGTGAGAGCTTCCGCAGTCAAGTCATATATTGTTTTCATCAAAATAATTATTCGTTCGGGTTCAGGTTTCAAATTCTTAAGCTCTTGAATCAATGTAGGAACACTATCAAGAATTATTTTCTTCCTTTCCGTTGGAGTTAGATGATTAATTGGGTACTTCACAGCATCTATTAAGAAATATCCTTTTCTTTGAATAGCTTTTAACAATTCAATCTTATCCTCTTTGCTTCGAATTGCAACCCGAGGTCGATTTAAAATAACTTTGGCTGTTTCTCTAAGTAGAACATCCTTAAGATTATCAACAAAATCTGGATTATAGAAATACTTCAACTTTCTAACGTTACCATCATCTGGAAATATTGGTGGACTCTCGGCAAGAAGTACAGTATGGATTGTCATTGGCTTGAATTGATTAGCTAATGACTCGTAAATAGATAACTCCATTTTCTAGACCCTCTTCCAGATTATCTAAATAATTTAAGCTTATTCGCTAATCGCCTAATGTATACATGCCTTAAGAAGACTAAGATGAAACAATTAACGAAATAGCCCTAATACCACAAACAGTAATAGGGCTATTTTAAATAATTCCAACTTTAATTAATATATCACTCTTCCGATTTTAAAAACTCATAGCTTGACCGCATTTCATTTCTTTTACTCTTCCCTCTTCAATGAGGAATTCGTAATAGTAAACAAACTTATTGCCGTTTCCATCAAGAGTGGTTTTCAGTGAATATTGCAGCCACCCATCTTCTACTTTAAATTGTTTTCCGTATCGGCTAATAACATCTGCTGCAAAATCTCCTACGCCAACCCCTCGACTAGTCTTAATATCTTCTTTTTCAATGCTATATTCATATACCTCATGGTCTTTAAAATTATAGTTTACCCAAACAGTTATTTGTGGGTAATTATAAACCTCAATAAAATTATTGATTTGAATATTCTGTTTTGGTTTCCCTAACAGTTTGATTACTTCATCTGCAGAGATTCCGAGTTTCAAACCTTTATAATTCGGATGAAAATCTTCCACAGTCAAAGGATCTGGTTTTATTATTTTGGTAAAATCACATTTGTAAAGTATTTGAACCCAATTATCACTAAAGTCCTCTTTCCAAATTTTAATTTTCTTATTATCCTCTGTTATAGCTAGTCCTATTTTATCATGCACAATAATTAAATTGCGGTAATCATTCGGTACATAACAGATGATTAACTCATACTGGTTATCAGCGATTTTATATATATCGATGATTTCACAGTCGCGAAATCCTTCCTTCTGCCAAATACCACTAAGTTTTTCCCATAATACAAGCCTTTTTTCTTTAGATACTACTTCTTCATGCAGTTCCCCTTTCACACTAAAGAAGATGTTTGAAGTATAAACCTCTTTAAAACTTTCCACATTTCCTTTGGATAAACCTTGGACATACTTTTTAAACAAATCATTTACATTGGAAGGCAATTCTGCTCCTTGGTATGTGCCGTCAAATCCATCAAATCGATAGTTACCTTTTGATTCATCATTTACCAGATATACAATAAACCGTTTTTCTTTGTCCCCGAACTGATTAGCCATACTCTCTAAATAAAGAATAACCATATATTGATTGGGGTCGGATGATATCTTTTTTACTAGCGATTTTTCAAGGAACTTTATAGTGTCAGGATAAGTAGCGATGCTGAGAGTATGCTTTTTTGCGGCGGAAAGAACATTTCCCTCTTCACCTGCAATACAACCTGAAAGAAAAGCTGTGAAACAGAAGATCCCGATTAGCAGAACAATTAAAAACCTTTTCAACATCAACACCTCCATGTTTGTTAATAAAGATATTAAATGCTCCAACATTACGGGGTTGTTCTAATCAAAGACAACCCCTTAATAGATCAGTCATCATCATAACGCCGTTCGGGAGGTCGGTTAACCTCATCATCACATCCCGACATAATACGAAAGACTTTGAATCCTCCAGCAAAAAACGAGAGAAAAATCACAAACCAAATTAACGGTAGAATGATGGGAGCTAAACCGATACCCAATACAACTAAGCCAATAATTCCAAACGGGCCTAGCTTAGTTTTACTCATTATATCGCCACCTTCTTAAGGTGCTGGATCATATCTATAGACCTTATTGTTTAACCAATCTGTCACATATACTTTTCCTGAAGAATCAACGGCTATTCCCGTTGGTGTAATCTCAGTTTGAGTCGGTTCATAATTTGAGTCATAGGTTGTCCATTTTGTAAGAAAATTACCATCGGCATCAAACTTTTGAATGCAGTAGTTTCCTGAATCAGCAACATATATTATTTGATGAATCTACGGTAATGTCCTCGGGGCGACTGAATTGGCCGTCTTCCGAACCAGAACCACCCCATTTCTTGACAAAACTACCTAAGTAACTAAACTTTTGTACTCGATTATTAGGTGCACCTTCAGTTATATAGACATTTCCTAATGAATCCGTAGCTATCCAATTGGGTTTTTCAAACTGACCATCACCTGAGCCTTTAGTACCCCATTTTTCAAGGAAATTTCCATCCGAATCAAACTTTTGAATTCGGTTGTTGTTGGAATCAGTCACATATACACTACCAAGTGAATCTAAAGCTATATCAATAGGACAATCAAATTCACCATCACCATTGCCAAAACTTCCCCACATTGTTTCAAGAATCGGAGTAGCTCCATAGCTAACACTAACACTATACTTTTGAATACGATGATTCATAGTATCTGCTATATATACTCTGATATTCCATTGATCGGAAGAATCAACAGCAATACCATATGGTCGATTAAATTGATGATATCCTGAGCCTTGAGTTCCCCATTTTAAAAGCATGGTACTAAACTCATTAAACTGTTGGATACGATAATTATTTTGGTCAACAATGTAAATTTTACCATTTACATCTATTGCAATTCCATAGGGTTGATAAAATTTACCATCACCAGTTCCTGATCCACCCCAGCTACCACCATAAACATATAATGGGTTAGATGGTGTAGGGTTCGGAGTTGGATCAGGTGTTGGGGTTGAACCACCCCCTCCGCCACCACCACATCCTACTAATATAATAACTAATAACATAGGGATAATGCAAAATAATGCTACTTTTTCAAGGCAATACCTCCTTCTGTCTAAATCTTCATAGACATTTCTATATTAGTAATATATTAAAAATCTACTCTAATAATCATTTTATGTGATTTTAAGGAATATTTCAATCTTTATTTTGATTTTAAAGAAAACTTATATAAAAAGGGTAGCCATATTTTTCTTATCAATAGAAAATATTAATGAGGTGTAATATGGCTACTTTAGGTGAACGGCTTCGGTTATTACGCGAGGAAAGAAAAATGGCTCAAAAAGAGATAGCGAGCTTATTAGGACTCACTTATTCTGCCGTTGGAAAATATGAGACTGATTCAAATAAACCGTCTTCAGATACAATTAACCAATTGGCTGATTATTTTCATGTAACTTCTGATTATCTTTTGGGGCGTTCAAATATTAGGCTTTCTGCTGAAGAAATAATCAACGAGCATAGAGATATGATTGCGGACTTGCCAGTTGAGTCCGTATAATGGTGTAAAAATGGTTTTTTAAAAAAAAGGGGAGCCATAACAAATTCCTCAGTTAGAATAGAGGTTGGACAAACCAAAATTCTGAGAGGAGGAATTTAAATGGCTCAATACCAGATTACCGTAGATCAAGATCTTTTGCACCGTCTATTTTTAGGAAATAACAAGGATTCCGGTGTGTCAGCGTTATTGGAGTCGGTATTGAACCAAGTTTTGCAAGCACAAGCCACCGAACAGCTTCAAGCTGAACCATACGAACGTACCGATGAAAGGAAGGGATATCGTAACGGCACACGCCCGCATACACTAATCACCCGTGTGGGAA
>JAAYHS010000216.1 GCA_012735315.1 Bacillota bacterium | reverse complement strand
GTTGTTACCGTGGTATAGGTATCGGTAACCGGGTTATGGCTTTTTTGAGCATAGCTTACCGGCAAGTTTTTAAATAGACTGTGACTATAATAGCTCCAAGTTTCTTCCAAATTGCGGCTGCTGTTAAAACGGCGCTTTAGATTGCCCCAATTATCATATTGACTTGAAATCCAGGCGACCAATTCCCCTCCCCGGTATTGCCGTTGCATGGTTATAGACCGTTTGGGGACATCATATTCAAAAGTGATTCTCTCAATCTCCCGTCCGTTATCAATCTTAGTCACTGTTTCCACCACTAAAGGACCGTGGTAATTCTCAATATTGCTCGGTGTAACGGTTAAACTGTTTTTCTCAATTTGACGGAAGATGTATTCTAACGTTCGCTCGCCCTCGATTACCTGAGTAGAGCTCATATATGTATAAGCGGGAACAAAGTCTCCACCTTTAATAGAACCGATACTACCATTCATCTGATATAAATAATTAGTCTCCTTACCGGCCACCAGATGCCTGACAATCAACGGTTTGGTTCCTTCGTATCTAACATCTTTTTTCTTTTTTATCAAACCAAAAAGGGATTTTTTGGTTATAGTCTCATCATACCTTTGATCTCGCAAATCATAAGTATAAATTGATTTTTCGCCGGTCGGATAAGTTATCTGGTTTAACAAATCAACCGCATAGCTGAAAATCTTATCTTCATCCGCTTTAACTCCTTGCCGGAACGTATGCGTTTCATATGAATAAGCAGTCTTCCGGTTAAGGGGGTCGTATACTTCGGTTAACACCCCTGAAGAGTTATACCGATAATGTACGGTCCGGTCGCCAACTGTGATACTCTCAATCAAGCGTTTACCGGCGCCGGAAATATTTTGGTAATTGAATTCAACGGTATAAAGAGCCTTTCCGGCTTGCTCGTCAACAAAATGTGTAATCCGGGAAATCTCCCGCCTATCATATTCATACTTAAGCACATTCTTGCCACTGGGGTCCCGATAACGGATGACTTTACCGGAACTGTCAAACTCGTATCTGCTCCCGTCGTTCATTGTCAGATTATAACCTTCATTAAAATCGAAATGTAATTTAAAATGGATTCCGTTATGGTATTCAAAGCTACCTTGAGTAACCGGTTCATCGTCCTCATCGTCGGGTTCTTCGATCTCGATCTTAATGGTTTGTCCCTGCGGCAAACGGATAAATTTTCCCTTATCGGTTTGTTCAATCCAAGGGATGTTCAAGGACCATCCATAACCAAACGTGTCTATCGGAGTTTTGCGATGGCTCTCTTTATTAGCCTCAATCATCTTCTCTTGTTGGGCGGCGACTGAATCATAGATCCTTTGGATGGTTAGCCCATTCCCGGTCCGGCCAGGCAAGATGAGGTCCGTGGCGCTAACAGTCAAGCTGCCGCTTGTTGGAGATACTGTTTCGACATTATTCTGAAAATATGATTGGAAAGGCGATACTCCCATATTATAATAGGAATCTAACGACGGTGATATATATTTAGACGCCATCACTTGGTAATCTGAAAAATGTTTCAATTTAACCTTTATGGTTTCTTTTTCATAATCAAGGACGGCATAATCGAGTTTCTCCCAGTAACCGCCGATTCTGTTATAATAATAGACTCCAAGGTCTTCCTCGCTAAATCCCGGCGGCAGTGTGAGATCGGCATAACTTAACTCTAAATATACCAGTTCCTCAAATTTTGCCGTCATTTTTTTACCTTGCTTGTCTAATAAAGTAAAGCTATAGGCCGGACCCACTTTGGTGGCATAAATGTTATCCGGTAAATTTTCTGCTTTTTCAATCACTACTTGACCGGATGTTGGTATTGCTCCTTGCGGAATTGTAATTGTCACATTATCAAACTTAATCGTGCCGCCTTCGCTGCCGACTTCCTCGCTAACACGGCCGGTTTTTGCTGTTAAGGATAGGGTCGCCGGCCCAATATTCCCAACGTGATCAATGGCTTGGATTGAATAGGTGTAATTTATTTCAGGATTGACCGCTTCATCGATATATCGGTTTAAATCCTCCAACTCACCGGGACGGAATACATCTCGATAAGCTCCTCCGGAGAAAGCCGGGGTTCTTTTTATCCGATAACCAACAGTCTCTCCGCTGGAGTCGACTTCTCGCCATTTTAAGATTATCCGGTCAATCCCCGGTATCACTTCAAAATCAGCAGGCGCTGGCGGCGGCGTGGTGTCAATATACACCTTCACCTCGCCGATGGTAGCATTCCCCGCCTTGTCCACCGCTTTCACCTGGATGGTCCGCACCCCGTCGGGGATGGGAGCAGCGAACCGGTAAGGGCTGGTTGCCGGTGTAATCCATGCTCCGTCATCAACCCGGATCTCATAATGGTCTATCCCGCTGGTCTCATCGGTGGTCGCGAAACTGATGGTCGGCCGGTTGTTGTTGGTCCAGCCGGAAGGGTCGGCGCTGGGTGTAAACTCCGCCGGAGCGACGGTGTCGACCATCACTCTGATTGCTTTCTCGGTGACGTTCCCCGCCGCGTCTTCGGCTCTAACCAGGATTTGGTTCCAACCCTCGGGCAGGTTCAGGGTGGTAGTAAATTGGTTAGCGGTTAACTCC
>JAAYHS010000157.1 GCA_012735315.1 Bacillota bacterium | reverse complement strand
CCTGAAAAGGAGCATAATCCCTATATTTTTACCATTTTTTAAGACCAATTTTTTATACTGATATTTTGTTGTCAAGGTTCGATAAATCAAGGTTTTTATGATTTACTTGCCGGATGCAAGTTTAAATCATTTGGTATAAATTTTATCGACATTTTAAAAAATTAATTGAGTTAATATCCATCGTCAACAGGGAGAATTTAAATGTTACAAAAATTCTTTTCGCTCAACAAGCAACTTTGCCGCATAATTACCCGCTTTTTACCGTTCCAGGAGGACTTATTTGAAGCATACGATCATCAAGTGGCCTTTTATATGAATTCAAAAAAAGAGCAACTAGTCGCCGATATCGGAGGAGGGAAAAAGTGCACTTTCGCGAAGTACCGGGACCGATCGCTTAATACGAAAATTATTACGGTTGATATCTCAAAAGAAGAAATGGAATACAACCGCGATACTGATCAGAAAATAGTGGCGAACGTTGTTGATGGGCTCCCCTTTGAAAATGAGGCTATCGATATGCTGGTATCCAGGTCGGTATTGGAACACCTGACCGATGTGGAGGCATTCGTTAGGAATGCAAGAAAGGCGTTAAAAAAAGGCGGGCTATTCATAAGTGTCTTCCCGTCAAAATTCGCGCTTTTTTCACTTATAAATCAAATGTTCTCGTCTAAATATTCCAAAAGGCTTTCTCATTTTTTCTTTCCCGAGAAAAAAGGCGAATGCGGTTTTCCGGCTTTCTATAAAAAATGCTATTACACGGCAATCAAATCATGCCTCGAAAGAAACGGATTTGAAATATTGGAGATCCGGGTGAGTTACTTTCAATCGCCCTATTTTGGATTCTTTGCGCCGTTTTTTTTAATGAGCCTCTGCTATGAGATGATCATTCGAACTTTAAATATAAAAAACTTGGCGGCATATTTAATGGTAACCGCCAAGAAAATATAAAGCCTAATTTTTAAGAAGACCACGGGAAATAGAAGAATCATTCTATAGACAACGCTTCAAAAAAGGGATCATTTTTTCGACCGCTCTGGCCCGGTGGCTGAAACGGTTTTTTTCTTCCGGTGAAAGCTCGGCCATGGTTTTGCCGAGTTCGGGGATTAAAAAGACCGGATCATAGCCGAAACCATAATTGCCCCTCGGCTGATCAATAATCAATCCCTCTACCGTTCCATCGGTCTGCTCAACCCGGTTAAGATCAGGATTATAAAGCGCTACCGCGCAGCGAAACCGGGCAGTTCTTTTCTCCAGAGGAACGTCCTGAAGTTTCTCCAGCAAAAACCGGTAACGTTCCCGGTCGCTCCAGCCCGGCTGCCCGTAGCGGGCGGAATAAATACCCGGTTCCCCGTTTAAGGCGTCCACCTCCAGGCCGGAGTCGTCGGCCATCGTCAATTCCCCGGTGGCTTCGGCAATTGCCTTTGCCTTAATGACCGCATTCTCGGCAAAAGCGCCGCCGTTTTCGATCACTTCCGGAATAGCGGGAAAATCAGCCAAGCTGACTATTTCCAAAGGAAGTCCCGCCAACAACTCCCGCAATTCAAGGATTTTTCCCTTATTCTTCGACGCAAGGACGAGTCTTGGCAACAGTGATCCCCCCGATCCGGCCGGTTAACTCTTCCCCCAGCGTCTCACGCTGAATTTGAATCAACTCCAAAATGCCTTTCCTGGCCAAATCCATCAATGCCGTCATTTCATCCCAGGAAAAGGGGTTGCCTTCAGCGGTCCCCTGGATCTCAACCAATTTTTCACTCCCGGTCATCACCAGATTCATATCCACTGAAACCCGTGAATCCTCGGCGTAACAAAGGTCCAATAAATAAGCCTGATCCAAAATCCCGACACTGGTGGCGGCCAAAAAATCAAATAACGGCAGCTTTTGGTCGACGGGAAACACCTTGTTCAAAGCATCGACTAAAGCCACGAAACTACCGGTAATGGCGGCGGTCCTGGTTCCTCCGTCCGCTTGAATCACATCGCAGTCGATCCAGATCGTCTTCTCCCCAAGAGCCGTCAAATTCACCACCGCCCGGAGCGCGCGTCCCACTAAACGTTGAATTTCCTGGGTCCGCCCGGAAACCTTGCCTTTGGACGACTCTCTAATGTTGCGCTGGGGGGTAGCCCTGGGAATCATCGCATATTCGGCGGTAATCCATCCCACCCCTTGACCTTTGAGCCATACCGGCACTTTATCTTCGATCGTAGCCGTACAAATGACTTTGGTATCGCCAACCTCGATTAACACCGACCCTTCGGCATGCATGATGTAATTGCGATGAATTTTTACCTCTCGTAATTGGTCAAACCTTCGCCCGTCAACTCGCTGCATATTTCCGCCTCCGCTTTCTGCATTTATGTAAAACATCGCTTTCAAAAGAGCTGTCTGTATTATTCTCCCAAAATTTTAAAATCCCCGCCTCGGATTATTCAGCATTCATCGTTCCGCTCTGAACGGCGCGAATATTCCGCCCGCCCGATCCGGTAAAGATCATTCCCTTTCCCGTCAATGGCCACGATCACCGGAAAATCTCGAACCTCGATCCGGTAGATCGCTTCCGGTCCCAAATCGGGATAGGCGACGATTTCCGCTTTAATAATCGAGTTGGCGATTAAAGCTCCGGCGCCGCCTAACGCCGCAAAATAAACGGCTCCGTAAGTCGTCACGGCTTCGATCACTTCCGGAGAACGTTGTCCTTTACCTATCATACCCTTTAAACCGAGTTTCAAAAGGGTGGGAGTGTAAAAATCCATCCGGGAGCTGGTGGTTGGTCCCGCGGAACCAATGATCCTTCCCGGTTTGGCGGGGCAAGGACCCACATAGTAAATGGTCTCCCCCTTAATGGCCACGGGTAATTCTTTCCCCGACTGCGCCGCTTCGTACAACCGTTTATGCGCGGCATCCCGCCCGGTTAACAACGGCCCGTTGAGCAAGAGCGAGTCCCCCGCTCTAAGTTCGACCAAATCTTCATCCTTCAACGGCAATTGAATTCGCTTTTTCAACCTAAACCTTCCCCTTCAGTCTTCCATCCCCTAATCGGTTTCCAATCTGCCAAATCCGTGTAACAGCATAATCCGTGTCATCGACCGCTATCTGCGTTATCTACCCAATCAGCATAATCAGCGTCATCAGCGTTATCAGCGAAATCTGCGTCATCTGCGTTCACAGTTCCGCGCTTTGGTGCCGGGTAACATGGCATGAAATATTAACGGCTACGGGAAGCCCGGCGATATGGGTGGGATAGGGAATAATGTGGATCGCCAAGGCGGTATTGCTCCCTCCCAATCCTTGCGGACCAATTCCCAAATCATTGATTTCACGCAATAATTCAGCCTCAAATTCGTCCCAAAACGGATCCGGGTTGTTGGTACCCACTTCCCTCAACAAGGCTTTCTTTGCCAATAACGCCGCCATTTCCATGGTCCCGCCCAACCCAACGCCCACGACCAACGGCGGGCAAGGACAGGCTCCGGCCAAATTTACGGTATCGATGATGAATTTCTTTACGCCCTCCCGCCCCTGTGCCGGAGTAAGCATTGCCAGGCGGCTTTGGTTTTCGCTGCCGAAACCCTTGGGAACCACCGTGATTCGCAGCCGATCGCCGGGCACGATTTGAGTATGGATTACCGCCGGACAATTATCACCGCTATTGACCCGCCGTAACGGATCGACGACCACCGAGTTACGCAAGTAACCTTCCCGATAACCACGGCGCACGCCTTCATTGATCGCTTCTTGAAAGTCGCCGCCCCGGATGATTATCTCCTGGCCGTATTCAATGAAAACCACAACCATCCCGGTATCCTGGCAAATCGGCAATCCTTCGGCGCGGGCTATGTTGGCATTCTCGATGATCCCGCGCAAACATTCCCGCCCTACCGGCGATTCTTCGCTGCGGAGCGCCTTTTCCAACCCGAGGCCGATATCGGCGCCCAGATTGACATTTGATTCCCAACACAATTTGGCGACTGCTTCCGTAATCCGTTCGACATCGATTTCCCGCATCATAACCCCCGTCTATCTTAAGCACATCGGCAATCCGCCACGTTCACGATGGTATTTGATACACTCGCAACAAACCCCAAACCGGGGACAAGACTTTGATGAACATGAACACTCTTTTTTATTTCGGTCCTGATTAGAACACAACATCCTTTTTCATTCCTTCTTTCCAATGAATTAAGGAATTAATAGTTACTCCTCCATTATTCGTTAGTCCGCCGCCGGTTCCTTCCTTAATCCCGATAATATTTAAAATTTAAAACAGCCTTTCGGTAGAATTCTTTTTTTCTATACTTATTTGAAGGCAACTATCTTAAAACGTCGTTTTAGGGTTCATTTAAGGTTTATTTAGGTTTGAAAAAGTTCGTTTTCTATGCTACAATCAGTATATAAGTTGATTAATATCGTAAATAAACATCATGTCCCTAATACCGGATGGGATGCATTATTAACCCGGAGGAAATATTTTGCTGACAATCAAACGCTGGGAAGAGATCGTCCGGATCTTGGAGCGGGACGGCAGCGTCGATGTTAATTCACTAAGCGACCGGTTCGGAGTCACCGCCAAAACCATTCGCCAAGACCTGGCCGAACTGGAGAGCAGAGGGCTCTTAAAACGGGTCCACGGCGGAGCGGTATACAAATCAAACGGCGGCATCTTTCCGATCCGAGAACGCAAACAGCATAATCTTCAAGAAAAAGAGCGCATTGCCAAAGCGGCGCTTAAATATATTGAAGACGGCGACACCGTTATTCTGGACGGCGGCAGTACCACCCTTCAATTGGCGAAGCAATTGGGGGAGACCAAATTGGTCGTTATTACCAACGACTTAATAATCGCCGGAGAATTGCTTTCCCGTGAAGCGATCACCCTTTACCTTTCCGGAGGAAGGTTAAGGCGTGAAGGCGTCTATACTTTATTGGGCCGCGAAGCGGAAAGAACCATCATTCGCTATCATGCCAACAAACTTTTCCTCGGCACCAGCGCTCTCGATTTTGAACAGGGATTGACCGTGTTTTTGGAGGAAGAAGCGGAGATCAAAAAGGCAATGATCAGCGCGGCCAAAGAGATAATCTGTCTGGCCGATTACAATAAATTTCATAAAACCGCTTTGGTTTCGTTCGCTCCTTTGCAAAAAATCAACCGTCTGATTACCGACGACCGGATCCCCGAAACGGACCTGAAATATTTGAAAGGCCGGGGGATTGAAGTTGAGGTTGTTTAAGTAAAACCGTTTCGCGTTCAATGTTCCGCGTTCCGCGTTGACCAAAGTGTAGGACTATTTGGAATCCATGCCGCAAGATCGTTATTATTTTCATGCCGGTAACGTTTTCAGTAATTTCAAATTTTGATCCTTCGCTGGTCCTGGCAGGCCGGGGAGTCTATCCGGGCTACTGTCTTTAACACGGAACGTTGAACACGGAACACGGAACGATACAACATAAATCAAACACAAAAAATATATAGGAGGCGGTACATAATGGAAGTTAGATTCGGGGCAAACCCCAACGACGTAAAACACTACACAACCGACCGGCTTCGGAATGATTTTCTGATCCAAGGCCTTTTTAAACCGGGCGAGGTCAAACTGGTTTACAGCCAGATCGATCGGATCATCACCGGTAGCGTATGCCCGATTAAGCCGATCACCCTCGAGGCCGGCGCCGAATTGCGGGCCAAATATTTTCTGGAACGCCGCGAAATGGGGATCATTAACATCGGTCCCAAAGGCGTCGTCAAAGTCGACGGCGTCTCCTACGAACTCGACACCAGAGACGGCCTTTACATCGGTATGGGTTCCAAGGAGATCATCTTCGAAAGCCAAGACGGTAAAAATCCGGCTAAATTCTATTTCAACAGCGCTCCGGCGCATAAAACCTATCCCACGGTTTTAATCAAGCCGGAAAACTGCGCCCGGGTAGAGCTCGGTTCCCTCGAAGAGTCCAACCACCGGGTAATCACCAAATATATCCTGCCGGGACAGGTCGAAAGCTGCCAGTTGGTGATGGGTATGACCTCCTTAAAACCGGGCAGCGTTTGGAATACCATGCCCTGTCACACCCACGATCGCCGGATGGAGGTCTATCTTTACTTCGATCTGCCGGAGAACGCGGTGGTCTTCCACTATATGGGCGAACCCCAAGAAACCAGGCACATCGTGATCCGCAACGAAGAAGCGGTCATCTCTCCCAGTTGGTCGATTCACTCCGCCTCCGGAACCCGGGCCTACAGCTTCATCTGGGGCATGGTCGGCGAAAATCAAGACTTTGACGACATGGACGCAGTAGCGATGAAAGATCTGCGTTAAGGCAGTTGTCAGTGGTCAGTGGTCAGTAGCCAGTATTCAACATAAAAGTAATCGTTGGGAGTTAAGGCGCTTACACAAATAAAAAGTGATAAGACTTTAGATCACGAAGCTTAGCTTTCAATCTCCTGACTCCTGTTTCCTGGCTCCTTGTCACTATAGACCCAAGATTTTAACTACAATCAATACGAGGAAAGGACTGGTTTTAATGTCAATCATCGATCAATTTCGCTTAGACGGCAAAATCGCTTTAGTCACCGGCGCTTCTTACGGGATCGGGTTCGCCATCGCCAAAGGATTTGCCCAAGCCGGCGCCGCCATCGTTTTTAACGACATCAACCAGGAACTGGTCGATAAAGGCCTGGCGGCCTACAAAGAAGCCGGGATTAACGCCAAAGGGTACGTCTGCGACGTAACCGACGAAGCCGCCGTCAACGCCATGGTGAAAAAGATTGAAGCGGATGTCGGCGTCATCGATATTTTAGTGAACAACGCCGGAATCATTAAGCGGATTCCAATGCATGAAATGTCCGCCGCCGAATTCCGGCAGGTAATCGACGTCGATCTTAACGGTCCGTTCATAGTCTCCAAAGCCGTTATTCCCGGGATGATTAAGAAAGGCCACGGCAAGATCATCAACATCTGTTCGATGATGAGCGAGCTGGGACGGGAAACCGTATCGGCCTACGCCGCGGCCAAAGGCGGTTTGAAGATGTTGACCCGCAACATCTGTTCCGAATACGGCGAACACAACATCCAATGCAACGGCTTGGGGCCCGGCTACATCGCCACTCCGCAGACGGCGCCCCTCCGGACGGAAGGCCACCCCTTCAACAGCTTTATCATTGCCAAAACCCCGGCCGCCCGTTGGGGAACTCCCGAAGACTTAGTCGGCCCGGCGATTTTCCTGGCCTCCGAAGCCTCCAACTTCGTCAACGGACATATCCTTTACGTCGACGGCGGCATCTTGGCCTATATCGGAAAACAGCCCTGAGCTAAAGCTAAACTATAACAAACCGGTCGGATTGATTTTACTAAACTATCATAATAGATAGACTGCATAGTAAATAAAGGGACAAGCCTTGATAATTTAGGCCTGTCCCTTTTTAAGTTTAGATATTGCGTGTCCGACCGGTTTTTTTATGCCAAATTTAACTGCTACGTTAATTCGCACCAGTCATCCAAGTCAATATTCAGCCGGCAGATTCAAGACAGTATCAGGTTTAAACAAGTAAAAAGCTGTTACCAAAATTGTTAATGAAAAATTATTATGGTAAAATGTATCTACATCTGGTCCAATATTTAATAGCGCCGGCAGCTGTTAAACCTGATGAATAGCGAGGTACTTGAATATGTTGCTTAATAACGGGACCTACCATAATCGAGGCTTTGCCTTCAACGGTGATCGTAAATTATCATCTTGGGAGGTTACTTTAAAACGTTTCTAAAAAGTAATCTTTTCGAAAGGAGCAAGTCTTAATGGAATCATCCTTCGGGGAATATATAATCAACACCGATAAAAAGTTAATCCCTGTCGAGCGACTGACGGAATTGTTGAATAACACCTATTGGGCCCATCACCGGAGTCAAGAGACGATCGCAAAGTCAATCGAAAATTCAATTTGTTTCGGAGTCTATCACCGCCGAAAATTGGTCGGTTTCGCGCGGGTTGTCACCGATTACGCCACTATGTACTGGCTCTGCGACGTGGTTATCGATCCGGATTACCGGGGCCGGGGCTTGGGCAAAGAATTAATTCGGTATATCACGGAAATGGATGAGTTAAAGGGGAAATTCGGAATTTTGGCCACTCGCGACGCCCATGGATTGTATGAAAAATTCGGTTTTCAAAGAGTGCCCGATAAATTCATGCGCCGG
Source organism: Bacillota bacterium (assembly GCA_012735315.1). Classification (GTDB taxonomy): domain Bacteria; phylum Bacillota; class UBA4882; order UBA8346; family UBA8346; genus JAAYHS01. The sequence continues at coordinate 13,553 of JAAYHS010000157.1, read as the reverse complement.
AACGCCAATTGGGGGGAAGAGCGGCAATGAGAACAATCATTACCGCTCCTGTTTTATGGTCTTTACTCTTGCTTGACCAACTACTTTTTTAGTAAACCGGGATTGTCGGGTCCCAGTTATCGACCACCCCGTTAAGGGATTTAAAAATCTCTTTAATGTTATAAGTTTCAGCTTCTTCTTCGGTGAGCTGTTTCCGTAACGGATGGCCGGTATTGGCGCCCGGTCCGGTGTTTTGATACTCCCTGAAAAAATGATCCTCGGGCGCATTTCCGCTCATCGAAGTCCAACCCTCGGTTTTGATATGTTCGCCCAGTTCGCAGCCGATAAATACCGTTCTCACATATACCGGATTGGTTGAAGACCTGGGAACCCAAGGCCGCCCTAGATAAACCGAGTTCGCTCCCACTCCCGCATCAGCCGTCAGCTTACAATTTAAGAAGACAAAACCATACGGGTTATTTGCATTGGTGCTCCCGGCGGTAATATAACCTTTCGGAGAGATGCCGGGCCGATCGACCGAATGAATGACGCAATCCTCGAAAACAGCCGTGGCCTCGGAAAAAATGAAATCAACATCCCCCTCGATGTAACAATCCTTAAAGTACTGCCGGTAAAGCCGGGCGAAAAGCGTGTCCTGATTACCGATAAAGCGGCAGTTTTTAAAGATTAGTTTGTCGGCTTCGGTTTTGACCGCCACCGCTTGCCTGCCCGCGGCGGCGGTTGCTTCGTCGAAGGAATTTTCAAAAGTAATATTTTCGGCGGTAAATCCTTCTCCGTTAATGATCACGATCGAGCTTCCGCTGGTGCCGAAGGGCTTCCCGTTAGCGGGATTAATCTCTCCGGCGTATCTGCTATAACTGATCTTGGCGCCTTCCGCGCTTTGCCCGATCAGACTGATATTTTTTTTGGCGGCGGGCACATGGATTATTTCCCGATAAACGCCGTTCCTGACGCCGATTATGTAGCGGTCCTTACTATTGGACGGCGCCGCGTCAATCGCCGCCTGAATCGAAGTGAAATCTCCACTGCCGTCCAAAGCCACTATCGCCTGGCATTTCACAGCCGGACGCCAACCATCGGCGGCGCATTGAGCAACCGATAAATTGAGCGCCGCTATAATCACAATTAAGCCTACTAATAACTTCATCCTTTTCCTCCCCTATTTTAGTCGAACCCCCGCCGGAAAGTCATCCGATTAAAAGGGATTCCAATTCCATAACCTAAGAAAAATTATAAATCATAATCCTTTCTAAAAAACAGTCCGAACCGGCTTTTCGATAAAATGCTTTTCAATTAGGGTAAAAAACATTATGATCAAACTATGAAATCATTTAAAAAACTCCATCAAAAACTGACTCCGGAATTTATGGAAACCTTGTCGCGTCAGTACGAGCCAAGAATCTATCAAAAGATCCTCTCCGGCTTCATGGTCGACCGTCCGGTAACTCTAAGGGTGAACCGGATTAAGACCGATACCCGCCGGGTGATGGAGCTTTTTCGCGCCCAAAATATCAAACACGAACGGGTCACTTGGTATGAGGACGCCTTGATCGTCCGGAATAAAAGGGAAAAAGACTTGGAAAACCATCGGCTGTTTCAGGAGGGACAGATATATTTACAAAGCCTTTCCAGCATGATCCCTCCGCTGGTCCTCGATCCCAAACCGGGTATGAAAGTCCTCGATCTCACCGCCGCGCCGGGAAGTAAAAGCACTCAACTGGCGGCGCTAATGGGTAACGAAGGTTATATTCTGGCCAATGAAATCAACCCCATCCGGGCCGAACGTTTGAAATTCAATATCGAGCGTCAGGGCGCCACAATTGTGGAAGTGAGGGTGGGAGACGGTAAACGTCCGGAGCCTTCTTGGCACCAATACTTCGATGCGGTTTTACTCGACGCCCCTTGCAGCGGGGTCGGTCTCTTCGCCGTCAAAGATCCCCGAACCTATCGCGGCTGGTCGCTTAAGACCGTCAACCGGTTGGCTAAAGAACAGCGCAAACTGATCGAGGTCGCTTTCGAAGCCTTAAAACCCGGCGGCGCGCTGGTCTATTCAACCTGCACTTTGTTGCGGGAGGAAAACGAAGCGAATATCGCTTGGCTACTTGAGAAATATGGTTCCCAGGCATCGTTGGATAAGATCGATCTGATATTGGAGAATGGTATTACTCAACCGATCCGGTTTGATAATCAAGTCAATTCCGCGCTGGTCATAATCCCGACCGAATTATACGAAGGCTTTTTCATCGCCAAACTCCGGAAACGGCCGTCCGAAAACAAGGCCAATCCCGGCGGCCTTCCGTCTTCCAACTCCCGGAATCTTTAATTCGCCCTTCCCAATAGGGTCAACAATACCGCTTTCTCCGCATGCAGTCTGTTCTCGGCCTGGTCGAAGATGATCGAATTCGGGCTCTCGATCGCCCACCGGTCAATCTCATAACCGGTATGGATCGGCATATCATGCATGATCAAGGCTTTGCCGCCCTTTAACAGTTCCTCATTCAACTGATAAGGAAGCATCTTCGCGATTCGCCGTTGCTTCTCCGCTTCAAATTTCGGGTCCAGAAAGAATTCCATATCGACCCAAGTATCGGTATAAACTACATCCGCCTTAGCCACCGCTGCCTTGAGATCATCAGTCCGTTCAAACAAGCCGGTCCGGGCGGCTTCATCGAGGAGTTCCTGATCCCGGCTGGGTTCGTTGAATTCCGGAGTAACGGTGGTAATTTTCATCCCCAGTTTAGTGCCGCCTTCCACTAAAGAATTGGCGACATTGTTATGGATTCCGACGTAAACCAGGTTGATTCCTTCCAGTTTTCCCTTATGTTCCAAAATGGTCAGAAAATCGGCCAACGCCTGAGTGGGATGATACTTGTTATCGCAGCCGTTAATCACCGGGACCCTTGAATAATCGGCCATCTCTTGGACTTGCTCATGAGTGAGCACCCGGGCCATAACCACATCCACATTCCGGGCCAAATACCGGATCTCATCCTTTAATTCCGCTAAAACCAGATTGGTGCTGCGCCAGTCGAGAAAGATCGAATGGCCCCCCAACTGGGTCATGGCGACTTCAAAGGATACTCTGGTCCGGGTGGAGGTCTTTTGAAAGATCATTCCCAGAGTCAGATAGGCTAAGGCTTGCCGATACTGTTCTTGGTTGCGCTTTACTTTCAGAGCCAGTTCGAGTAAACGCTCAAGTTCCTGAGCGGACCAATTTTTAAAGTTCAACAAATGTTTAACAGCCATAGAATCTCTCCTTTAAAGCCGGTATCAATGTCAAAGATGATAATGAAAAAACCTGTTAAAAAATAAAAAGATAACGACTCTCGTTAAACTCTCGACTTTAGAATAAGCTTGATTAGTTTATTATAAACCATCCCCAGGCCAACGTCTACCCTATATTTCTTTTGAAGGCATAAAAAGGAGTATCGTACATTCGGCCTCGAACTTCGCCTGACTTAGGTGAATACAATAAATTGCTTAAAATAACCAGACGGCCGGCGCCAACAAAGCGGCCATTCCGGCCAATTGGCCCCACGAATGAGCTAATCGGCGATCATTTGATTTGCCGCCCGCGGGCACCGTCGAACAAATCGAATTGCGTAAAAAACAAGCCGAAGCAGGTGAAACTCAATATTATGATTGGTGGTTCTGTTATAAGCCTTTGACTAAATGACCTTACCAAGGGTTGCTTTTCAAGCGGTCAACCGTTTCCTGATCAAGGACCTTGATTAACCCCAAAACCAGCTTAACGGCGGCCTCCAAATCATTCAAATTCATGATGCAATGGTGGCTATGGGCGTACCGGACGGGAATCCCGATTACCACCGTGGGCACCCCGGCGGCGAACTGTTGAATCTCTTTACCGTCGGTCCCGCCTCCTTCCCTGACCGCCAATTGGTATGGGATCCCCATCTCCCGCGCGGTGGCGATTGCCAAACGAACCAAAGCCCGATTGGCGATGAGGGTCGGATCAAAGAAACGAATTTGCGGGCCTCCACCCAATTTCCCCTGAATGATACTTCCGGCGTCCGGAAAATCGTCGGCCGGAGCGCCCTCAAGCACCAGGCAAAGATCAGGCGCGACCACCGCGGCCACGGTCGCGGCGCCTTTCAAGCCGTTCTCTTCCTGGACCGTACCCGCCCCGAACACCCGGTTGGGGTGGCTGTTGTCCAATTCACGCAATACTTGGACGATTGCCGCGCAACCGGCCCGATCGTCAAAAGCCTTGCCCAGCAAATTCCCTTCGATTCCAAGCGGTTCAGCCTTCACCGCCGGAACCACCGGATCGCCCGCCTCGATTCCCAAGGCGGCCGCTTCATCGTGGCTTCGCGCTCCGACATCAATATATAAATCGGTCAGCTTCAATGAACGGTCTCTTTCTTCCGCCTTCAAATAATGGGGAGGCTTGGCCCCGATGACTCCGGTATAATCTCCTTTTTTGGAGCGAATCAACATTCGCTGGGCCAGTAAACTCGGCGGCCACCAACTCCCCAACGGCACTGCCTTAAGATAACCGCCGGGGGTTATTCCCCTAACCATCAGTCCAACCTCATCCAAATGAGCGGCCAATAAAATCTTGGGCGCTGTGGCCTTGCCTTGATGCGCCGCGATGATGCTTCCCAAATTATCATGGGTGATCTCGGCGCAGTCGGCCACCATTTTTCGAAAAACCTCACGGACCTCCGCTTCAAACCCGGACGGCCCGAAGGCATTTGCCAATTCAATTACCGTCTCCTTTAATCCGGACAAAAAAATACCCCCTTACCGGTACTTGCCTAAAATATCTGCCATGAATTTAGACTTATTTTTCCCATTACCCGTTCAATGTTTTACGTTTTTATAAACAAAGCGCCGACTTAGCAACCTAAAACGCGGAACCCGGAACCCGGAACGCGAAACGGGGAACCCGGAACGAAAATCAAAACCCGAAACCAAAACTGGGAACTGGAAACTGGGAACTGAAACACTAAACTCGAAACAGGGAACCCGGAACGCGGAACGAATTATAATTATTTCCCGTTACTATACTCCATAATCCCTTCAAAAATAGCCTCGGCGGCCTTGCTCCGGAATTCGGAAGTTTTCAGCAACGATTCCTCTTGGAAATTGGAAAGATATCCTAGTTCAATCAGGATACTGGGCATCTGGGTCTCACGGGTGACGCAAAAATCATCGGCCCTAGCCCCACGATCTTTTAATTTGGTCTTGGAAACCAAATGTTGTTGCACCTTCTCCGCCAAATGCTTGGCTTCGGTCCTTCCCGGATGATAATAAACCTCAATGCCGTTGACATTGTAATTGGTATGATTATTCGTGTGGATACTAATGAATAAGTTGCAAAAAAGATGGTTGGCCAAAAAGGGCCTTTCATAAAGGCTGATAAAACTATCATCCACTCTGGTCAACACCACATTGGCGCCGGCTTCTTCCAGCAGATCTTTCAAACGCATTACGACTTCGATATTGACGTCTTTTTCGCGCGTCCCCTGGCGGCCGCAAGCCCCCATATCCACCCCGCCGTGTCCGGCGTCAAGGACGATCGTCTTGCCGGTTACGGGCGACTTTTTAAAATGAATCGTCAACCGCCGCCGATCTTTGGACAATTCCGAGGTGTACCCGTAATAATAATTAAAGTCCAACTCGATGCGGGACAATTCCGAACCGACTTCAATCAACCGCAAACTCTTTAGTTGGTCGCTTTTAATCAACGGCACCTTAATTTGCGGGTCAAACCGGGAATACTGAAGGTCCACTTCAAACCGGTGCGTGTTCTTTAATTTCTCGATCTTCTCAAGTAATTGACCGTCGCTTTCGATCACCAGCCGTCCTCCGTCTCCTTCCTGGACCCAGTTTACTTTGGTAACGGTCTGGACCGATCTGACCTCGACCGAATTAGGGTCATCCGGAGCGGGAATCACAAAACACTGCGCCTGGCCGTTCAAATCCAAGACCACCCGCACCGTCTCCGGATCAAACTGGCTCATTCTTACGGTTTTGATCCATTCCCCGTCACCGTTAAACGGCCCGGTTTGTCCGCCCAAAGTGGCGCCTTTAAAATCAATCACCAAACGCCGGGGTTCTTTGACGGAAGTAACCTGAAAATTAGGGGGAGCCGTTGATTTAATATACACCTTGCGTTCGTTGTCTTTATGAAAAAAAACGGCCTTTTCCACAAAATAATTAAAGACCACAGTCAGCTGGTTGGGGCGTTCCGGATCGCGAATTATTTTATATCCGGCCAGACGATAGAGATCGAAAACCAGCCGCAACGTTTTTTCCCCCGACTGGCTGAAACGCACTTTTTTTACGATGTCGTTCTCGTTGATACCGCCGTCAAAAGCCCAATGCAGTTTCAGTCCGGTTAAATCCAAAACCAGCCGGTCGGGATTTACCAACAGGAAACTGTTGTACTGAAACGGCTTCGATCCGATCAACACAAAAGCGGGCCGCCCCTGATAACTGGCATTTTCCACCCCGACCAAATAGTCGGCTTCCCAGTCCATCTTCAGGTTATGCCGGTCCTCGCTCTTTACGACCAACCCCAAGCGGAGATAAAAAGCCACCGGTATCCATAGTTCGCCGTCTTTTTCAAAAGGCGCGGCCGGCAAGCTCCTTTTTCGGCCGTTCGAAACATAGCCGGTGCTGTTTTCAAACAGATTAATGGTATACTTTCCAAATTTCAGATAGAGATTACGCTTCTCCGGATTCCAATCAACGCTGGCATGGAGATATTTCAATAAAAACGGTAAGTTGATGAACTTGTGGCCGTTTTTCTCAATAACTTTAATTTCCGGTTCATCAACCCGTACTCCCCCGAAATATAAATTAATCCCGCTGTTTTCGGCTGCGGCTGTCTTTGCTGTTACTAATAGTAAAAACAGGCTGAGCAGAGCCGCCCATTTCTTCCAATACAACCTGTTCCCGCCTTTCATCGCTAATATCCATTAGATTTCGATCCCTTTAACAGCGGTTCCTTTGCCGTGACGCCCGGAAATTGGACCCAATTCGCCGCGTTACTATTCCACCAATTCCAAATTGGCGTAAGCCAGTATCAAAACCTTTACCCCCATGCCGGGAAAGGCCACCTTTAATTGGGTTTCCGCTCCCCGGTCTTCCCTGGCGACGACCGTCCCAATGCCCCATTTCGGATGCCGCACTTTGGAACCGGCTCGAATCGCCGCGGCATCAACATCGGGTTTATTGGGAACGCTTACCGAAACTGACTTGGATTCGCTTTGGACTTCCCTGACCCGACCGGCGTCGCCCACTCCGGAACCTTTTACAATAGTTATCGACTCTTGCGGAATTTCCATTAAGAAGCGGGACGGAATCGAAATGTTCGGGCTTCCGAAAAGGATCCTTCGGTTGGCGTAAGTCAGATAGAGACGATGTTGGGCCCGGGTTATTCCGACATAGCAAAGCCGCCGTTCCTCCTCCAGTTCCCGGTTGGTTTCCATTAACGCCCGGCTATGCGGAAAAAGGCCTTCTTCCAAACCGGCCAGAAAGACCACAGGGAACTCCAATCCTTTGGCGGAATGGAGGGTCATCATCACTACGGCTTCAGCATCGGCTTCATAATTATCAATGTCGGCCACTAAAGCGACCGTCTCCAAAAAAGCGGCCAAACTCCGGTCATCGCTGTTTTGTTCAAAATCAACCGTTAACGCTATGAACTGGTCGATATTCTCCAACCGGCCTTGAGCCTCAATTGTCCCTTCCGCTTTTAATTCCTGAAGATAACCACTTTCGAACAAGACTCGCTCCGTCAATTCACGTACGGTTAAATGGTCTTTATTTTGAATCCAGCCCTCTAATAATCGGTAAAACTCCGCCAACGGTTTAATCGCCCTACCGGTAAGGCTGGGGATCTCGTTTAAATGTTCAAATCCTTCCGGAATCGAATAATTATTGTCGTCCAGGAAATAGAGAAACCGGTCTAAGCCGGCCGCGCCGATGCCCCGTTTGGGAACATTGACGATCCGGGCGAAACTGATCCGGTCCGCCGGATTGTGTATTAATCGCAAATAAGCCAAAATGTCTTTGATCTCTTTACGTTCGTAAAACCGGAATCCTCCGATTACCCGGTAAGGGATTCCCCGTTGGACCATGGCCTCTTCAAAACTGCGGGACTGAGCGTTGGTCCGGTAGAGAATCGCAAAATCGCCATAGCGGTTGTTTCCCTCCCGTACCAAACGGGAGATCTCTTCCGCGATAAAACGGGCTTCATCCCGTTCATCGTCCGCATTGTAAACGGCAATCGGCTCGCCTTTAAAATTCTCGGTCCACAATCGCTTGGGCCGCCGCCCCCGGTTATGACGAATCACTTCGTTGGCGGCATGAAGAATAGTCTTGGTGGAACGGTAGTTCTGTTCCAGTTTGATAATCCGGGTCTCCGGAAAATCGCGCTCAAATTCTAAAATGTTACGAATATCGGCGCTCCGGAAACTATAAATCGATTGATCGTCGTCGCCGACCACACAGAGGTTGCGGTACTTGGAAGCCAGCAAAGTGACCAAGCGGTATTGGGCGTGATTGGTGTCCTGATATTCGTCGATCAAGATATACCGGAACCGTTCCTGATACTTTTCCAGCACCGCCGGGACTTCCTTGAATAATTTGACGGTGTGCATGAGCAAATCGTCGAAATCCATCCCGTTATTGGCGCGCAATTTTTTTTGATACCTGGCGTAAACCTCGGCCACGATCTTGGTCCAATGATCAGCCGCCGTATTCGAATACTCCTCGGGGCCGATCAGTTCGTTCTTGGCCGAGGAAATCGCGGCCAACAGGGCTTTGGGATGGTAATTCTTATCGCTGAGATTCATCTCTTTCAAAATGTTTTTTACCAGAGTCAGTTCGTCTTGAGTGTCAAAGATCACAAAACTTTTGTCAAACCCTAACGCTTCTATTTCCCGGCGTAAGATGCGCACGCAGGCGGTATGAAAGGTGGAGACCCAAATCGCCTCGGCGGCGGGGCCAACCAAAGCTTCCACCCGCTCCCGCATCTCCTCGGCGGCCTTATTGGTAAAAGTGACCGCCAATATCCGCCAGGGTTCAACCCCTTGTTCCAATAAATAAGCGATCCGGTGGGTCAGCACTCTGGTCTTCCCGGAACCGGCGCCGGCTAAAATCAGGAGCGGCCCCTCGGTATGACGGACCGCCTCCTGTTGTGGTTCGTTCAAACCCGTCAGGATATCCATGTATACCTCCTCAAAAATAATCGCGCGCTCAGCCGTAGCGGCGCTTGTCCCCATTATCGTTTCGGGAACGTTAATTTCCCCGGCGCAATTACGGTTACCGGCGAGCGCGATTTTCCAAGTAGAAAAGATTAATCGAAAGAAATTCATTCCTTCGATTAACATCATACCATCAATCTAATTCATGATCTTCCGGCCAATCTCCTGCCGCCCGAGGGGTTTTTCTTAAGATTCCCGACAGCCCGGATTGAAGCTTTAAAGAAATATACCGGAGCATTCATGCTCCGGTCGCCGGATTGATTTACATTTTATCCTTGCTGCCGCATTCCGACAAAGGCCTGCAAAAACCGAATGAATATCCGTTAAACGCGAAACGTTTTAGGGACTGTGTTTCACACCGACACTAACGTTATGAACCGATGCCGAATCGTTCCTGGCGGCTACAAAAGTCCGGCCGTCGGCGCTTAAGCGGGCGTCGGTGACCTCTCCGTTTACCGTAAAAGTACAACTACCGTCGGCCTTTACTTCATATGTTCCCGAACCCGACCGTTCCTGATTTCCGCCATTTTGATCACCGTATATTTGGTTGAAAGTAAAATTTCCATTTCCGTCAAAGACGATTTCGGTGATTGCCGAACTTTCGCCGCCGTTATTGATATTGAGTTCGGCCATGTAGTATATGCCGTTCAGGCCTGCATTCGGACCGTCTTGTTTGCCGTTTCCCCCTCCGCAGCCGCAAAGAGTAACAATTATTCCATGTCGGAAGTATTTACTATCGTCGGCCCTTTCTTTCGTTTAATAATCACAATTCCAAACACAATTAGCAATAATATGATCCCTACCCCGGCCGCGTAGATATAAATCATGGGATTAAACGTTTCCATAGTCACGGTCAATTCTTGAGGCTCGTTTAAAACGGACAACAACGGAACTTCCCATTTGACGGTGTTTGTTTTATGATCGATATAAGCCGGGGAAGTGTTGGCATTTATGATTTTATACGGCGTCTTCAATTCATAAGTCCATTTATACTCCGCCAAAGAGCTTTTCATTCTAGGATCGACATCTTCTTTATCTTTTCCGCCGGAGATGACGCGTTTTAAGGTTATTTTCCCATCTTTCTCTTTTGTTAAGGACACTTCCCCAATAAAAGGCATCTCTTCGGAATTTTCTTGAAGCGAATTAAGATCCTCGATCGATTTGAATTCTATTTCAAAATCGAAGATCTGATTATCATTTTCATTATAGGTTTTCGATTCAAGCAAGGCGATTTTTTCCGATGACTTAAAAGACTCTTCCATCTCTTTCAACATTGAGGAAGGACTTTCTCCCATCATTGCGAACATCATGTTCGAGATCGCCAATCGAATACCGGCCTTTCCCGAAAAATCCTTGTTTAGAGTCATCTCTTCCGAGTAAGTAATGCATCCGCTTAAAAACGAGATACAAACCGTTAAAAGTAATAAACACCAGATTTTGTTTTTCATATGATCTCCTTTCCCGCCGATTTTACCCGGCAATAATAATGTTTTCATCATTTTTTTTATCTTTTTGTGGTAACCAACTTCTAGCAAGTGATATTTCTTCTTTGATACAGATTTTTCCTCTTTTTTGTCTCATTTTGCCGATTTTATCCCTTCTGCTTGCAACCGTTTTTCGCCTCACCCCGTCCGGCAGCGGCTCGATTACCTTAATAAAAGAAAAACCAGCCAAATTGACTGATTTTTCTTGTTTCAATATAATTTTGCGGGTGCCGGGTAGAGTTTATGCTTGCCGTTTTTCGCCTCACCCCGTCCGGCGGCAACTCGATTGTCTTTTACTTTATCGCCCTTCTCCTTGAACCGCCGCGGTTCCGAAAGTTCAGGCGAGGGATAGTTTTGATTTTTCGATTCCATGTTTTAAAAACGCCCATAAACCCGTATCCCCCATCATTCCCCTCCCCCAACACCCAAAACCCGCTTGCTTGCAGGGAGAGGGGAACCGCAACCGGATTAAATCGGCCGCTTAAACCATCGATAGTGGTGAGACGAAACCCATTTTAAACCCCAAAAGCTAACCGCCGGGTAAACAAAAAGGTCCATCGGATTTCGAAGCGCCCGCCTAGCGCTCCGAATTATCTTCAGGACCTTTATTTTGATGCCGGAAACACTCTCTTAATGTTTAATGTTTTTCAACAATTACTTTAAACATTATTCCTCAATTGTTCTTTTACCCATTGAATCACACCGGACGTTATTTTTACAGCCGTATTATACTCTTCTGCTGTTACCGGTTCATATTCACCGGGATACCTGGTTTCAACCGCATAATCATTTAAGATTACCGACTCTTCAACCTCCGGAGGAACTTCTATCTCTTGCTCCTTAATAATTGCAATAAGCTTATTCAATGAATGAGTCTTCGGAAATGTAACATTCCGGTCAATCAATAATGCCTTTTAAGCTTTTTCGGCAGCTTGCTGACAATCAAAACATAAGTCTTCATAAAAAAGGGTATCCGATATCTTACCGATTTTAGCTTTTTCCAGATTACTAATGGCTCTTTTCAGCCATGCCCCGGCCAATTCACTGTTTTTCATAAAGTACCTCCCCGTTGGCGGCAATATTTGCATAAATTAAAAACGAATTGGTCTTTAATTTGGAGAAATTTTCCGGCGTTTCCACAATAATATCTACGGAAAGACCACACGTTAATAACGTCTTATATATTTCCTGAGCAGTTTTCCGTTTATGTTCCAAGTCGCTTTTTAGGATGCATAAATCATAATCGCTATCCTGATTAGCGGAACCCCTTGCCCGGGACCCAAATAAAATTACTTTGTCCGGCGCAAAATTTTTTACAATAATATCAACTGCTTCAAGCAGGGCCTTTTCCATAGTGTCCACCAACTTAACCATTTATTGTATCTTCATTATACCAAAAAAAATCGGATGAAACCAGTTATTCCAGTCCGGATATTCGCCACTCTCCCGCAACTTATGGCCGTTTTGAAGGACGTGAGAGGGGAAATATGTTTTATCCGAGTTGTTGTTATAAAACTGCCTTTAGTTTTGCAATAACGCTGGAGATATCGGCTAGTTGTTCGTTGCCGACAAAACACACATATCCTGCGGTGATATAAATGTATCGAAAAGCAATATCGATCATTGTCCCCTCTCACAGCAGTCGGAATGGACTTTCTTTCCGGGAGAGGGGGCACGAATTAAATCTATAACCGACCAAGCTTCGTGGGTGAGGCGAATGGGTTTTAAAAAACAAAAACCGGGGCGCGCTTGGCAACCCCGTAAACCTTTTAAACGCCCAAGATCTCCCTCACGACCCGCGGCATGGCTTCGCTCGAACAAACCGTCCGGTGCCGGATCTCTTTTTGATCCAAACCCCGGAGTCCGGCCGGGATCTCCCTGCCGGAAATCTCCCGCAACTTCTCAAGCAATTCGAATTCACTCCTGTCTTGGATCTCCGCCTCGCCTAAAATCGCCTCGGCCACGCTCCGGTTAAACTTAAAGGGACTGGCGGTGGCGACCAACAGCACCGGCAAATCGTCGCCGGTCGTTTGTTGATAACGTTCAATAACCGCTTCGCCAACCGCGGTATGAGGATCCATTACGTAACCGAATTCCCGGTAAACCCGTTCGATCGTTTTCCTGGTCTCGGTTTCATCGGCATATCCGCCGTAGAACAACCCTTGAATCCGGGAAGCGGTTCCCTGATCAACCCGGTAACTCCCCTTGGATTTCAATTCCCGCATCCACTCGTTGACCCGGTCCGGGTCTTTGCCGGACAAATAAAACAATAACCGTTCCAAATTACTGGAGATTAAAATATCCATCGACGGTGAGATGGTGGTATAAAAAGACCGGTTCCGGTCGTAAAATCCGGTGTTGATAAAATCGGTCAAAACATTATTCGAATTGGAAGCGCAAATCATCCGGGCAATCGGCAGCCCCATCTCCCGGGCGAAATAAGCCGCTAAAATATTACCGAAATTCCCGGTGGGGACCGCGATATTAATCGGACCGCCCGGCTTAACCGTTCCCCTGCGGCACAACTCCAGATAGCCGTAAAAATAATAGACTATCTGCGGGACCAATCTCCCCCAGTTAATCGAATTGGCGGACGAAAACGCCAGCTTCTTGGCGGCCAAATCCTTAATAATCGCGGCGTCGGTGAAGATCGCCTTCACCCCGTTTTGCGTATCGTCAAAATTCCCTCTCACCCCGACTACCCAAGTATTGTTCCCTTCCTGGGTGGTCATCTGCAGTTTTTGAATTTGGCTGACGCCTTCCTCGGGGAAGAAAACGATAATCCGGGCGCCGGGAACATCGCGGAATCCTTCTAAAGCCGCTTTACCGG